>NZ_QDKL01000009.1 GCF_003346865.1 Halobacteriovorax vibrionivorans | reverse complement strand
GCCCGGTTCCTGGCCGCGCCCGCGGACCTGGGGCGCGGCTACAGCGTGGAGAACGCGGACGCCGACCCCACCGCCGAGCCCGAGCGGCGCGTCTACGAGGCGACCGTCCCGCCCACCCACGTCTACGCCGGCAGCATCGCGCTCTTCGCCCTCGTCTTCTCGGCCGCCTCCTCCCTCCAGTGGATGGTCTCCCAGATGGTGGGCCGCGGCAACCAGCTCGTCTCGCCCACCACCGCGGCCGCGGCCGGCGCCGCCGCCGTCGCAGCCGACATGGCCGCCGCCGCCGCAGAGGGTCCGCGCGCCACCAACGCCACCTATCT
>NZ_QDKL01000008.1 GCF_003346865.1 Halobacteriovorax vibrionivorans | reverse complement strand
AACCTGGGGCTGGATCACCTCCTTTTAAAGGATTTTTGTACGAACAAGTTGAAGCAGATAACAGTAGAAATTAAGTACATTATTCTGGTCAAACGTTTAAAACGAAATTGGATTTCTTTCTCATTTTTTATAAAAATACAAAATTATTTTGGGTTTGTAGCTCAGCTGGTTAGAGTACGTCCCTGATAAGGACGGGGTCGCTGGTTCGAGTCCAGCCAGACCCACCATTAATAATTTTAGATCTTTTACATTTAAATAACAGTATCAGATAGAAGACGAGAACTTAAAAGTAATACAAAACAAGACAAGTATATTGATTATACAAAACTTTTAGTTGGTTAGATAAAGCTACTAAGGGTATATGGTGG
>NZ_QDKL01000007.1 GCF_003346865.1 Halobacteriovorax vibrionivorans | reverse complement strand
AAAGAAAAAGCACCTAATGAGATGAATCCGTCCCTTTCTTAACGGCATCAAGTAAATGTGCCAAAATAAATGTAAGCTAAAAATTTATTTAATAAGAAAGGAGACGGACATGAAAAACGTTAGCGTACTAGGGATAGATTTGGCAAAGAATATCTTTCAATTACATGGAGTTAATAGCAATGGTGACACTGTAATTAAGAGAAAAGTAAAGAGATCTCAGTTAATTGCCTACATTCAAAAGTTACCAAACTGTTTAATAGGAATTGAGGCTTGTGGTGCTTCTCACTATTGGGCAAGAGAGTTTAAAAAGCTTGGACATGAAGTGAAGATGATGCCACCTCAATATGTAAAACCATATGTTAAAACCAATAAGACAGATGCTGCTGATGCAGAAGCTATATGTGAAGCTGTAACGAGAAAGAACATGAGATTTGTTCCAGACAAGTCTATTGCTTCTCAAGATATTCAAAGTATGCACAGAGCTAGAAAGAGACTTGTAAGAAATAAAACATCTCTCGTTAACGAAATGAGAGGTCTACTAATGGAGTACGGAATATTTATTCCAAAAGCAGTACGGAACTTTAATAAATATATGCCAAAAATTATGAAAGAAAATAATTTAACAAACTCATTTAAAGAAACTCTACAGGAACTTTACGAAGAATATGAGTTCATAAAAATTAAAATTGAGAATTATGATTTAAGAATTGAAAAACACACTGAAGAGAGTCCCACTTGTAAAAGGCTTCTAACAGTCAAAGGAATTGGTAAGCTAACAGCAAGTATCTTATCTTCAATTGATATAAAAGAGTTTAATAATGGTAGAGAGTTTGCTGCATGGCTTGGTCTAACACCGAGACAACATTCCTCCGGAGGTAAGGATGTTTTTCTAGGAATAAGCAAGCGTGGTGATAGCTATATTAGATCTCTACTAGTTCATGGTGCTAGAATAGCCCTACATTGGTCAGCGAGATATGACGACAAGTTATCGAAATGGGCACAATCGGTAAAAGAGCGACGCGGACACAATAAAGCATGCGTCGCTCTAGCAAATAAACTAGCAAGAATAGCTTTTAGTGTAATGAGAAATAATACTGAATATAAATTAGCATAAGGAATTAAAAGCATATTATTGATGTAAAATTAGATACAAGATAGGTTCTTTAAACCAGTAGCGTTCCAGGGCACGTTAAGATGCCGCGCACCTGATATGGAAAGAATTAGTGAAACTCATCATGGCCAGTAGGAAAAAGTATAAAGCCTCCTCGAGCATAGGCCGGATATATGGAAGCTTATTTTAAGACCTACTGACTTAATTTATCTTGTTTCAAGGGACGGATTCATATATGGAAC
>NZ_QDKL01000005.1 GCF_003346865.1 Halobacteriovorax vibrionivorans | reverse complement strand
AAACAAAAAAAGCCAGATCATTGATCTGGCTTTTTATATAGAAGGTGCATCTTCCTAGTCTCACACCAAGTTACCCTGGCACTACCTTTGGCGCTAGCGGGCTTAACTGCTGAGTTCGGGATGGTATCAGGTGTTTCCCCGCCGCTATCGACACACCAAAAATTTAATTCTTGGTATATTTAATTCAATCTCTAGACTTTTTCAAGTCTTTTAAAGTTTTTACACTTAAAAAACAATATCAAATAGAAGTGAACTTAAAAGTAAAAGTTAAATAAAGCAAAAAGACTAATTAGTATCGCTCAGCTCAACACATTACTGCGCTTACACATGCGACCTATCAAGCTCGTAGTCTACAAGCTGTCTTATAGAAATCTTATCTTGTGATGGGCTTCCCACTTAGATGCTTTCAGCGGTTATCCCTTCCGAACTTAGCTACTCGGCAATGCAACTGGCGTCACAACCGATACACCATAGGTTCGTCCAACCCGGTCCTCTCGTACTAAGGTCAGATTCACTCAAATTTCTTGCGCCCACGGAGGATAGAGACCGAACTGTCTCACGACGTTCTGAACCCAGCTCGCGTACCGCTTTAATAGACGAACAGTCTAACCCTTGGGACCTGCTCCAGCCCCAGGATGCGATGAGCCGACATCGAGGTGCCAAACCTCCCCGTCGATGTGAACTCTTGGGGGAGATCAGCCTGTTATCCCCGGAGTACCTTTTATCCGTTGAGCGATGGCCCTTCCACTCGGAACCACCGGATCACTAACACCGTCTTTCGACCCTGCTCCACTTGTTTGTGTTGCAGTCAAGCTCCCTTATGCGTTTACACTCTACAGCCGGTTTCCATGCGGCCTGAGGGAACCTTTGTGCGCCTCCGTTACTCTTTAGGAGGCGACCGCCCCAGTCAAACTGCCCACCAGACATTGTCCCCCCACCGGATTACGATGGTAGGTTAGGATTTCAAATAGCAAAGGGTGGTATTTCAAGGATGCCTTCTTGTACGCCGGAACGCACATATCAACAGCTCCCACCTATCCTACGCATTACTATTCAAAAGCCAATGTCAAGCTACAGTAAAGGTTCACGGGGTCTTTTCGTCCTTCCGCGGGTAGCGCGTATCTTCACGCGCACTCCAATTTCGCTGGGCCTCTTGTTGAGACAGTGGGGAAGTCGTTACGCCATTCGTGCAGGTCGGAACTTACCCGACTAGGAATTTCGCTACCTTAGGACCGTTATAGTTACGGCCGCCGTTTACTCGGGCTTCGATTCAAAGCTTCTCCAAAAGGATAACCTCTCCTCTTAACCTTCGAGCACCGGGCAGGCGTCAGACCCTATACGTCCACTTGCGTGTTTGCAGAGTCCTGTGTTTTTGATAAACAGTCGCTACCCCCTTTTCACTGCGGCCCCCGTCAGCTACATCGGCAAGCGATGTCACCAGCAGGGGCGAGCCTTATCCCGAAGTTACGGCTCCAATTTGCAGAGTTCCTTAACAAGAGTTCTCCCAAGCGCCTGAGGATTCTCTCCTCATCTACCTGTGTCGGTTTACGGTACGGATTGATTACATTCTTCATACGAAGTTTTTCTGGGAAGCAGAGGATCACAAACTTCGGGCAAGCCCTCGTCATCACGCCTCAGCCTTCACGAGATGCGGATTTGCCTACATCTCAGCCTACACGCTTAAACCCACATCCAACAGTGGGATTTGCTACCTTTCTCCGTCACTCCTCATGTCAAACGAATATAACCAAGTACAGGAATATTAACCTGTTGTCCATCGATTACGCCTTTCGGCCTCACCTTAGGATCCGACTAACCCTGGGCGGAGTCACCTGGCCCAGGAACCCTTAGATTTTCGGCGGGAGTGATTCTCACACTCCTTATCGCTACTCATGCCATCATCAGCTCTTGTGGGATCTCCAGCGCTCCTCGCGGTACGCCTTCATCGATAAACACAATGCTCTTCTACCAATGAACAAAGTTCATTCCATAGCTTCGGTACGTATCTTTAGCCCCGTTACATTTTCGGCGCAGAACCACTAGTCCAGTGAGCTATTACGCTTTCTTTAAAGGGTGGCTGCTTCTAAGCCAACCTCCTGGATGTCACAGTAGTTCCACAACCTTTCCCACTTAGACACGATTTAGGGACCTTAGCTGATGGTCAGGGCTCTTACCCTTTCGACAACGGACCTTAGCATCCGTAGTCTCACTGCCTGATATTACTTAACGGTATTCTGAGTTTGATATGGTTTGGTAAGCTGGTAAGCCCCCTAGCCAATTCAGTGCTGTACCCCCGTCAGTATTCGTCAGACGCTGCACCTAAATGCATTTCGAAGAGAACCAGCTATCACGGAATTTGATTGGCCTTTCACCCCTATCCACAAGTCATCCCAACAGTTTTCAACCTATATGGGTTCGGTCCTCCACAAGGTGTTACCCTCGCTTCAACCTGCTCATGGATAGCTCATCCCGTTTCGGGTCTACGACCTGCAACTAAACGCCCTATTAAGACTCGGTTTCCCTACGGCTACACCTGCAACGGCTTAACCTTGCTACAAATCGTAACTCGATGGCTCATAATGCAAAAGGTACGTGGTCATGCCTTACAATAGCACTTCCACCGATTGTAAGTATATGGTTTCAAGTTCTATTTCACTCCCCTCATCGGGGTTCTTTTCATCTTTCCCTCACGGTACTTGTTCACTATCGGTCAGTAAGTAGTATTTAGCCTTGGAAGGTGGTCCTCCCAGATTCAGACAAAATTTCACGTGTTCCGTCCTACTCAGGATACTGCTAGCGCTTATCAACTTTCAGATACGAGGCTTTCACTCTCTTTGGCGGGACTTCCCAGACCCTTCTCCTAATCTCAAAGCTACATATTGCAGTCCTACAACCCCGCTAAGTAAACTTAACGGTTTGGGCTATTTCGCGTTCGCTCGCCGCTACTAGCGAAATCTCAATTGATTTCTCTTCCTCAGGGTACTTAGATGTTTCAGTTCCCCTGGTTAGCTCCAGAATGGCTACTTTACTCACCAAACGGTAACCTATGTCTCCATAAGCTGGGTTCCCCCATTCAGAAATTACCGGGTCAAAGCCTGCTTGAGGGCTCGCCGATACATATCGCACTCTAACACACGTCTTTCATCGCCTCTTACTGCCAAGATATCCACCATATACCCTTAGTAGCTTTATCTAACCAACTAAAAGTTTTGTATAATCAATATACTTGTCTTGTTTTGTATTACTTTTAAGTTCTCGTCTTCTATCTGATACTGTTATTTAAATG
>NZ_QDKL01000004.1 GCF_003346865.1 Halobacteriovorax vibrionivorans | reverse complement strand
CCGAACTCAGCAGTTAAGCCCGCTAGCGCCAAAGGTAGTGCCAGGGTAACTTGGTGTGAGACTAGGAAGATGCACCTTCTATATAAAAAGCCAGATCAATGATCTGGCTTTTTTTGTTTAAGGTGTCCTGAATGCTCACGCATTCAGTGATCTGGCTTTTTTTTTGTAGGTGTCATTTAGTATGAAGCTAAATGACACCGTACAACCCTGTGCGAACGAGCAGGATGCGAGTGAGAGAGGGTTCTTGTTAAGTTAGAGCCTTCGGGTAACCAACTAAGCAATCCAGAAAACATTTATCGAAGCTTCTTTTCTTCTTATTTTAAAAAGCAGGAGCGATTAATCTTATTATTTATTTAGAATAGAACTAAGCTTTTCAAATACTTCATTAACAGTAATTAAATCCATCATATCGTCTTCTTTGATGCGAAATCGCCATGGGACATCTTCAATTGTTTTATGGAAGTAATGCTCTAAAGCTTTTGGGTATGCATTGATACAATTATGTATTTGGCCATATGGTCCTGTGTATTCTGGAGGAACAGCTGTGTATAGCCCAACCACTGGGGTATTTAAAGCTGCTGCCATATGAGCTGGTCCAGAATCTGGAGCAATAACTAGTTTAGCACTAAGAAATACATTTTTAAGTTCATTAAGAGAGGTTTTGCCGCAAAGGTTTATGATATGAGCGTTGGACTCATTTTCAATTTCATGACAAATATCCTTATCACTTGGAATTCCTGTTAAAACGATAGGAATATCATATTTCTCTTTGATTAGATTTGTTACTTCAATATATCTCTTAGTGGACCATGTTCTTTGAAGAGAAGAAGCCTTGGGATGAATTACAACGTAGTCTCCAAGTGGAAGATTGCCGACAGTTACTTTTTGTATAGGTAAGTTAAATTCAATTTCACTAGAGACAATACCTAATTGATCACTGAAGCCGAGAAATGCTTCAACTGAGTGCTCCTTTTTGAAAGGGATACTCTCGTCTATAAAGAACTTTTGTAGATCTCTACCTCGTTTACTATCAAAACCTATTTTCTTTTTGGCCTTAATGAAAGGATAGATGAAGTTTATCCTAAAATTTGCCTGTGCACATAAGAGAATATCAAAGTGATATGGTTCAAAGATACGTTGAAGCTTAAAGTAGTCTTTTAGCTTTTTAGGCTTATCGATCTTAATCAGTTCGACATCCTCAATCCCTTCTAATAAAGGTGCAAATGTATTACTTGTAATATAATAGATCTTTGTATTAGGCATTGCTTTGCGGATACGATTTAGCATTGGAAGCGTCCAAATGATATCTCCAAGGGCCGATGTTCGCATGATTGCAATTGATTTAATTTCACTTTGATTCATTGAGATATTATAGAAAATAATTCACAAAAAAGAAAGGCCCACAATAGTGGGCCTTAGAACTTATTTAAATAATTTTTAAATTATTAGAACTTAAGTTGGATACCCGCAGCGGCCATTGTCGCTTCGTTTTGTGTTCCAGCTGTTTCATCAACATCATAAGTAAGAACAGTTAAGCTCATATCAAATTTCTTTGTGAACATATATCTGTAGTGAGCAGCAATTTGTGTATACTCATTTCCAGCATCTTTTTCATCACGTAGTTGATAAGTTACTGCAAATACATTCTTATTCATCGTGTATTGAGCACCTGCATAAGTTCTGTTGATTTCAGTTTTTGTTGCAGCATCATTTTCTTCGATACTGTAAGCAGCATTTAGTTGGAAGTTTCCAAATCCAAACTTAGCTCCAGCTAGAGTGTAAGTGTTATCTTCACCATCTTCTGCCCAAGTGTCATAACCAGCAAATAGGTTCATATCAACTTTACCCATTTGTCTGTCAAACTTAACAAGACCAGTGTAGTGAGTTGGACCATAATCTGCATCAGTAGAGTCGTTATTCATACCGTTATCTCTATCAGTTGAAAGAGAAAAAGTAAGTCCACCAAGGCTTGGTGTCTCATATGACATCATATCTGTTCTTGTACGATATCTCATACCTAGTCTTGATACGGCACCATCAATTCTAGCACTTGCATCAGAACCTGTAATTGAAGCTACTGTTGAGCTAAGAACGTCAGTCTTTAGCATTACATAGTCCATTGGAGTATATGTTTGACCGGCCTTAAATGTACCAATTGAAGTTTTTGCGCCTACGGCCGCTTGACGCATTCTGATTCTATAATCAGTACCGTTAGAGTCCTTTGATGAGTTTAGGCCCATTTCAATTACATAAGTACCTTGGATGTTTTCAACATCCCATTTACCTTTTACACCAAGACGAGTTTCAGAAGAGTCTACATCTGCAAAACCTGAAAATGATGTTCTTCCTGTGCTATCTTGATCAGTGTAAATAGCTGCTTTGTTAATTTTTCCGTAAATAGTTGGCATCTCAATACTCGCTGCCATTGTTGGGATAGCTACAACACATACCGCTGCAGCACTTACGATTTTTTTCATAATTCTCTCCATGAATTTTGTCTTTAATACAAATATTAAAACTAGAGTTCAGTTAATTGGCAAGTTAAATACTTGAAAAATATATAGGTGATTTACCTTGCAAGGCGTGATATAAGTCAGCCTATGGAAAATTCAGAAAATTTAATTTTACTTGGCACTGCAACCCGACCGCATGGAATAAAGGGGGCCTTCGTCTTTAACTTAGAAAATAAAGATAATAGTGTCTTACAAAAAGGTGTTACATTTTTTGCAAAACCACTAAATGGAAGCTCAATTGCTAAGACTGGAAAAGAATTGACAGTTAAATCGATTTCATTTGGAAATAAAGTATTTGCCTATCTTGAAGGTGTTGATAACAGAAATGTAACTGAAGAAATGTTACCTTTTGAGATCTATGTTGATCGCAGTACATTACCTGAAACAGAAGAGGACGAATTTTATATGGCCGACATTATTGGCCTAGATGTTTTTGACATTGAAAAAGATCAAGTCGTTGGAAAAGTTGTAAAATATTTTGATAACGGTGCACATATTGTTTTAAATACAAAAATTAATGGAAAGCATGTTGATATTCCATTTGTTGATCAATTTGTTAAACTTGTTAATTTAGAAGAGAATCGTGTGGAATGCTTAATTCCACGTTTAATGTAATGAATAAAATATGGGTAATCACATTATTTCCTCAATTCTTTGATGCTTTCAAAAGTAGCGGAGTCATTGGAAAGTTTTTAGAAAATGAAGTCGAGTTTGAGACTCTTTATCTTGGTGACTTCTCTCCTAAAAGCTTTAAAGGTGTCGATAGTTCTCCTTATGGTGGTGGCCCAGGAATGGTTCTAAGAGCAGATGTTCTTGAAGAGGCCATAAAACATATTTTAAAAACTGAAAAAATCTCTAAAGATGAATTAGAAATTATTTATACTTCTCCTCGAGGTACAGTTTTTAATAATGATAATGCAAAAGATTTAGCGTCTTCATTTCAAGAAAATAGAAAGCAATACGTATTTATATGTGGCCGCTATGAAGGAATTGACGAGCGCTTTATTGAGCAATATGTAACACGAATTTATTCACTTGGTGATTATGTTCTATCAGGTGGAGAACTTGCTGTTATGACTATTACCGATGCAATGCTTAGGTTTTTACCAAAAGCATTAGGTAATGATCAAAGTGCAATTTGTGATTCATTTGAAGATGGACTTATTGAAGGGCCAGTTTATACAAGGCCTTCAAACTTTAATGGTGTGAAAGTACCAAGTGTTTTGACTGAAGGTAATCACAAGCTTATTGATGAATTTAACCAGAATAAGAAATTAGAATTTACAAAAAAGTATAGGCCTGATCTTTATAAGACCTATATGAGAAATAAAGTTTAAGGATATATTAAAGATGAAAGATAATATTTATCTCGGTTTAGTACACCACCCAATTAAAAATAAAAGAGGGGATATTGTTACAACTTCAGTAACAAATCTCGATATACACGATATTGCTAGAAGCTGTCGTACTTTTGGTATGAAGAATTACTTTATTGTGACTCCACTTGAGGCCCAACATAAACTAGTAAAAAGAATACTAGGACACTGGGAGGAAGATGATGCTGGAGTTTATAACCCAGATCGTCAAGATGCGCTGGCAATTGCTCGTCTTGTGAACTCTGTGGAGGAAGGAATCAATAAAATTAAGGAGATAGAAGGTGTTGAGCCTTTAATTTGTGTTACAGGTGCAAATTTCGAGTCAAATAATGGTGTAGAAACTGACCTGATCAATAATGCGCGCCTTGACAAAAGGCCTATCTTCTTGTTATTTGGTACAGGATGGGGTCTCCATGCACAAGTACTCGAACGGGCCCATTTTGCACTTGAACCAATTTTTGGTGGAAGTGCGGATGGATATAATCACCTGTCTGTTCGATCGGCAGTCGCAATCTATTTAGATCGACTGAATAGTGCCTCTGAGTCTTTGAAATAGAATTTACTTAAGAACAACACGGTGTTGGTCCTCTGAGAAGTTCAAGCGTTTTTTAGGAGTTCGTAATGAATTTAGTAGACGTAGTAAATGAAAATTACAAGAACACAAATGTAGAATCTTTCCCAAAGTTTAAAACTGGGGACACAATTGATGTTCACGCAAGAATCACTGAAGGTAACAAATCTCGTATTCAGATTTTCCGTGGTGTATGTATTGCAATGAAAGAAGAAGGTAAACTATCTGGTCACTTCAGAGTTAGAAAAGTTTCTTCTGGAATTGGTGTTGAAAGGGTATTCCCATTTCATTCACCAAATGTAGAAAAGATTGAGATCGTTCAAAAAGGTAAATCTAGAAGATCTAAACTTTACTACCTAAGAGATCGTTCAGGTAAATCTGCACGTATCGCAATTGACTACGATAGAAAGTAATTTAAAAAACTATTTAAGTCATAAAAGGGCCCCTAGAAATAGGGGCCTCTTTATTTGTGAAGCCTATGTTTGAAAAAGAATTCATCAAAGATCATCAATATATAATTGCAACCGATGAGGTTGGAAGAGGTCCTCTTGCTGGGCCCGTTGTAACTTGTGCTGTTGGGGTACGAGTTGATAATCTTGCAGTCTTAGCAAGTATTTTAAAAGAATACGGTGTTACAGATTCAAAGAAACTTTCTTTAAAGAAAATGGAAAGGATTTTAGAAGAGTTAAATATCTCAACTTTTAAGAAACAAAACTTTCGTGATCTATTTGAATATAGCGTCGAAAAGATTACGCCGAAGAAAATAGATGAAGTTAATATTTTTCAAGCATCACTTCTAGGAATGAAAAAGTCCTGTCATAACATTCTAAAACAAGATTCAGTCGTTCTAGTTGATGGAAAATTTCCTTTTAAGTCAACAAAAGTTAAAGATGTTCATGCTGTAATAAAAGGGGATAGTAAGTCAGTTCTTATAGGGCTAGCCTCCATTATTGCAAAAGTTTTCCGCGATCGACTGATGATAAAGGAAGCTCGAAAATTTCCTTATTACGGATTTGAAAAAAATGCTGGTTATCCTACAGCTGCTCATCGTAAAGCTATCGAAGAATATGGTATTACCCCAATACATCGCAAAACATTTAAAGGGGTAAAGGAATTTGTACAGGAATAATGTATCCAAAGGTCTAAATTTAGAATTAAAAAAATCGACAAAGATTCATAAAGAGGCCATCCCATTATTGATTTGTCCTACAATGCTAAGGCGAGTTGGCTGTGGGCAAGTGGATATTTGTGGCATTTATAAAATTCGAGATACTTTCATCCTAAAAATATTTGAAGTAAAATCGAATGGCCAAATTACTGAACAGCAAAGGCGAAGGCTGTTTTCTAGTGCTAACTTTGTTTCAAGTTTCTTTGAGATGTCTTGCACTGTGTCTATTATTTGATTAAGATTTGGTGAACATTTACCTTGCATCAGGCAAGGCCTTCTTTTACAATTTTTATATGATTAAAAAACTATTCTTAATTACTCTATTTATTTCAACTATTTCAACAAGCTTTCAGGCCCGCGCACAAATGGATCCTAAAGTTAAGATCATTGCCATGAATGCTGGGTATGGAACAGTTGGTGGAGCATTATTGGGAACGGCGGCAATGGCCTTTGGTGGTTCATCTCGCTCAATCGCAATTGGTGCTTCTCTTGGACTATATGCTGGTTTAATTTTTGGTGGTTATATTATTGGATCACACGAATATCGCAAGTATCAAAATCAAGGACCTAATAACGAAAATTATTACTATCCAGATACTCAAGGAAGTCCTTATCAGGACTCAAGTTATCAAGGTGGTGGTTATAATTACCAGGGATCAATAGAGATTAAAGACTTTAGTCAAAAAGGCCCAGCTGAAATTGGTTTTAAGCAAAATAAGCCAGGCCAAGATTTTTATGTAAATTTATTAAATTATCAGTTTTGAAAAGTTCTTTTCTTTTGACCATAGAACTTAGACAGTTCTGTTTCATCAGTTTCAAATTCATTGATTAGAATTTCCATTGCATTAAAATTATAAAGTTTAAAAACTTTTATGAACTCTGGAGCAACGTTAGAGAGTCTAACTTGGTCACGTCTTTTATTTAGACTTCTAATTGTATCAACGAATACTCCAATTCCAGATGAGCCAACGAAGTTAAGGGCCGTAAGGTCAAGCGTGATAGTTGAAGTAGGGTGAGAACTAGTAATTGTTGCTAATTCTTGCTTTAGTGGAATGATATTTTCATAGTCCATACCACCTTCTATATGAACTGTTATATTTCCAGTTGAATCTGTGCGTACTCTTGCTTGCATTGTCATTAAAACTCCTTCTTCAGCATAAAACTACATCGAATATTATTGTAACGCATTGTGTCTTTTAGTTTTAGATGGAAGTTATTTCTTATGTAAGTTATAAATGAATGGAATCACATAATTTATTAGAGAATATATCAATTAAAGAAGGATTATTTCAGTGAAGCTTACTCTAGTATCAACGCCAATTGGGAATTTAAACGATGTATCTGAGAGAATGCGTCAGGCATTTGAGAGTTGTGATATCGTTTTGGCCGAGGATACTCGTGTATTTCGTTCTCTATTAAATAAGATTGAAATAGACAGGCCAGGTTTAAGAGTTCTCTCTTTCAATGATCATTCCCAAGACAAGCTAGACTTCTATATAGATCAAATTAGTAATTCTCAATTTCCTATTCTTGTCTCAGATGCTGGTAGCCCTATCGTTTCAGACCCTGGTCATATACTGGTTAAAGAAATATTAGCAAGAGGAGGAGAGGTTACTTCAGTTCCTGGCCCTAGTGCTGTAACTGTTGCTCTTGAACTTAGTGGATTTGCTCCTAATCCTTATACTTTTTTTGGATTCCTTCCACGTAAAAAAGGTGAAATATCAAATAAGTTGAAAGTCGCATCTGAGCAGGGGAATACGTCACTCTTTTTTGAATCTCCTCATCGTATTCATTCAACTCTGAAACAAATATCGCAAGAATTTCCTGAAGCAAATATTTGCATCTGCCGTGAATTAACTAAGAAGTTTGAGGAAGCAATTCATTTCAAGGCACAAGATTTTCGTGATGAGCTCGTTACTGCAAAGGGAGAGTTTGTTATTGTTATTGATTGGCCAAAATCTAACTCTTCTAATCTCGCCGCAAGTGGGGAAGTTGCTAAGTTTGCGCAAGCATATTTAGATAAGCAAACGCCAAAGAATCTCGCCAAACTAATAGGAAATGCTCTTGGGAGAAAGACTCAAGACGTTTATCAAGAGTTAACAGGTAAATAGTTTCCATTTTTCAATGTCTTAGTACTAGTAAAAAATTCTAAACCAAGTTAAAATTAAATAAATTGGAGTTAGAATGAATGTGAAAATTATCGGTGGACATGGTGGCGTTTCTCCTGAATGCCGAGCAACATCTTATTTAGTTGATGGAAATTTACTTATTGATGCAGGTTCTGTAGCGACAGGAGTTAGTGTTAGTGATCAGGCAAAGATTGATAATATTCTAATTTCACATTCTCATTTAGATCATATTTCCGATTTGGCATTTCTTGCAGATAATTGTTTTGGCATGAATGATAAACCTTTTGATATTTGGACTTGTAAAGAAGTTGAAGACAATATCATGAACCATCTTTTTAACGATGCAATTTGGCCTGATTTCACGAAGCTTCCTAGCAAAGAAAGCCCAACGATGAAGTTTCATAATATAGAGTCTGGTGACAGTAGAGAAATTGGTGAATATAAAGTACATGCAATCGAAGTTAATCACTTTGCAGGCTCATTAGGTTTTATTATTGAAAAAAATGGCAAGGCCATTGTCTTCACTCAAGACACTGGCCCAACTGATAAGATTTGGACAGCAGCAAAGAAGCTTAATAATGTAGTGGCCATATTTTGTGAAGTTAGTTTCCCGAACCGTTTTGAAAAGTTGGCCCTTGATAGTCGTCATCATACAGCACAAACGCTTAAGAAAGAGTTATCTAAAATGCCTGGAGATGTTCCTATTTATTTAGGTCATTTAAAACCTAATTATCTAGATGAGCTTTCAAAAGAGATAGAAGAGGTGAATGAATCGGGACGTATTCATATACTATCTTCAGATAATAAGGAATTTTCTTTTTAAAGAGATAATTTTCTAGTCAAAATATTTTCATTCATGAGATATCTTTACTGTGAAGAGTCCAATCGATAAAAGACATTTATCATCTAAGCAAGAAGAGGTTTTTCTTACTCGGCTTATTAACTTATGTGGTAAAGAGAACTTTCGCCCAAAACTAGATCATATACGATCTTATCTTTCCCTAGATCGAAAAGCTATCGAAGAAAAATCCAAGGTTATAATTATTGGTGGAACTAACGGTAAAGGAGAAACATCGCATTGTTTAAACGCTTTACTTAATAGTGAAGGACTTAAAAGTTGTCTTTGGACATCTCCTCATGTCAACTCAATAACAGAAAGATTCCGCTATTGTAGCTCTAATATTTCTATTGAAGAATTAATTGAACTTCTTGATAAGTATGAAGAGGATATAATTCGTCTTCAGTTATCTTTTTATGAGGCTTTATTTGTCTTATTTATAAAATATGCAGTAAGTCTGGATATTGAATATCTAATTCTTGAAGTTGGTCTTGGTGGCCGTTTTGATGCTACGAATATTTTTACAAAACCAGTTGCGGCCATTACATCAATTGGGCTAGACCACACACAAATACTGGGATCAACCCTTAAGGAAATTTTATTTGAAAAGTATGGAATAACTAGGATAAGTGGACGATTATTCGAAAATATCGAACAAAAGTTTCTAAAAGATATTCTATGCAATTGGTGTGATCGAGACTCTATTAATTGCACATCTGTTAGCAATGAGTCAGAAACTGATTTTCAACTACGAAACCGCCAGATGGCCATGGCCTTATTTTCACATATTACTGGAATCACTAATATCAATGACGATTTCAAGTGGCCTATAACTCCAGGAAGAGGTGATCATATTGATTTTGGAGAGTTTGAATTTACTTTCTTTGGTGCCCATAATTTACTAGGTCATCAAAAGTTACTGCAAAGTTTAAACGATACAAATAAAGTTCAATATGATGTTCTAATAAGCTTTTCAAGTGGGAGACAAGATCAAATTAAGAGTATTCTAAAGCTCTATAAAACATATCCATGTATTGTAAAGTCAGTTAATATTTTAGAATTTCAACACGAGCGCGCTCTAAGCTCTGCCCAGATAAAAAAGGAGCTTCAGAGTGAAACAAAAGTATATGAAATGCACAATTTTCTCGATACAATATTAGGTATTAATGAGGAAATTGAATCTAATAAATATAGTGCTTCTAGCACAGCAGATATGCCACAAAATATCCAACTTCAAACACGCAACATTCTTGTGGTTGGCTCCTACTACTTTATTGCTGATATGCAAAAGTATCTTAATATTAGGAAGTAGTCATGCTCATGCAGCAACTCCAAAAGTTTTAGCATTTGGAGAAAATGATGAAGTCCAAATTTTATCAGATAAGGCCTATCGAAAAAGTAGTGACAACTCTTATGAAGCCCACGGAAATGTTATTATTAAACTTGGTACAGATACGGTTTATGGAGAGAAGGCAAGTATCTCTCTTGGCACAGGCCTAGGAAAGATCTGGGGAAATGTTCGTTATACAGGTGCTAAATTTAATCTATATGGTACAGAGATTTCTTATTCGTTAAAAAAAGCTGAATTTAAAGTCAAGAATGCAAAGCTTGTTGATGAGAGTTTTGTTCTTCGTGGGAAAGAAATTGTTCGAAAGAATAGTGGTGTTTTCACTGCCAAGGAAGCTGAGTTTACAACTTGTAAAGATTGCCCTGAATCTTGGAGTATTCAAGGTCAAGAAGTAACAGTTGTCCCTGATGATTATATTTCAATGAAGCACACATTCATTAAGATCAATGGTGTAATCATTGTTTACATCCCTTATATCGCATTACCAATTAGAAAGGTTAGAGAGTCTGGTCTTTTATTTCCTACAATTGGTTTAGATTTTGATGAAGGATTCTTCTTTAGACAACCTATCTTTTGGGCCATTAATGAGAATAGTGATATGACTTTTTCTCCTACTGTCTATGGGCGAAGAGGAAATGGTCTTGAACTCGAGTATCGTAATAACTTAGGGAAGTTTTCTAACTTTGAATTTGAATCAAGAACCGTAAATGACAAAATATGGCAGCCTGGAAAACTAGATATTGAAGCAAGTGGTGAAGACGAAATTCGTGGTGCATATGAATTAAATTATTTCTACCATCCTAATAATAATATTTCTTTCTTAGCAAACTCCACTTACTTATCGGACTTAGATATTCAAAGTGATTATGAAGAATATTTTGATAAAGATATCTATATGGGTAATGAAAAGGGTACGACTGTTTCTACAGACTATATGGGAGACTCTGTACTCATTAATCTTTATTCAAGCTTTATGAGTAACTCTATTTTTAGTGACCCTGAAGAATTTGACTCAAGCTATGTACAAAATACTTTATCTCTTGGGATAGGTCATAAGCCTTTTAATATCTTAAACTCTAAAGGTCTTCTTTCGAAGATCAATTTCTATCAAAATTTAAAATTTGATTATTTTAAACAAGATGTGGTTCAAGAAAATAACTACTACCGTAATATTCAACGATTCGACTATAACCCAACCTTAGAATTTGTATTTAAACCAATTTTTAATCTAAATCTAAAATTTGAAGCTGGACTAGATGCTCAATACTATATCTTGCCAACAGAAAAAAGTGACAAACAAAATGGATATAAATACGGAAATTACGTAAATACATCGATATGGTTTGATATTGAAAAAGTTTATGGAAGGGCCTTCATTCAGGAAGAAGTTATTCAACCTGTTTTTGTAGAAGATGATGAAAGAAACTTAATCGCAAAAATCCCGAGTACAGAAAAGGAAGAGCTTAATGTAAGGAAATTATACCGTTCTTCTTATAAGCACAGTATAAAGCTTGGTCTGAATCACTTCTATTATAATTCTCAAAAATATCGTGGTAATGCCGCCTTAGGTAACCAGTTTGCATTATTACAAGATGATGGACGTTTTGATGAAAGAGATATTATTCGTGGACGAAACAATACTCTTGAAGATGTTTCAACAAGAACGGATTTACCTGAATCAAATACAATTGAATTTGTGTTTAATAATAACTTTCTTAAGAAAACACCTAAAGCAAATTATGAGATGTTTAAAAACTTTAATTATCAACTTGATAATTATGATTATAAGAAAGTTGCCTGGTTTAATATTTCTCAAGGTTTAATTCTAGAAGATGAAACAAATAAAGAACTTACAACAAGTGAGAGGCTAACTCGTCTTGCAATCATGGGTGGATTAAATTTTGATAAATTTCAATTTAACTTATCAGAATATTACTTCCATACAGAAAGTAAGCATATAACGCAATTATCACTATCTCAGAGTATGGATCGTTTCGAGTATAAAATTGGCTTAAATTATGACTCTTTTGCTTCCGAGCGACGTTACTTTACGGCCGATATTGACTTTGAACTAAATGATACATTTTCTTTTAGAACAGGGTATTATTACGACATCGACTTAGAAAGAATGTATGAGTCATATATTGGTTCACGATACAACCCACTTAATAACTGTTGGGTTTTTGATGTTGAATATCGTCAAAAAGATGAATATGTAAATAATAAACTAAAGCTTGATCGATCGATCGCACTAAAAATTCTAATTAATTATAATGCGAAGAACTTTGATTCAGTATTTGGGGTCACGCTGTGAGAATTATCTTCGTTGATTTTGAAGATAGTTTTACAAATAATATTATATCCTACCTTTCTCATTGGAAATCTTGTGAGATAGAAGTCATTAATTTTAGAGATCTTAAAAGACATGACCTTGTTAATCAAAATATTATATTAGGTCCAGGACCTGGACACCCAAGTGAGTATATTGATTTCTTTAAACAAAATAATTTAGAGTTAAAAGCTAATCTTAAAAAGGCGAGACGAATTGTAGGAATCTGCCTTGGACATCAACTTGTTTTAAGTTCTCTTTATCAATGCACAATCAATAGAAGTAAGTATCCAATTCATGGCAGAACTGTGAAACCTAAAGACTTAGGCTTATTGTCTGGTATTGTAGAGGAGACAAATGATATCAATTTACAGCGCTATAATTCTTTATATGTCGAAGTAAATAGTGAAAACTCATTACTTAAGCAAACTAAATTGATATTTGATAATAATAATGAATTATTAATGGCCTACGAGGATGAACGTATATTTACGATGCAATTTCATCCTGAATCAGTAGGAACTTCTTGCTCAGAAAGCATCTTTCAAGCAATAGAGCGCTTTTTCGTGTAGAATTGATTTGATGAATATTGTTCTTGATGGAATCTATGACAAAAGAAGCTTACAAGTTGCCAAAACATTGGCAAAGGGTTGCTATGGTTTTGACTTTAGGCCTCGAAGTTTTAATTTCATTCAAGGATATGTGCTAGAAGAGCTTTTAAATGCACATGATTTAAAACAAGACGATATTGTTGAGTTGCATTTTGAAAATGATTCTGAATTCATCATTAAATCTATAGTTGATACAGTTGAAAAGTATCATCCAAAAGTTCGCTTAAACTTCGGTTTAAGTAGTAACCATGATAAGAAAATATTAGAAGCCTTTAATCGCGCATTTTCTATTACATTTGATGAGAAAGATAATTTAGTCTATGAGAAGATTTCGTCTCCTTTATGTCAAAGTGTCGTTCTCAATTATGAGTTCTTACATTCGATGGCCGATAAAGGACTATTGAATTCATTTATTGTTAATTTCTATTCTAAGGTTATGAGAGTAAAGAATGAAAAATTTCAACTTGGGATTAAGTTAAATTGGAATTCAAATATCTCAATGAGTGTTATCGAGTCCCTTGATCCAGACTATTTAAAGTTTGAAATCAATTCACAAGTTGAACGCTGTTACCGTAATATTGATGCTACTAAGTTGTCAGAATATATAGAGTATGCAAGAAAGACACTTGCTATTTAGCAAAATTTAATTAATAAGAAGTTATGAATATTTTACTTTCAAATGACGATGGATACGCTGCTGAAGGAATTCAGTGCCTTTATGAAACTCTAAAAGACATTGCTAATGTTGTTATCGTGGCACCAAGCCATGAGAGATCAGCAACGTCTCAGGCCCTAACGTTACACGACCCAATCAGGGTTGATAAAATCAATGATTATACATTTAGTTGTTCAGGTTATCCGGCCGATAGTGTTTTATTGGGGATAAATTCCGTATTAGATTATAGGCCAGATCTCGTTATTTCTGGAATTAACCATGGTGCAAACCTTGGTCAAGACATTTACTACTCTGGTACAGTAGGAGCTGCGAGACAGGCCGTATTTCAAGGCATAAGTGCTATTGCTGTCTCGACTGTCATGAGCTCGCAGGATGAAAGTAAGCACTTTCAAACAGCGGCCAATATCATTAAAGATCTTATTACCAATAAGAAAGAGCAATTACTTTCAATGCCTGATTGCTCGTTATTAAATATCAATGTTCCAAATTTATGTCATACGCAAGTAGGTGATATTAAATGGACTAGACCTCAAATGCGCCGATATACAGAAGAAGTTGTCGAAAGACTTGATCAAAAAGGTCGACAATATTACTGGATTGGAGGAGCTCCTACAGAGGTCGATCCTCACCATACTTCAGACATTCATGCAGTTATGAACGGAAATATTTCCTTTTCCTTCCTAAACCTTTTGAATTTTTCGTCCGATGTATTCAATGAATGGGCGGCAAAAATTACCGACTAATTTAGTTAAGTAGACTAAAATAGACGACTTGTCCTCATTCAAACTTAACGAATGAGGACAGATGAGAAAGCTTTCTTTTTACTTATTATTTATTCTTACAGTGCTAAGTTGTTCGACCTTAAAGAATGGCCGCTATATAAAATTAACTTCTAATTATAGTGCAAAGAAATTAGCAAATATTTTCAATATTCCCCAATGGCAAATTGAAGAGTTTAACAAGAATGCATCTTTTAAAAAGGGCGAGACTATCTTCTTACCTTATAAACGAGGTATCATGATTAATCGAATTGAAGGGCGTAGTATTTCTTCAATTGATTATTCTAGACTTAAATCATCTTCACGATTCTTATGGCCAGTTCCATCTTCTAAGAAAGTGTCCTCAGGCTTTGGTCACAGATGGGGGAGACCTCATGAAGGAATTGATATTGCTGCAAGAAAAGGAACATATATTGTTTCAGCAGACTCTGGTGTTGTTGTTTATAGTGGCAGAAAGTCTGGATATGGAAATATCGTAGTGGTTTCACACGCAGGTGGACTTTTTACGATCTATGCTCATAATCATAAGAACTATGCTAGAAAAGGCCAAAAGGTTTCTCGAGGGCAAGTTATTGCTGCTGTTGGAAATACAGGTAAATCAACAGGTGATCACTTACATTTTGAAGTTCGTTATGACTCGAAGGCCTTTGATCCACTAAGCTTTTTTCACAGACACTAGATCTAGTAGCTTAAAGTACATAATGGCCGTATTAACAGCATCTTCTAAGGCCGTGTGCGCGACGTCGCCCATTTTTAAGTACTTCATTAGCTTTGAACCTGATTCACACTCTGCTGGTATGAAACCCATGTCGATAAGCCCATATGCAATACAAGAAAGGTCTAATTGACGGTGCTCAAAGTATTTTCTCATAAACTCCCATCCTAGATCTCTATTAAGAAAAGGAAGATCAATGGCACTCATAGACTTTCCAAATAAAGTTATTTTCTTATCTCCAAAGTATTCTTTCACTTCTTCAGATTCAAGATATTTTGACAGTTCTTCTTTGAAAGACTCAATCGTAATTCCATCACTATGTGCTTTTTCAATTAATTCTTTATTATGATCAATAACCCATTTGTTTAAATTTGGTTTGAGTTCTTCAAAGCTAGGGCATTTTATATAGAAGTGCTTTTCTAAGTCGTGATTAATTTTCTTTGTTTTGGCACAGAAGGGAACCATTGCAAATTCGATGATTAAGTCTTTTTCCTCAAGGCCAGTGGCCTCAATATCAAATGAAAGATAGCGCATGGATTTATCCCTTTGTTATAAGTATGTAATTGTTATTATTGAATTATACTTCGTAATAATATCTTTTACCAGTACATTGCAAGCGAGAAGTCCTTCGTTAATGGTACATAATTGACAGACTTTCTCGCCGTCACAACTAGAGGCGATTGGAAAGTTATGCGATCTTAAAAATTCTAGTATAGTTAAGTCCAATGAAGCCTTATCGTTAACTTCAATAATCCATTTCTTATTGGATGCTTGTCCATATAAAGTTATCAATTGCATTTTAATTGCTTGTTTCTTGGGTCATTGAAAGTGCTAAGGAACTCACCTTGCTCTAAAATTGTGAGCCTCCCAAGGCTTGGTATGTAGTATTGGGCCTCTTTATCATTTTTAACACGATTTATACCATAGATTTCAGAGACTTTTCTTTTTGGATTAGTCAGCATTAATGATCTTTTTGTATCCATAAAGTCTTTTGCATTTGTGACTTGTGAGTGTGAGTTTATTAGTCGGTTTAGAACCTGGGCATTATAAGTTATGCCATTCATAAACAAGAAAATAGAATGGTTACGTTGGTCCTTTGTCATACATGCAGCAGTGTAGCTGTCATTGTTGGATTTTTGAAAAAGAAATTCGTTAATTGAATTGTCTACTTTAGGAACAGATGAAGTAACACCAATAATATAATTATTCTTGTCTTTATAGTGTGAGAATATATTATGATAAGCTTTTTCTGGTTTCTTTAAGATCATAATATCAGCATTAAACACTTTAGAATCAAATGAGCAGCTATAATTATCTCTTGTAAAGAGGTGAGCAGAGGTCAAGTTTGTTTTATTCTTTGTTGGAGAAGCTTTTCGTTTTAAAAGATTATAGTCTTTTAAGTAGTCAAGACGACGAAAGAGTTCGTTCTCTCTTATTCCCTGTGCTCCTCTAAAATACATTTTTTTCAATGGTTTTGATTTGAATAATTGGGCCTGGTTGTTTTTAATGAATTCTTCTAATGATCTTGAAGCATAGACGTATTCACTTATATTTTTTTCTACTAAATTCAGTCGTGATTTTAAAGAGATTGGCTTTTTTAATTGTTGTGCCAACTCATTTAGTGCAGCTATAAATGAGAACTCGTAAGTCTCATCTGGAATACTGTTGATAAAAATTTCTTTACCATTAATCTTTGCAAAGAATAGAGTATGTGAATTTAAATTTGTAGAGTGTGGCGAAAGATAGAGTTGGGCCAAACTAAAATTTAGTATCTGATTTCGATATTGTGAAGAGTTACTCTTAGCACTAATCAATTTCTGGGCCTCTGAGATATTTCGTGGGTTTTCCAAAAGATAATTTGATTTTGACTCTATTATTGGACAGACCGTATTTAAACTTTGTGTATCGTTTAACTTCTTTTCAACCTCTGAACAGCCTATTAAAAAAAAGAAGCTTACTAGTGAGAGAATTAAAGTGAATTTTTTTCTATGCTTTGTAATTCTCATTTTTATGAAACTCTTCATGTTCTTCGTAGTAAATTTCTAAATCATCATTTTCATTCTTTTTTATATTAGTGCTAATTGTTTCTTTTAAATCAGAAATAATCTTTGTTAGATTCTCTTCTTTTCCAAATAGCTCAATGATAATCCATAATCCTCTTTCATTTACTGCCGTATGTTTGATATTAAATGGAATATTTTTCCTGTTTAGTGTCTTCGTAACTAGGTCAAAGGCCTGTTCTTGATATGGTGTCGAGCGCTGTGGTGGAGTTGGTATAAAATAAGTAAAAGTTTGCTTATGTTTATTCCTGTTGAAAATACTCATCTATTCCTCTTAAGTTTGTGTGATCACGTCTAATTATAAACTTCCTTTATGGTAAATGGAAATGTTTACCCATTTATTTTTTTTCTGATTTTTTCATTATTGTGCGTTATAATTTAATTGTCGACAGGATGTCGTAGCAAGAGATAGGCATGAAGCCGAAAAATTGGAGGGCCAGTTGCAGGGCCCTCTTTTTTTATCTAATTTATTCAATAAAAATATCTGAAGAAAAATCCTTATTAAGACTTTCAATTGTTACATTAGAAGCTAGTTCTAAAGCTTTAAACTTTTTCTTTTCAATTTTAAAGCTACCGTAGTCTGTTACTACATAGTGAACGACATTCTTTCCTGTTAACGGAAGTTCGCATAATGGAAGAAGTTTTGGCTTTCCTGACTTACTATAATGTTTCATCATAACGATTAAATTCTTAGCACCATTTACTAGATCCATTGCGCCACCCATACCAGTGATTTTCTTTCCTGGTATTTTCCAATTTGCAAGTGAACCTTCAATATCAACTTCCATACCACCCAAGACACAGAAGTCTATATGTCCTCCACGTATCATTCCAAAACTCATTGAACTATCAAAAAAGCTTGCTCCTTTTTCTACAGTAATAGTTTCTTTTCCAGCATTAATAAGAGTGGCCGAAACATTGTCTTTTAATGGAGAGTCTCCAACTCCAAGAACGCCATTTTCACTATGAATAATAAATGGGTGATCCTTAGGTAGTTGATCTGGGATAATCGTTGGAAGACCAATTCCTAAATTGATTGTTGAATTCTTATCAAAGAGCTTAATAACTTGTTTTGCCATTTCTTCTTTTGTCCACATGATCTACTCCTTAACCTTTAAGAACTCTATTGCATTCTCATAATTACTTCCAAGATATACACGTTGAACGAAGACTCCTGGAATATGGACATCCTCAGGCCTTATATCTCCAAGAGCAACAATCTCTTCAACTTCTACAATCGTCGTCTTTGCTGCCATTGCCATTAGGGGAGAGAAGTTTCTAGCAGTTTCTTTGAACCAGAGGTTTCCATATGGATCGGCCTTTTGGGCTTTGATTATTGCAAAGTCTGCATGAAGCGCATGCTCTAAAATACATGGCCGATCAAATTCTTTAATATCTTTTCCTTCTGCGACTTCTGTACCATATCCTGTTGGTGTATAAAAAGCTCGAATACCCATGCCTGCGGCACGGATTCTTTCGCTTAACGTACCTTGTGGGATCAGTTCAATTTCAATTTTTCCAGATAACATGGCCTCTTCAAGGTCAGGATTCCCTCCTACGTAACTACAATATCCTTTAGAGATCATATTCTTTTTTAAAAGTTTTACTAGGCCTCTTCCTGAGTTTCCAATATTATTTGAAACAACTTTTAGGTCTTTGAGGTTTGTTGTGGACAAGTAGTTAATTGAGTTTTCTGGAATACCACATAGGCCAAATCCACCACTCATAATAGTACTTCCATCTGTGATATCACTTAAGGCCTCTTTGGCATTGTCATATATTTTACTATACATAAGCTTCCTTATTTATTTTGTATTATATTTAAAAGTTTCTCTAAACAATCTTCTAGAAGGTCATTAGGGTAGTTAAGGTAGGGACATAAAATAATCATATTCCTAGTTGTATTGATATATAAACCATTATTTAAAC
Source organism: Halobacteriovorax vibrionivorans (assembly GCF_003346865.1). NCBI lineage: Bacteria > Pseudomonadati > Bdellovibrionota > Bacteriovoracia > Bacteriovoracales > Halobacteriovoraceae > Halobacteriovorax > Halobacteriovorax vibrionivorans. Next base: position 106,727 of record NZ_QDKL01000004.1, on the reverse strand, counting down.
AATTCTCCCAAAATACTCTCATGTCTTCATTTGTATTGAGTTCAATTGCCATTAGCATTCCAATACTTCTAACTTCTGAGACCGAATCTAGTTTTATAAGTTTATCTTTGAAGTGACTCAAAAGATTAATATTTTCTTTTAAAGTATTTTGGAAGTTAGCATCTTTTGTAAGATTTAGAACTTCATCTAAAAGGCGAAGGCCAATTGGATGGGAGGCATTAGTCAGTCCACAAGATAGAACCTCACTGTCAAAGAAAGATGCAATATCTTCAGAAACAAATGTTGCGCCAAACGGAAAATATCCACCTGATATAGATTTTGCAAATGTAATAAAGTCAGGCTTAATTGGATAATTTTGAAAACCAAAGTCTTTTCCTGTTCTACCGAAACCACAAATTACTTCATCTAGAATTATTTTTATATCATTGGTGCGACATACTTTTTCTAGTTCAATATAATAAGACTCTGGAGGAATATAGACACCATTTCCACCGGTGATAGTCTCAAGGCAAATTGCTGCAATATTATCTGCGCCAATATCTTTAATTATCTTTTTCGTTTTTTCTAGGTCAGGATCATTATAAAAATTAGGGATAAAGGCCTGTCCTGGAGCGGACGTTCCTAATGCATCTCTACGCCAATCACCAGAAAGGGCAAGTGAGCCAGAAGTTGCTCCGTGATATGAATTCTCACAAGAAAGAATAATTTCTCTTTTAGTAAATTGCCTTACCATCTTTAGGGCATTCTCATTGGACTCTGCCCCTGAAAGGGTGTAGAAAATACGTCCATCAAAACCAATTCTATCAACTAGCTTCTGTGACACTTCAGTTTTTAAAGTGAATTCCGTTTTAGGTATGGCCATTGGGATTTCATTAAGCTGATGGATTAAGGCATCGATTAATTGTTTATTTTTAAGACCAAATGATTGATGGTAACTTCCTGATGAAAGATCAAATATTTTATCATCACTTGGAGTTATATAACCCCATTCGAAAGTGTCTTTTAGCTCAATTACTTTGGGGTTATTTTGATTTGACCAAGTATGAAAATATTTTCGATGCCCCATTTTAATCTCACTTTTTTTCTTGTGACCTATTTCGTATCCACAAGTGGTAGAGGTATTTCTACGTAGCGATAATTGTCATCGTATTCTCGACAGCCTCGCCATATTTTTAGCATTTGTGTTTTATAATTATAGAGTGCTCCACCACAAGTTTGTGAAGGATCGTTGGCACCTTCTGGGCTAAAGTGTGAACAAATTGAAATAGGGTGGCCATCATGAGATGTTAAAAAGTCAAACATGGCCTTCTCTGTTGTAATTTGTTTTGCGTATTTCTTTGCAAGTTCATATCGCTTATGTGTTGTTTTACTTATATTTTTCTTGTCTTCAACACTTATGATTCTCTCATTAAGGCAATGATTTGTATGAAAGATTATTTCTTCAGATTGTGGAGGCACAATCTCTTTAACAGTAGGAGTGATTTCATAATTGTAGGCATTACTGCCATCACTTATTAAATAATTATGACCTGAAGTAACTTTTGCATTCATTAGGGTATCGATTACTTCTTTTTGATTCTTTAATGTCGACAACTTTCTTATCAATGCAGGCCAGATAATACCGTTTTCACCATCCACCACATTTATATTATTGACACCAACAAATTGAGCGTAGCTATTCATTGCCATAAGCCCGAGGCAGCCACATACTGTGTAGATTATTTCTTTTGTTTGCGTTGATTCATTGTGAACCTCAATTATCATCAAGTAGTTCTTTGCGCTTTGGTGCATATCCCAAGTTTGGCCTGCGAGGCTTATATCATCTCCGATATAAGAGATTGCAGTGCATCCTTCATCTGGTAATTGGATATCACGAAAGTCTGTATAATTATTTAAGATGATAATGTCTGTTAATGAGCATTCACTCCCTTCTGCTATTCCTTCTAGCTCAAGGGCCAAATCATTTGAGAAATCTTTCGTAAAACGAAATTGTTCTTTTGCGAATTCATCTAGTTTATTTTCTAGGTGAGGAGACCTCTTTAAAAGTAAGTTTGTTCTAATTTTAACAAGTTCTTTGATTGCCTCTTTGTAAGCCTTCCCATGTTGTAGTCCATTTTCGTATGGGTTAGAACTCTCATACTTAAATATTGGTAGATTTAAGTCTGTTAACATGTGAAGAACCATTTTCCTGAGTTGCCAAAGTCGCTTGGTGCCTTAAGGCCAAATTCATAAGAGATGTCCTCAAAACATTTGAATTCTTTCTTAGGTGTGTTTGATGTTAAGTATTGATAGGCTTGGGCCAGGGCATATGCATCTCCATCCCAAGTAGAAATCATCATCAATGGCTTTGATTCATAGACTTCATCTTTTAACATGCAAAGTCCTATCTGACCTCCAAAGTGGATATAGCTCGCATCTGGAGTAATCCCGTTTTCAGCACTAAGCATTTTTTTGTTCTTATGAAAATAAACACTCTCGTTAAATACAACTTTTGTTGCATTTTTGTGAGAATATTCAATTATTTCATTAAGCTCTTGTGTCGAAAACTCTTCTAGACGATCACCAATGAAAAGAGCAAGGTATTCTCCCTTATCAAGTTCTTCTTTTAGATCCGCTAAGCTTTGCGCCTTAGCATTTGGATAGAAGTCTATTTTTCCTGATAGTGTCGCTGACATAAAACTTTGTTTACCAAAATAGTCATTATCAAGAGAAAGTACTTTTGTTCTCTTTTTTCCGTTCTTTATTAGAATTGATTTATATATCTTATCCACACACTCGCTATGTCCACTAGCACTAAAGAAATGTTGGAGCTCTTTTGGCGCAATGGCTTTGAAGTGTTTCATATTACTCATGAAGCTTTCATCAATAAAATTAGATAGGCATACTTTGTTAACTAATGTTCCCATATCATTAAATGAGGGAGTGTTTAATATAGGTGAAGATGATAGTTTTACATTTTCGTTATTCCACTTAAGGTTTTGACGGTAAATGATGACATCTCTAAAATCTACATCATCTAGATAGTTTTCTTCAAGAATGGTCTCAATAATTGCACCAAGTGAGCAATTTATTGAAAGCATGGCGCCTGCGTGAATATCTCTATTTCTTCCATAAATATATTCAAAGCCTGAAGATGCTGCAATTGTTGAAAGGGCATACTTTAGATATTTTCCCATGCCGTTTGTTTGGCGCTTTTTTACAATCGTTGTATCTAGCATATAAAGTGCTTTTGGATTATTGAAGTGTTTTAATAGTCTTAGTCCACTTTCGTGTGGAAAGTGTGAGATTTTTCCTGCAAAAGAAATACCTATTAATTCTTCATCTTCAGAGAGAAGCCCTATGGCCAGAGAGTCATCGCATTTCGCTATTTTCTCAAACTTCTCTATCTCTGTTTGTCTTGTTGGTTCATAGATAGCTTTTTGTATCTCTTCAATTTGGCCTTTATACTTTTTGAAGTTATCCTTATCAATATCAATCAGGGTAGCGTTGAAAGTGTCCTTGAAGAATTCATTTGAGAAACTTTTTGCTTCTTTTGTATCAAGTTTACCTTGTAGAGATTTAATAAGTTGTTCATGCCACTTATATTCATTTTGGATATTAACTTCTTTCTTCGTTTTGAATTCGATCTGATTATGTTCACCCTTATAAACACGTTTAGCAATCTCATCAATAGCATTAAATAAGTAGTCAATATCAGTAAATGTCCATGCAGTATTTAATCTAAATCTTAGCGTGTTTTCACCTGCTTGATAGTAGAGAAGACCTAGGTCAAATCTGTTTTTAATAAATGCAGGAATATCGTCTTTGTTTGATAAGTCAAAAGCAAATGCAAGTCCAAAGCAACGTGGAGCAGATAATTGTTCCCATTCACTTACTAGTTTAGATAGCTTTTCCTTTGTATAATCCTGGATCTCTTTAATCTTAAGTCGATTTTGGTCAAGAGCTATCGCCTGATAGTAGCCACGAATTACTGAAGATGTTTGGAATTCATTATTAAGCCATAGTGGATTTTCTGTTAAGACAATTCCACTTTGTGCCTTTTTAGCACAAGTGATGAATTCTGGATTGAGTTGATTTCCTTGAGAGTCTTTAAGGTTAAATGTACGATGCCAGAAGAAGTCCAGTCCTAGGTGAAAACCTGTCTGCACTTCATCATAGATGACAGCTACTTTATATGACTTTGCAAGTAGGTTAAGTGCATTGTGGAAACGATTTGTCGAGTAGCGGTCTCCACCTTCACATTGCATTGGTTCTACTAGAATTGCAAAATGTTCACCGCTTTGGAATGTTTGTTTTAACTCTTCTAGTGAGTCAATTTCACTTTTTAGTAAGTCATCAGCATTTGATTTAAATTTATCTAATTTTGTATCAAAGTCTTTTGCGTATGGGTTTTCCCAAAGCTTTAACCATTCATTATCTAGTTGAAGGATAAAGTTGTCGCTCTTTGTTTCCGGGTATTTAATGAAAGTCGTTTCATGTCCTGGAATTTGATATGGTTCTCTTTTAGCAGGGTTCCATGTTGAAAAAAGAGTTGAGAGAAAACGTCCATGGAAACTACCTTCAAAGGCCATAATCTTCTTTGCATCTTTGTTGTATCTGCTTTTATAGGCCATTATAAGTGCTGTTTCATTGGCCTCAGCTCCTGAATTAACATAAACGGCCTTTAACTTCTTATTTGAAGCCTTTCTTTGAAGTAGCTTTTCAAAAGAATGCGCAATCTCTAAAAATGTTGAATCTTGATAATTTCCTGTCCAGGCACTCTGGTGCATTAATGTTCCAAAGAGTGGAGTTGCATTAAAGCCTAGTCCTAAGGTTGCAATTTGTGATGCAGCATCTAATAAGTATTCAGGTTGACCTTCTTTATCCGTTTCCATTGCAAAGTAGGGCCCTTGAGAAAAATTATGTGCAGGAATATATTCCTTCTTTTCTGCAGGGGTGAAATTATCTTGATACATAGATGATAATTTCTTCTTTGCGTGTTCATGACTTTTATTACTTATTAGTTTTACTTCCATATATTAACCTTGATTTAATTATCTCGTTTCTTTAAGTATTTTCTCTTTTAAAAAATCACTAAATTTCAGTCCAGTATTTTCTAGCATCTTCGGAAACATCGAAATACTTGTCATACCAGGAAATGTATTAATCTCATTTAAGTATATTTCTCCATCACTTAAGAAGAAATCAATTCTTGATAAATGTCTAAGCTTAAGACACTTAAATGCTGTTTTAGCGATATTTTGCATCTTAGCAATTTGTTCACTTGTTAGGTCTTGAGCTTCAACTAATGTTTTAGCGTGAGAATCATCACTATATTTTTGTTGATAATCATAGAACTTATCATCATCATTTATAATTTCGCCTGGCCTTGATGCATGGAGGTTTCCATCTTGTTCAAATACAGCAATTTCAAGCTCTCTGCCTTTGAGCGTTTTTTCTATGAGCACATCGTCACTATATTTTAACGCTTCATTAAGTTTTGTTTCAATTTCACTAGACTTTGTAACGTGATAGCAACCAACAGATGATCCTTGGCTAGCAGCCTTTATAAAGACATCATTATTTGATTCTTTAAAGAACTCTTTGATTTCTGATAACTCAAAAGGAAGACCTCTGTGTATTGCTTTCCATGGAGCATTGTTTATCCCCAGCAGATCAAACCACAACTTTGTTGTGACTTTATTAAAACAAATACTACTGCCTTCATGACGAGGTCCTAAATAAGGAAGCTTATGCATCTCTAGATAGCATTGAATTTCACCTGTTTCGCCAGGAGGGCCGTGTATGACTGGAATAACGTAATTGATATAAGGGCGCTCAGTTGCTGTTTCTAAAATTTGTCCGTTTAAGCTAACTTTATTTCCGTTAAGGGTTAGATTAGCATCCTTGTCCATTTCAACAACGATTGGATTGAGTTCTTTTATGAGACTCACTTGGTCTTTAATATATTGAGCTGACCTCAATGAAACTTCATGTTCTGAGGAGCCACCTCCGCAGATGATTAAGACGTTCTTCCTTTCCATGGAACCTTCTCTTTAATAAATATAAAAGACCCCTAAGGCTTATGCCTTAGGGTATTTTTCGCTATCAAGCATTTTTAATTTTTCTAGCATCTCTTCATGAGACCAGTTAAATGACTTCTTTGAACCATGCTTACGAACTGAAACAGCTTTGTTTTCAATTTCACGATCACCAAGAACAAACATAAATGGAACTTTTGCTTTTTGAATTTGGCGAGTCTTGTATCCCATTGTTTCATTTCTATCATCAACTCTTACACGATAACCTTCAGCAAAGAGCATGTCTTTAAGCTCTTTAGCTGCTTGTCCATGCGCATCTTCATTTACAGGAACGATTACAATTTGCTCTGGTGCCATCCAAAAAGGGAATGCACCAGCAACGTGTTCTGTGAATACACCAAAGAATCTTTCAAGAGATCCTAGTAGGGCACGGTGGATTACAACTGGTCTTTCTTCGCCGCCATCACTTGTTGTAAATTTCAAGTCAAATCGGTCTGGTAGTTGGAAATCAAGTTGAATCGTACCCAATTGCCACTTTCGCCCAATTGCATCTGCTACTTCAATATCGATCTTTGGTCCATAAAATGCGCCGTCACCTTCTTTGATAACGTATTTATGTCCAGAGTTCTTTAAAGCTTCTTCAAGAGCATTCTCTGCTATATCCCATGTCTTATCATCCCCGGCCTTCTTTTCAGGACGAGTTGATAAGTTAACTGTAATGTCATCAAAACCAAATAATTCATAAGCAGTGAAGATCATCTTCATTGTCTTTTGAATTTCTTCTTGAACCTGCTCAAGTGCTAGGAAGATATGAGCGTCATCTTGGCAGAATGAACGTACGCGAGTTAGACCTGCAAGGGCCCCGGCTTTTTCATTTCTATGTAGACGGCCAAAGTCAGCATAGCGAAGAGGTAAGTCACGGTAGCTATACTTGTAATGCTTATACATTAGCATGTGACATGGGCAGTTCATTGGTTTTACTGCATACTCACGCTCATCAATCTTAGAAAAGAACATATCATCTTTATAATGTTCGTAGTGACCAGATGTATGCCATAGTTCACTATCTAGGATTTGAGGTGTGATAACTTCGTCGTATTCATAAAGACGATAAAGTCTTCTTATATAATTTGTGAGTTCATTTACAATGATTGCACCTTTAGGCATGAAAAACGGTGCACCTGGAGCAACTGGCTCAAAGTGGAATAATTGTAATTCTTTTCCTAATTTTCTATGGTCACGCTTTTTTGCTTCTTCAAGCATCATAAGGTGTTGCTTAAGTTGTTTGCGATCCATGAAGCAGGCTGCATAAATTCTTTGCATAACTTCACGCTTTTCATCACCACGCCAGTATGCACCTGCGATACTTAGTAATTTAAAGCCTTGTGGTAGATCTGCTGTATTTTCAACGTGTGGTCCTCGACATAAGTCAATGAATTCACCTTGAGTGTAACAACTAACTTCTTCATCTTCAGGTATGGCCTCTACTAATTCTATTTTTAAATCTTGACCTTCTGATTTAAAGAAATCGATAGCCTCAGAGCGACTCATAACCTTTCTTTCAATAGGAAGCTTCTCTTTAATGATGGTTTTCATCATATCTTCTATTTTAGGTAGATCATCTTCACCAAGGGTTTGATCCATTAAAATATCGTAGTAAAAACCGTTTTCAATAACAGGTCCAACCCCAAATTGAACTTTAGAATCTGGGTAAAGTCTTGAAATTGCTTGGGCCATAAGGTGAGCGCTTGAGTGTCTAATAGTATCTAAATCGTATTTGGCCATTGAATCTCCGTAAATAAGCCTAAAATTTGTCCTTTAAATGCACATAATATCAAATAATTAAAGGGTTCATCAATATTTTGAGTGTAAATATTTTAATGAAAATGAACTGTTTTGACTTGTAGCATGATGACATGATATGAACTTGTTGTGGTAAGATTCCACAAAATTCTCACAGCAAATAACGTGAAAATTAATCGATAGGGAGTTAAATATGCAGATTGTCGGGGGACAAGAATCTGGAACAAGTAATCAAAAAGAATCAGCAAGTTTAGATGTTCTAGGCTTTGTCGGTTCTGGTGAAGGGCTAATTCCAACTCAAGATAATTTAACTAAGCTAGAAGTCGGAAAGGCTTACTACCAGCTTGGTAAGCTTCACTATGATAAGGCCGATCTTAACAAGGCGGAAGTAAACTTTCTTAAAGCTATCGATTGTGCTGAATGTCCTCAGGATAATTACCGTGTTTTAAAAATTCTAAGTTTTCTCATTCGTATTGCGGCCGAGAAATTAGAGGATGAAAAAGCCGAAAAATATATTTCACATAGTGAGGCCATTGTTAATGACCTTCAAGAGAATCTAGGAAGCCTATCAGCTGAATACTTCTATTATTCAGGTCTTATCAAGTCATATCGAACTGACTTCGATGGAGCATATCAAGACCTAGACTTATCTTATAATAAGTCTAAAGAGGAAAATGATCCTGATCTTCACTCTAAATGCTTATTAGCTTTAGCAAATAATGCATTTAACAGAGGTCAATTTGAACTTTCTCTCGAGTATATGGGACAACTAGATAATCTTTTAAAAATTATTAATAAAGAGTATTTAGGTGGTTCAATGCATATGACATATGGAAAAATTCATATGGCCACAGGCAATATTGAAGCGTCTTTAAAACATTTTAATCTTGCAAATATTACGCTTCAAAATAAGAAGTGCTGGAACCTATACGGATATATTCTTTTAGGAATTGGACAGGTTCAAAAAGTTAAAGGTGATTACGATAGAGCAACTCTTTATTATAACCTAGCAAAGCAAGCAGTTGATTCGACGACATTTAAGCGTCTAACAAATGTTCTTGATGCCGAGATTCATGAAGTTAATGATTCAAGTGTTGATATTTACCTTGATCGTAACAATAGAAAAGTAAAAGAGAAGAATATTGGTGTAATTGATTTCAAACATCGTTTTGTTCTACTAGAGATCCTATTCTTATTAGCTAAGAATCGCGGAAGTTTCTTTGATAAAGAAGATCTTGCTAGAGAGATTTGGAAAGATGAGTACAATCCATTAATTCACGACAAGCTTATCTATACTTCGATTTCTCGTCTAAGAAAGTTAATTGAACCTAAAGATAATAGTAATACGAAGAGAAAGTATATTATTCGCGGAAAAGACGGATATACTTTCAATCCAGATGTTAAGATTCGCTATCAAATGGAGACTAAGCTTACTGCAGGTAAAGCCGTGGCAAACGTTGATATCAGTTCTCCAGTTTAAGATAGATGCGATTTTTAATTTATATTTCAATTTTTTTTATGACAAATACATGGGCCCTTCGAGAAAGGGCCCTTTTCTCTATAAATGGTAAAATATATTTTACCAAGGAAGCCAATTTCCTCTTAAAAGCTTATCAGTATTCAAAATGCTCTATAGATGAAAATAAGAACAAAGATTATTTTAATGAATTAGTTGGAGCACTTTCAACACAGGAAGGTGTTGAAGCCGCACCGCTGGTACCAAATGACTCTCAAATACAAAGAATTAAAAAGATAATGCTTATAGGGAAGTTGTTAAGCTTGGAGCATGAGTTTTTATCAACACCGAAGTTTGAAAAATGCAAGGTTCCTAAAGCTTATAGAAAAACTGTTGAGCAAATCTTTAATACAAATCTTGAGCTTGCAAAGCGCTATAAATCATTCATTAATAATAAAGACATAATAACTCCAGAAAGCCTTGTGAAAAGGTCAACAAGTTACCGTACGCATATATTGAAAGATATTCAGTCACGTCTATTTCTGTAAGGTCTAGGTAGTCGAAATATGAAAATACAATTCGAATACTTGGCCAAATTAGATGAACAGATGGTTGATAAGTTATCAGACTTTGAATCTGATCATTTTAAATGGTCATGGTCGAAGAAAGTTTGGAAAGAGCTTGCAGGTTCTTCAAGAAATATTGTTTGCTTGTGGCAAGAATCCCTAGAAAATAATAAAAAAGAAATAATATCTTTATGTGTATTTGAACTATCTTCACCAGATTTCTGCCATCTTTATAAGATCGTTGTCGATGAAAAATTCCGACGTCGTAAGTTAGCTTTGGCCTTATTTAAGCAAATGTGCCACGTCGCATCAGTAGAGTTAGGCTTCAGTAAACCTCATATATACCTTGAAGTAGAGGAGAATAATGATGGTGCGATTGGATTTTATCAAAAAATGGGCCTTAAACAGATTCATATAAAAAAGCGGTTTTATCAAAATGGTAATTCGGCCGTAATAATGCATGGCGTTCAAGATTGTGACAAACCTTGACAAGATTTCAAAATGTCTGATAATTAATAGGTACTTAGAAATTTAGAATAATTTTTTTTAAAATCTGGGTAAATAACGATTAGTTAAATTTTTAACAAGATATAATCGGGTAGACTTATTAGTGCTACCCTTTTTTTTTATTAATAGGCACATTTTAATGAATTTAAATGTTGAATATAAAGGTATAGAGAAGAAGTTTTACGAGCTTTCACAAGCTATTGTAAGTGAAGCTGGTTACTACCTTTACGATATGGAATATATAAAAGGTTCAAAAACTTTACGCGTTTATATAATGAATAAAGAAACGAATACTGCAGTGATCGAAGATTGTGTGGCAGTTGATCGTGCTTTTAGTGAGCCTATGGAGAGTGCTGACTGGATACCTGATGATATTGTCTTAGAAGTATCTTCTCCTGGAATGTTTCGTAAAATTAAAACAAGAGAACACTTTGACTTAAGTAAGGGACAAAGAATTCTCGTTGAATTAAATAAGAAGTTTGGTGACTTATTTCAAGGTGAGAACTTTGATAAAAAAACTGCCAATACTAAGAAAGTTTTATGTGTTTTAAATGATGTTGGAGATGACTATATAGAAGTTAATCTCGACAGTGACTTTGATTTAAAATTAAATTTAAATGATATTAATAAGGTAGCACTTGAACCAGAAGTGTAACTATTGAGGTGAAAAAATGAGTTTCTCAGAATTAGGTAAAATTATTGATGTATTAGGTAAAGACCGTGGAATCGATAAAGCAATTATCGTAAACGCTATTGAGCAAGCTTTCTTAGTAACAGCTAGAAAGAAGTTTGGAATTCAAGGTGAATATGAAACTCGTTACAATGACGATGATGACGATGTAGAGATTTTTCAATATAAAAATGTTGTTGAAGATGTAAGAGATCCAATTATTGAGATTAATCTTTCTGATGCAAGAGAATTAGATGAAGACGTAGAGGTAGGAGATCAATTAGGTATTAAAATTGAAAACCCTAATTTTACTCGTGTTGATGTTCAAACTGCTCGTCAAATTATTATGCAAAAAGTACGTGATGCTGAAAGAGAGATTCTATTCTCTGAGTTCAAGCACAGAGAAGGTGATCTAGTAACTGGTATCGCTAGAAGATATGAAAGAGGGAATATCATCGTTGACCTTGGTAAGGCCGATGCAGTTCTTTCAAGAAGAGAAATTATCCCAGGTGAACAATTTAATCCAGGTGATAGAATTCAAGCATACTTAACTGAAGTTGTGATGACGAACAGAGGTCCTGAAATTAGACTTTCTCGTACATCTCCAATGTTCTTAGTTAAGCTATTTGAAGTAGAAGTACCTGAGATTCAAGATGGAACAATCGAGGTTAAATCTGCTGCACGTGAGCCAGGTCAGAGAGCCAAGATTGCTGTACAGTCAGTTGATAAAGATATCGATCCTGTTGGTGCATGTGTTGGTATGAAGGGATCTCGTGTTCAAAATATCGTTAACGAACTTCAAGGTGAAAAAATTGATATCGTAAGATGGAACGATGACCTAGCAACATTTGCTATTGCGGCACTTGCTCCATCTGAAATTGAAAATATTTCAATTGATCATGACTCTAAATCAATGGATGTGATCGTTGAAGAAGATCAACTATCTCTTGCAATTGGTAGACGTGGTCAAAACGTTCGCCTTGCAGCGATGTTATCGGGATACAATATTAACATTATCTCTAAAACAAAACTTCAAGAGAAAGTTAATAAGGCCGTTGAAAACTTACTTCAAATTCCATCTGTTTCAGATGCAATGGCTCAAGTACTTGTTCAAAATAGCATCATGGCAATTGGTGACTTCATGGCAACACCTGCAAGCGAAATCGCTTCAATGACTGGTGTTGATGAAGCTGCTGCTCAAGCGGCAATTGATGAAGCAGCAAAGCTTGTTGAAGAAGGGACAATTGAACTTCAACCTGAAGGTGAAGAAGAACTGGTATCTGCATCAGCAGTACCAAGATACCTAGGTATCATAAATAAAGAGTCTGGTGAGGAATCAGAAGAAGGCTCTGATAAATTTAATGAAGCTGAGAGAAGACTAAGAGAAGAATTAGCTGCATTTAAAATTAAATAATTTATAAAATTGTAGTCATACTACGGAGACAAAATGCCTAAGAAAATATTTGAATTGGCCAATGAAATCGGAAAGAAGCCTCTCGATCTTGTTGAGGAACTGAAAGCCCATGGCTTTAACGTAAGAAACCACATGTCGGTATTATCGGACGATGATATCACAAAGTGGCAAGAGTTAGCCGGCGCTAGTGCTAAGAGCGAAGATGCTCCAGCAAAGAAGAAGGTAACAAAGAAGAAAAAGGCCAAGAAGAAGACTGCTAAGAAGACTACTGTTCGTAAGAAAGCAGCTAGTAAAGACGAAGAAGACGGTGAAGATAAGCCGGCAAAGAAAACTGTAACTCGTAAGAAGAAAACAGTTGTTCGTCGTAAGGCTTCTTCAAAATCATCTGAGGCAACACCATCTGTTGATGAAAGCACTGAAGAGACAACTACAGTACATGTTGCTGAAGCTTCTACGCAAAAACCTGAAAAGGTAGTTGAGGCAAAAGAAACTAAGGTTGCTGAAAAAAGCTCTGAAGAACCTAAAGCTGCTGAATCAAAAGATGAAACAGAAGCTCAAGAGAAGAAAGTTGAAAAAGAGACTTCTTCAAAAGAGAAAGAAAGTGACAAAGGTGTTGATGGTAAACCATTTGGTTTAAGAATTGTTTCAGCGCCTACTAAAGAAGATAAAGAGAAAGCTGCAGCTAGAAAGACTCGTGAAGCTAAAAAAGCTGAAGAGAAGCCAGAAGACGACATTAATGCGAAAGCTGGTCCTGGTACAAAAGGTGTTACTGGTAAGAAGGACGCTAAAAGTAGTAGGCTAAGTGGTCTTGCTTCTATGTTAAGTGCTAAGAAGAATGTTAATCGTTCTCAAGCCCTTAATGAAGAACGTGCTACAACTGAGCTTAAGTCATATGCTGCTCTTCAAGGCTCAGGCCGTCCAATGTATACTCAGGTTAAGAGAAAGAGACAATATTCAGGTCCTTCTAAGTCAACTGAGATAACAGAAGTTAAAGAATCAAAAAGAGTTATTAAGCTTCATGGTGGAGCTTATGCTGAGCAATTAGCTAAAAAGTTATCAATTAAGCTAAAAGATATGATCGATAAGTGTCTTGATCTAAACCTACTTGTTAGAAATGGTGATTACATCGGTCTAAAATTAGCAGGTCAAATCGCTGCGCTTTATGATTATCGTGTAGAAGATCAGTCATTTGATGAAGATGCAGTTATCGGTAAAGAAGAACTTTCTGAAGAAGAAGTTAGTAAACTTCCACTTCGTGCTCCTGTTGTTACTATCATGGGTCACGTTGATCACGGTAAAACAACTCTTCTTGATTGTATTAGAAACGCGAAAATTGCAGACGGTGAAGCTGGTGGTATCACTCAGCACATTGGTGCATATTCAGTTGATGTTAAAGATTCTAAACTAACGTTCTTAGATACTCCTGGTCACGCAGCCTTTGGAGCAATGAGACAACGTGGTGCAGATATCACAGATATCGTTATTCTAATTGTTGCAGCAGATGATGGTGTTATGCCACAGACTGTTGAATCGATTAAATATATTCAAAGTGCTGGAAAGCCTTTAATTGTAGCAGTTAACAAAATGGACCGTGAAGGAGCTAATCCAGATCGTATCAAGCAAGCGTTAACTGAATACAGTATTACACCTGAAGAATGGGGTGGAGATACTCAATTCTGTAATATCTCAGCTCTTAAAGGTGAAGGAATTGATGAACTTCTAGAAGCAATTGCTCTACAAGCTGAAATTCTTGAGCTTCGTGCAGATCCAAAAGGTGTTGCAGAAGCCGTTGTTGTTGAGTCTAGAATTGAGCATGGCCGTGGACCTGTTGCAACTGTACTTGTTGAAAAAGGAACGCTTAAAAAAGGCGATTCAATTGTAGTAGGTGAAACTTTTGGTAGAGCTAGAAGTTTAACTGACCACAGAGGTAATCAGCTTCCAAAAGCTGGGCCATCAACTCCTGTTCAAATCCTTGGTCTAAGTGAGGCTCCGGCTCCAGGTGACGTTCTAAACGTTGTTAAAAATGAAAGAGAAGCAAAGAAGATTGCACAAAATAGAATTGATGAGCGCATCAGAATTGAAGCTGCTGCGACGACTCAAGGACCTAAGGTTTCTCTTGAGGACTTCTTTGCAACGGCAGCTGGTGAAGAAGGTCAAACAAAAGATCTTAATCTTATCATTAGAGCAGATGTACAAGGTTCATACGAAGCTATTAAAACTGCACTAGAGTCAATTTCAAATCCTGAAGTTGAAGTTAAGGTAATTCGTGGTGGAGTTGGACAAATTAGTGACTCTGACATTGAACTTGCTAATACTTCTGGGGCATTTGTCATTGGATTTAATATGAGACCAGCAACATCTGCTAGAAAACTTTCTGAGCAGTATGGTGTTGATATTAAAACATACTCAATCATCTATGAACTAATCAATGATGTTAAACTTGCAGTCGAAGGTCTTCTTGATCCTGAATATACTGAAGAGTATATCGGTCGTGCAGAAGTTCGCGATACATTCTTTGTTCCAAAAATTGGTACAATTGCAGGTTCTGTTGTCGTTGACGGTAAGATCATGGTTGGATGTAATGTTCGTCTTCTTAGAGAAGGTAAGATCATGTTTGATGGTAAAATGTCATCTCTTAAACGTTTCAAAGATGACGTTAAAGAAGTTAAGAATGGTTACGAGTGTGGTGTAGGTCTTGAAAACTATAATGATATTAAAGTTGGCGACCTATTTGAAGCATACCAAATGAAAGAGAAGAAACGTAAACTTGAAGACGTTATGACGTCTGAGTCACCGATTCTTTAATATTGGAGATAGGCCATGAGTAGCAATAATAAAAAACTGCAATACGAAGAGCAGATAAAAAATGAAGTCAATAAGTTATTGCGTACAGGTCTGGATAATAGTGCATTCACTTATTGTTCAGTAACTAAAGTTGAAATGAATCCTGACTTCTCAGTAGCAACTCTTTACTGGGATACATTTGATCCTTCTCGAAGAGGTGATATTGCAAAAGCAATGGAGTCAGCTTTAGGTAAAATGAGAACTCATTTGGCAAAAACACTTAAGGTTAGACACACTCCATCTCTAACTGCTGTTTATGACTCGCAATTTGAAGACGAGCAAGAAATAGAACAGCTGCTTAAGTCAGAAAAAGAAAAAGGAAAGTCATACTAATATGGCACGAAAGTTTAAAGGCCCAATTTTTGGGCCTTTCTTTTTTAAGGTCGATAAGCCTAAGGGAATAACTTCCTTTGACGTTATTAGACAGTTTAAAAGAAAGCTCCCTAAAAATATTGGAAAGATTGGCCATTTTGGAACACTCGATCCATTTGCTACTGGACTCATGGTTATTGGAATTGGTCCAGCTACTCGTTTAAATCAATACACTCAAGTTTCAACTAAAGAGTATATCGCTTCAGGACGCCTTGGCTTCTTATCGCCAACTGGTGATTTTGATACTGAAGATGGCACGATGGAAAGGGTTGAGATTCCGCCACTGACTTTTGATATCGTAAAAGACGCCTTGGAATCATTTGTAGGGCCTTATATGCAAAGCCCACCGGCCTTTTCGGCCACAAAGCATGAAGGTAAGCCTCTACATGAATGGGCAAGAGAAGGCATCATCATCGAAAAGCCTCCTGTCGAGCGTCATATCCACGATATAGAGCTTCTAAGCTTTGAAGGGGATACTGTTGTCTTTCGTGTTAGCGTCTCTTCAGGAACGTATATAAGAGTTCTCTTTGATGATCTGGCCATTAAGCTTGGAACACGAGGAGCACTTGAGGAGCTAAGAAGAACAAACTCAGCTGGTATTGATCTCGATGGCTCAATTAAACTTGATATTTTTAATGATGATCATTTTGATTTTCGAGAGTTTTTATTGAATCATGCTCAACCTATCACTGATTTAATCAATTTTCAGTTACTTGAACTAGATGATAAGGATGCCCTTAGTTTTGCTAACGGAATGACGATAAAGAGAGAGAATGAGACGGATGGCCTATATTGGGTCAGATCAAATAATCAAACACTTGGCCTTGGGGCCATTGATGAAGGAAAACTAAAGGTAAAAGTCGGTTTTAGTCCTGCTGCGTTAGATAAAATCGATTTAACTATATGTAATTCCTTAGACGAATAATTTTAAATCATGCTATACTTTGGAAAAATATATAAGGAATTTAAGGAGATAAAGTGAATACTACTTTAATTGCACTAGCTATTGCATTATTAGTTGTAACAGGGATGATTGTCCAACTTGGTATTTTAAGCCTTCTTTCAGGTGCTTTTTTCTTTCTATTTGGAAAGTCAAAATTAGATGTATTAAAAGCTTCTGATGATGAGAGCTTTGCTTTCGGTTACCGTTGGAATAATTCAAGAGAGCCAGCAAAGTTTAACCATGTTGTGGTTAGATTATTTAACCCATTTGGTAAGAAAACACAGGTAACAGTTTCAAGTGATTATGCTGCACAAGACTCAGACTTCGCAGTAGAAGTTAAATTTGGACCTGCTTTCAAAGATATTTTAGATATTGAAAACCTAGACTCTGCAACTGTTGAAGTTGAGATTAAGTCTAAAGAAGGTATTACTCAATCACGTCAAATGAAGGCGCGTAAGTTTATTGAAGCTTATCGTGGAGCAACTCAGACTGTAGAAGAGTTTAATGGAGAGTTTGGATATGAGAAGCCTAAGAAGTTTTATCATCAAACTTCTCGTTCATTTATTGCAGATCCTATTCCTGAAGGAAATATTCCAGTAGGACTAAGAATTTCTGCTAACCCACAATTTGCTGGTGAGTTTGCTGGTAACGGTGGTGGAGATGCTGCTGCTCAAGAGAATTTTGCAGTATCTAAAGTTTGGATTGAAGAGGGGTGTATCGTTTGTAATGCTTGTGAAGGTATTTACCCAGAAGTATTCGAAGTTACTGATACAAATTGTATTATTCGTCCAGATGCTCCTCTTGATAATGGACTTCTAATTCTCGAAGCTGCTGAAGCTTGTCCAACTGAAGTTATCAAGTTCGAAAAAGCATAATTTAATATTTAAAACTTTTTCTATATAAATGGCCCTCTTATAGAGGGCCTTTTTTTATTATTTAAATTGATAATTATCTTTTTGATTTCTTGCAAGCTTACTTTTTTCTTTTGATACTAGTGTTTTGAGTTGTTCTTTATTGAACTTTGTTTGTACTTGTTTGTAATTCTTTATTCGTCTTACTTTTTTTAATATTGCAGTTATTCGATCAACACTTTGATTACACTTTTTTAAAAAGTCTGGATTATGAGATTCCTTGAAACGTTTTAGACTAAGTTTTGCTACCATAAGTGGATCATTTATTTCACTAGAAAGTACATAGATCATTTTTGATGTAACTTCTCTTTTATGATAGATCGAGGATTCTTTTGCCCTTTGTTCTTCTATAAGATTTTTAAAGTAGACGATAGATCCCATGACAAATGAAGGGATAATGATATTTATAAATAACATACTTAGAAACGTAATATCCTCAATATAATCGACTCGCATATATGAGCAATAAGACATAATAACGATATTTGTTATTAAGGCGATTAATGCCTTCTTCTGACCAACAGTGTATGCGGTTATAGTGAAACCTGTTAAGGCCCAAGGCAGTAAAAGCCACGCTCTTGCTCCAAGAGCTATTGCGCGCAAATTAAGATGTATTAAACAAACTGCTATTAAGACAAATTCAAAATATGTTTTATTATCGTGTTTTACATATTGATAGTAGGCCAGAGCTGTTAATGGAAATATTAAAATTACTCCTACATTATCAGTTTTAATTTGTCCGTGTTGACTAAATATCAAATAGCCTAGAATAATTGAAATCAAAAATAATGATGTATTTGTAAACAAAACGAGTCTTGCTTCATGTAATTTTTTAATCCTTTCAAAACCTTCATATTGATGGATTGATTTTGGGTAAATATATTTTGAAATATCTAATTTAATAAATCATCCTCCTGTCTTTTAAACTTTCCATTCCTATCGATTTCTATCCTCTTAAAAATGTCATACATGGTAGTTGTTTCACCATATTTAACTTCATCAAAATCCTGAAGGTCTTTGATAAGACGATTAATTTCGATAATACGCTCCAGGTTCTTATCACATCTTTCTATTAGGTCCTGTGAACGCTCATTTTCGAGTCGTGTTAAACACATTTTTACAATTGCCAGTGGGTTATTAATTTCATGACTAAGAGTAATGATCATTTTAGAAATGGTATCTTTTTGTTGTTGTAGTTTTAATTGTTTGTATTTATCACTGTCGATAATTTTCTTATAAGTCATAAGTATGATGTAAAGGACAGAGGGAAGTAATATATTTCCAAGAAAGTGAATTGTCTTATATTGGAAATCATCAAGTGGTGCTGCGTAGTAACAAAAGTAGCTAATAGTAATTATGTTAGTTAAAAATCCTAAAAATGGTATCGTAAACTTGATGATCTTATTTGATGTTAAAAATAATAGGTAAGACCATATCAATAAAGACCATGCGTGAGACTGTGTTATTAAGGCGAATATATTTATCACACAAAATTGAAGAAATAGGAGTAGGGCCTGTGCAGCAAGTATTTTGTTGTGTTTCTTATAAATGTATATGGAACAGAGGCTTAATGTCGAAATGAGTGCTGCACTATAGGGGTAGATCTTTGGAAGATTAAATAAGGATAAAAATAAAATAAGAGATGTAAAAGAAGTGAATAAAACACTTAGTAAAATGAATGTGATTATTCTGGCTTCGTATGTTTTTTCAACAGCAGCTTGTCCTTTAAGCTGTATAAGTTGTTTCGGGTAAAAATAGTTGAAACGATCTAATTTGATAAAAACTCCAAAACTAATTCTGTTATGAAACCCTTCAGTAACCAATTTAACAATTGATTATTAAAATGTCGCATGGTGAAAAGTTATATTTTTATTAGGTAAATTTAAGAATTTTGTTATTTTAGGGATTTGTGCATTTTCGCCTCTGGGTTGTATTGCTTCATCCGCTCCTGTTCTTTGTGCATAAATTTTTATTCAATGAGAAGAGATGTAGAATATACATAATTGGTTACCCGAAGGCTCCCTTCGTGGTCGCCTCTGGGTTGTATTGCTTCATCCGCTCCTGCGGATGCCGCAAACAAAAAAGGCCCCACTGGACAGGTGGGGCCTAATTAAAGAACAAATTTATTGGTAGTCGGTTTGTTAGGTTACTTACCTTCCATTCCGTTTATCATTCTAAAGTATGAACCAAGAAGCTTTACGTTTCTCTTCATATCTCCGTAGAAGCTATTAACATCTTTAGTAATTCTAGCTTCACTAATCGCATCACCAATTAACTGATCCATTTGTAATGTTCCTTGAAGAGTTCCTTCATTTGCTTCTCTAGCAAAAACATCTCCAAACTTAACATTCTCATTGGCATTCATCCCTTGGATAATCTTTGTGATTACCGGAGCAAATAATTCAACCTGACCATCATCGTTGATAGATGGCATTGAGAAGTTGTTTAAAGTATTAGTAAGCTTATTATTTAGGTAAGCATTCTTATTACTTCTACTTCCCATTTGTACTAAATCAATTGTTTGACAGTAGTTGTCTGATAATCGACAGAATTCTACATTCTGTACGATTGGAACAATTGCTCTACTTACAACTTGGTTAATCGTATCGATCGTTACATTTTGTAAACCTAGCTCATTCATTAGTCCTGCAAACTTTGCAGAGATGAAGTAGCTACCAGCTTTCTTTAGAAGATCTCTTTGTGCCTTGATACCTTCAATCTTAGTCTCTTGGTTAGATGACTGAGATACAGCAAGTACTTGTGCAAAGTATTTTTCTAGTTCTGCTAGGATCGTTTGTGTATCGCCAATTGCGGCTGCAGCTTCAAGTTCTCCTTTTTGGAAGTTCATTGACTCTACTGTTGCTGCTTCAGCTGGCTCAGTTT
This sequence comes from Halobacteriovorax vibrionivorans, assembly GCF_003346865.1. Classification (NCBI taxonomy): domain Bacteria; kingdom Pseudomonadati; phylum Bdellovibrionota; class Bacteriovoracia; order Bacteriovoracales; family Halobacteriovoraceae; genus Halobacteriovorax; species Halobacteriovorax vibrionivorans. Next base: position 86,338 of record NZ_QDKL01000004.1, on the reverse strand, counting down.
TAATAAGCTCTAGAGCTGAAATGTGGGCCTGTTCCCATTCTTTAAATAATGAGTCCCATCTATCATCATGCGAAATTAATTGCATGATACTAGCTTTTTGAATGATATTACCTGCTACATATGAATCAGTTGCATATGGAACATAAGCTTCTCTGTGGTTTGTTTTTTCTGCCACAAAGTCTTCAGCAACTTCATACATTTGACCTTCAACTTCAACATTTCTAGTCACAAGGTCACTTTGAGCAATATGTTTTACCCAGAATGCTCTAGCAGGGTTTGCTGTTTGCTCAAATGTATCGATATGTCCGTAAATTAGACCACCGATTGCAGCGTAGTTCGTTTCAACTTCATCAACTGCTACAGTAAACGCTCCATTAGTAAGAGGTACGTTTCTTCCTGTATCTGGATCGTATACAAGTGGTGTAACTTGTCCAGATAGAACTTCAGTCATTGTTGATTGAGCAATTGAGTTTTCAATATCGATACCAAATAGGTATTGCTCAAGTAACTGGTATGGAATTCTTAATGAGTTTGAACGATACTTGTATGAGTATGATTCAGACTCAGATAGTGCAACTAGAGCAGCTGCTTTATCCCACTCAATACCACGGTTCTTAGCTCTGTAAGAGTCAGCATCTAGTGAATAAGAGTCATTCCATTTCGTTTCAACAACCATTGCTTTTTGTGTTTGAACATCAATTTGTGTTCCGTCTTCTGCCGTTACTTTCGTTTGAGAAGGAACGATTGTTTGTACGAAACGCTTATTTCTTTGTGCTTCAGTATCCAGTCCTGCACCTGGTGCGATATCTGGAGTAGCTACAACAGACTGAAGGAAAAATAGTGATTTAATTGTTCCATTTACTAAGTCATTAGTTGTCGCATCGTGAGCAACTTGATCAACACTTGGATCATAAAGCTCTGGAGAAAGAATTAGATGGTAGAAGATCTCTTCATTCATCATTCTTAATTTGTAGAACTTATTCATTAACCAACCAAATGCAGCTCCTCCGTAGAATTGCTTACGCTTTCCAGGGAAGTAAATATACTCATACATTAGACGGTAATCTTTGATTTCATAATCAACGATTTCTTCAAAAGATGATCCATAGTCATGTCTTTGACATTGTGGCGACTGGCCAGCATCTTCATCTGAACAGAATCTAATTCTCTTAAGACCTGCCTCGGCCATTAATGTATGCTTTGAAATTGCAGCAGGGTTACCTGATTCATCTGTCAATGCATCTAATACATCTTGGATTTTAACAAGGTGGTAGTAAAGCCCTGATTCAAATTCTGATTCTACTGAAGTTACTTTAACTTCTTTACCATTAATTGTTGTTGAAGTTTTCTTCTCATTTGAAGTTCCTTCAAGTTCAACCATTCCAGCGTAAGCTGCACGTAGAGCATATACATCATATGGAGCTAGTCCATCATAAGTTGCATGATCATCAATCGTGTAGTCCATAACAGATGAAGAAGTTCTCTTAGATTCTTTTTCACCTGGGAATAGCCAGTTCTTCTTATCAAATGATCCAACAAAGTTGTGACGTAGACCAAGGTTGTGGCCAATTTCGTGTGCAAGTGTTGGCATCCAGATATCGATTAGGATATCATTCTTACCTTCGTCAGTTTTTGCCATTTCTAGAACATCGTAGTTCTTAGCAAGGTTGCTCAATGCAAAGTCTGCAGTTTGGTGGTTACATACTGGTGTCTTTACACCATTTCTGTATTCCATTGAGTGTAGGATTTTTGCACTGATTGCTTCTGGAGAGTTCTCTCCGTGAAGTGCTTCTTGAAGAGCAACTTCATCTTGCTTTGCAATCGCTTTCCAAGCTTTATGGGCCTTTAGACCTTCTGCTTTCTTAGCTCTTGGAAATCTTTCAAATACTTCATCTTTGTCATATGAAGTTGCAGCAAAGTCTGCCTTCATAAGACGATGTGCATCCTTAATTGATGACATACGAGAGTTAATATTTGGAACCTTAATCTTATTAAGTAGGTTCGATTTTAACTTATGGTGAGCGATACCGTGACGGTGTGAAACAATATTTTCTTGTTTCGCATCTTGTGTCGCAACTTCACCTTCTACTTCAACATCTGTTCCATCAGTTGATGGTTGAGTTGATTGTTGTGTTTTTGCATTGTGCTCATCAAGTGCTTTTTGAATAGCTGCTTTATTTGACTCAGCTACTAATTGCTTAAGCTGTCTTGAAGGAGTCATATTCTTAACAAAGTTTTTCTCTGCTTTTGCCTTTTCAATCATCCAATCAATTGATGATTTCATGTTTCCACCATAAAGGTAAACAGAAGCTGATTCTACGATACCATTAACCGGGTTGAATGATGGACCACCAAGACCAATGATTGGGCTTGAAGTCGCTTTTTGTACCCAGTAAATGTGGTTACGTTGTAGATCTCCAAGGTGAGCTTTTTCAACAACTTCAATCGTTACTGATTGTTCTTGCCCATCAAGAGTATAATCAACTGTGTAGTTCTTTGTTCCTGCTGGAATAGAACCATCTTTTTCAATTTTTAGTGTAATAACATCACCGCGACCTTCGTACTGCGTTCCTTTGAAAGCGCGTCTGAAACCAGTGTTGATGTCATTAATAACTTTCTTAGAAGATAGGATGATCTTATTTCTAAGGTCTAACTCTGTCTTTGTCAGTTTCTTAACAAGGTTACCTTCTGAATCGTATTCATTTGAAGGAATACCTGTAAGAACGTATTCAATTGTCTTACCGTTTTTGATATCAAAAACCATTGGTAGGCCAACTGAAGTGTCAAAGTCGTTTGTTTGTTCAGTATATCCTTTTGGAACTAGTTTAGAACCTGTGAATAGACCAAAGTTGAATTTCTTTTGAACTTCATATGATAAGTCTTGCTCTGGCTTATTATACTTGTGCTCATACTTCATGAAAGTTGTTCTTTCTTTGAAAGTAAGAGTTTCGTTTTGTGGACCTAGGTAGTCTCCACCATAGTCTGCACAGTTAAAAAAGCTTCCTTTTTTATACGTTTTTTGAGTTGACCAGTTAAGTACATTGTCTTTTCCATCAACTACTTGAGCGATATTTTTTACTTCTGTAAGACCAGGAATAACTCCACTTGTACATGCACTCATAAGGTATGGGTCAAGTGCTGTTTGTACATTTTTAACCTTGTCGTTTTTAAGGTTAACTACAGCAAATGCTCTTTCATCATTATGGTGTGATGGAACGTATACAATCCCACCATTGTCATTTTGACTTTTTCTATAATACTCAGCTTCAAATTCTAATAGAATTTCAGTATCAAGATCGCTTGTACCTGTTTTGTCTAGTAGAGGAGCGCTTCTTCTAATTGCAACTCTATCTTTTTCGAAATCAAATTTTACAATTTCAACGTGCCAAGCTGATTTTGATCCAGCAAATGTATAGTTAAAGATATTAGGAGCATCTTCTAGTACTCTTCTAAACGTAAATGTTTGATTCTTAAATTTTTCTAGTGAAAGCCATGCTGTACTTAGCTCTTCTTTAATATCCTGTGGAAAAACAACTTCTGGCTTTGAGTCTTTTTCTAATTGGATAAATTTAGCGCCTTCAGCATCTGTACTTGTTGATACTTTTGTTTCTGCTAGGACTTCATCGTTCTCATCTAGATCATATTTGAACTTAACGTATTTAATTGATTCTGAAATCTCTGATCTTAAGAAACAGTCTGCAAGTGGTGCTTTTACTCTTTTTGCAGTTTCAGCATCACACTTTGTGAATAGAACATTGTATTTTTCTGCTCTAGCAAGCTCTGCTTCATTGTCAGTAAGTTCTGATCTATTAATAACTCTAGCAAAGTATGCTTTTGATGTTTTATCATCAATGATTACTTTTATAAGGTCTTTGTCTTCAAATACACGACCGTCAATTTCAGATCTTGTGAAAGCATCTTTGTTGTTAAAAAGCCTCGCTTCAAGATCTGCTACAGTGAAAACATCATTTTCTATTTTATTTCGACGATAGATTGTAGAAATCTCTTTTTGGTCCATACCAAAAACGCCAGTATAAGTTCTGTTCTTAACAAGATAGTCTACTTTAAAGTGACTTGACTCAGAACGATCTCTTTCAACATATTGTATGTGTCTTGTTTTTTCTTCAAGGTCATTCTTTCTATTTTCTCTCTCATAAAAGTCGACTCCATATTGAAAAATAGGGATTCGCTTTAAAGAAGAAGCCTTAACTGGAAGTACATCTCTAATTACTTTGTTTGATGCACTAAAAGACTTAACGTCTCCTTCAACTGGTGAAAGGTATGCAACTAGGTAGTTTGTCGTAAGGTCAAATGTAATCTCAAACTTTTCTCCTGGTTTTTCAGAGAAGATAAGAAGGTCTTTTACAAGTACATTGTATTGCTTATCGTTAGAACTAACGATTTTCGTTGAGTATAGCTCTTTTGCTTCGCTACCAACACTTGCATCAATCATCTCTGTACTGATGCTATTTTTAGCAAGTTCTTCCTGAGTAGCAATTGCACTAGATTCAACAATAATTTTAGCAGCCGTTACAGAGTTATTAGTTCTGTACTCTTCGTAAGCATAGTCTGGCTCTTTGTCCGGTAGTGTTTTTGCACACCCTGAAAGGATTGTGGCCATTGCTAAAGCATGTGTAATACCTTTTAGCATTCCAAATCTTTTTTGTTTTTTGATTTTCATTTTGTTTTCTACCTTTGTTTTATTAACCATTTGTCCTTCTTGTGTATTTCTTTCTTCTATATTTTTATTGTTAGTGTTGCGTATACTGATGACTCTCTTTCATCAAATAGGTCGATCTCAACATCTTTCCCATCTGGTGAAAGAGGAGTTCCTCCGAACTCATGCCCAACTTCTAAGTTATAAGTAGGCGAGAAGCTATATCCCATTGATTGTGAAAATGAATAGAGGTCTTTTGTATTATTTTCGTAAGTCCAACCCTTGGCATATGTTCCACCAAGACTTAAGTAAAACGAGTCAGTAAATGAATATGTTAAGTACGCAATCGAAGACACAGAATATGAAGTATTCGATGTACCATAAAGTGAAGTCTTATACTCGTGAAAGTTCTTTGAAGCAGCTAAGATCAGAAGTGCTGATAAGTTTTTTACTCTCGTCACACTATCTGAGATTGAAAGGCCTTCACTTATTGAAAGCTTCGTTCTTAGGTTAGTTGCTCTTCTTGAAACCTTACTTGTTGGTATACCTGCTGAGATACTTCCAAATGAAACAACTCCTTCAAATGGTCTTGCAGCTTTTCTTGAATATGAGAAAGATGAATCATTGATATTTGATTTTCTTTCATCAACAAAGCTCTTACTCATTGATGTTTTAAATGTGAAGCTTCCAATATCTGTTGCGTAACTAAAGCGAAATGAATTAGTCATACCACTTGTATGGTCCGCTTCTGATGTCTTTAGAAGGTCACGATAAACTGTTGAGTCTATTCTAGCTGTCCAACTTTTGGCCGTATTAGGTCCTTTTTTGACACTTTCGATGCTACCGGTACTACTTTGCGCCACCGCTGATGTTGCAACTGCCGATAGTAAAATTAATGACATACACTTATTTAGTGTCACTTTGGCTCCTTTTCTTCGTCCTGAAAATGAATTAGGTTCAATACTTGATGCAATTACTATGCCATTTGTTCAAGTAAGAACTGGTTCGACCATTTATGCAATATTATCGAAATGAGGCTTAAATAGGGGTTTTTTGGAAAAACTACATGCATTGTGAAAAAAATGATCACAAAATATGCTAAATAATAATTGTAAGTAGTTGATAAAAGGGAGGCCGAAGAATTACGGCCTCCGTTACACCTAGGCCCAAAATAAGAGAGAGGGATTATGAGGGATATATGGGCCTAAATGAGACTAAACCAAAATAAACACGGATTAATGCTATGCATTGTCTCTGTATTCTGAGTATGTCTTATTAACGGAGTCGCCGCCATCGAAATTGACTTAAGATTGTTTAAGGAAGCTTAAGAAATGGTAAAGAGTAAAAATTTAGAGGAAGCGCTTAAGAATAGGCTCTTCTAAAATTGCTTTAAAGCCCTTTTCATTTTCTTGCCATACCTCTTCCACAGTTATTCCTGTATCCACAGTAGGACATTCAAATGTAAGAACAGGAGCTTTTAGATCGATGCTTCCATATGTCCCAAGAGACCCTGGAGTCGGATATCCAATATCATCTGCTATAGGGTATTCATTATGTTTGGCCAAGAGCTCTGCCACATCTTTACAATCACCATTATAATTAATAATTGGCTTCCAAGAGTGGATGGAAAGAATAAATGCAGGTGGGTATTCTTTAAATAATTTATCTAAATACTGGTTTTCAGGCTCACTAAGTGGTGCCTTGCCTGGATTATACTTATCTTGTTCAAAATTAGGGTCCCAACTTGCCGTCGGTAGGTTTCGATTTAGATCGACACCATTAGCATTGACTCTAGTACCAGCTTGAACACCATCAACGTTAACAATTGGAATAACCACAAGCGGTAGGTCTATGGCCTCTTCACTCTGTTCTTTAAGCCATGAATATAATTCTTTTAGGCAGTGTACGCCTTCAATTTCATCACCGTGTACGCCGGCCATAAGATAAATATAGCGATCACTATCTATTTCGTTACGAAATGCAGTGATTTCTTGATTATTAACTGATTTTCCAGACTCGAGCTTCGTAAATTTCATAAAGAAATTGTGGTGGAAGTTTTCTTTTTTGTAAATGAAGTTTTATACTTAGGGCCTTAAAAGGATATGGAAAAGAAAATATGAAGAAAAATGTAATTATAAAGACACTCGATTATTTAGAAAATGTTCTAGACACACAAGAAGATCATGATGCAATCGCCCAATTAAGAGAGAGCGTAGATTTACTAGAGGAAGTTGACACTGGAGTTTCAAGTGATCCTAGTGGTTTTAGCGTGCCTATGGAAGCGGTTGGAGCCTACACTGTCTATAGTGATGGAGGATGTCGTGGAAATCCTGGTCCAGGTGCCTGGGGAGCAATGGGACAAAGACCAGATGGCGTTGTCTTTTTTGAAAGTTCTGGATTTGAATTTCAAACGACTAATAATCGAATGGAGCTTACAGGCGCCATTGAATCACTAAAGGCCCTTGCTAATGAGCTTGAGGAAGAAGGCCTAGATTTATCACACGCTGCATTTCTTTACAGTGACTCAAAATATGTTGTTGATGGTATTTCAAAGTGGGTACCAGGTTGGAAGTCTCGCGGTTGGAAAAAAGCTGACAAGAAAACTCCAGAAAATATAGAATTATGGCAAAGTTTTGATGAAATAGCGGGGAAGTTTTCTAATCTCCAATTTCGTTGGGTAAAAGGGCATAGTGGCCATCCTCAAAATGAGCATTGTGACCTATTGGCAAATAAGGCAATGGATGAAAATATTTAAGGCTTGAAAACCAGACTAAAGCAATTTAACCTATTTATATTATTAGTTAAATATTAATGGAATCTTCAAAGAATTATACAAAGGATGTTAAATGAAGAAATTATTAACAACGCTGGCAATTGCGCCAATTCTCCTTATTTCATGTAGTAAAAATACTGAAGTTAAACCAGAAACTGAAAATGACAAAATCTTCTATTCAGTTGGACATGTTTATGGACAAAGGTTTAAGGACTTTAAACTTACTGACAAAGAAATTGCTAACCTTGTTCAAGGTGTACGCGATGGTATTTCACAAAAGAAGACAGATGTTGATACTAGAACATTTGCATTCAAATTTAGAGATATCGTAAACAAGAGAATGAGTGAAGTTTCTCAAGGTGAGAAAGAAGCTGGAGCAAAGTACTTAGAAGAGTTCGTTGCAAAAGAAGGAGCTAAGAAGACTGAATCAGGTCTTGCTTATAAGATCATTGAAGCTGGTTCTAGCAAGAAAGCTAAGCCAACTGATACAGTTAAAGTTCACTATAAAGGTACTTTAAGAGATGGTACTGAATTTGATTCTTCATATAAGAGAAATAAGCCAATTGAATTCCCACTTAACCGTGTTATCAAAGGTTGGACAGAAGGGATGCAATTAATTGGTGAAGGTGGAAAAATTAAGCTAGTTATTCCATCTGAGCTTGCTTATGGTGACCAAGGTGCACCTCCTTCAATTCCAGGTGGAGCAACTCTTACTTTTGAAGTTGAGCTTATTGAAGTAAAAGGCCCAGCTAAGAAGTAATAAATACTTAAAATTTGAAATAAATTAGGCCCTCTGAAAATGAGGGCCTTTTTTATTTTTACGAATGTGACAAGACGTGTTTTATATGTTTATCTATAATTATTGATCTTATAAATAATGAATATTTCCTAGAAGGGGATTTAGATGAAACTACTTATTGCTACAGTTTTAATTGTTACTTCAATTTCTCATTCAGCTATGGCCGCAGATAAAGTAAGCGCAAAGAAGTCATTTATCGAATATATTATGGAGATGATCATTAAACCTTCAATTCCTCACGATGGTGAAGGTGACTCTAAGAAATAATCCTTTTAAAAAGCATAACCTACGCTAAGTCCTAACATTGTTAGGTCTGTGGACTGCTCAAAGCCGTCAGCGTAAGCTTCGTTTGCTTGGATTGCATCAAAGTTTAACTTGAAAATTAAGGACTGGCTTGTTGAGACCTTGTATTCTAGGCCAAGACCAACTGAAGGAAGAACTAAGGCCGTTCCTGTCCTTGCTGTATTTTGGATAAGAGTTTCTGAGCGGCCAAAGCCAGCACTAAGTTGAACAAAGTAACTAAATCGGTAACTCCAATCATTTGAAAAGTTTATTTTTAAACCTGCAGTGGCAAGCATTCTTCTTGTTTCTTGCTCTACATTTGGATTTAGTAGGGTTAGAAGATCCACGTCATACCTTGCACCAAGAATTGTTTGAAACATTTGGTTAATTGGAATGGCGTAGTTAAGTCGAAAGCTGTCGCTAACTCTAGTTCCATCATTATTTGAACTATCTGTCGTCGATTCACTTAAGCCTTGGTATTTGGCATAGAATAATTCAAATCGATTATCGTATTTTTGATATTGTCTTTCTTTTAAAGAAGCTTCTTCTTTTGCAAGCATCTGTTGGTACTTTTTATCTCCCATAATTTTTGGGATCTCTAACCAGACTCTTTCAGGAGAGTAGTTAACAGTGATAATTTGGCCTTTTTCAAATGGAACTTTAATTTTGTTATCATTTACAATCCATTGGGAGTATTCACTTGAAATGGAGATGGCCCTTGCTGTAAATGAGATATTTCGACTTGAAAAAAGAGAGTTTTGTCCTTTTACAATATTGTCTTGTCTACCTTTTCGAATAACAAATGATAGGCCATCGTTTGCGACATTTTGAACAACGACGAGATTTGTATTGAGTTTACTTTCAGCTTTTGCACTACCAATGAGTCCAAGAGTGAGGGTAATGGCAAGGATGGTTTGCAATATTCTACTATGAGCGTTCATATTAATATTTTATTACTAAAGCCAACTTTAAGAAATCATTGAAAAATACTCCTTTATTCTATTGTTATCCGAGATAATTGATACAGTAATATTAATTATTTAGAATAAGATTTAACTTTGAATATTAATCTCCGATATGAAATTAGGGATTTATATATATGAAAGTAAACCATTTAGTATTTCTATTCATGATTATGTCGCTTATTGCTTGTGTTCCTACGACAAACACAGGGCGTAGTGACGTTAATTCATCAGATACGACTGATATTTCAAAAAGGCATCAGGTGTCTTTAATAGAGGTATCAAATAATGAAATGACAATTAATGGTACTAATTTATCGACAGTAACTTCAGTTAAGTCAAAATATGGCCCTCAAGTTATCAATTTTAATATTTTATCTAAATCAAATAATACACTTCGATTATCAGTACCAAATGGAATGAAGCTTTTAAGTGGCTTCATTTATGACTTAGTGATAACTGATGCTTTTGGACAATCGACAACGAGTATTAGTTTTGATGTTCAAAATGATTCAATTTCTACAAGTAAAATTCAAGACGGAAGTATTACGAATTCTAAATTAAGCTCGCTTGGTGCTTCTTCAGCTGGCCAGGTCCTTCAATATGATGGAACTTCTTGGGTTGCTGTTAATTATACGGGAGGTAGTAATTACCTAGGCCGTATTGAAGTTGATCCAGGTGGAGGTATTACACAACCATCAATCAGTGGATTAAATAATGGTGACTTCTATGTCGTCAATGATGCTGCACCTGTAACAGGTGATCTTAATGGTGATGGAAATATTGAAACCTATACAGCAGGTGATATTATTCGTTTTAATTCCATTACTGGAAAGTGGGATCTTCAATCAGGAAGTGGTTCATATGTTGGGCCATGGAGTGTCAGTGGATCAGATATTCTTCGCACTGGTACTGGACAAGTAACGATCTCGGAGAATCCGGTAGCAGGTCCTGCAAAGTTTAATTTAGGCCGTGCAACAGTAAACCCTGCAACAGCAGAAGATAGTATTCTATTTAATATTGGTGGTGATGTTCCTTTTGGAATTACATCTAATTGGTCAAGAGCAATGTCTTTTGGTTTAAGACAGGAACAGAATGCTACGATGGGAATTTTTAGTACGACAAATACTAATCAAGACCAAGCAGAGTATTTCTTCATTGATGTTGATCGTCAGGGGAGTCTAGATCCAGACTTCTGGAATAATGCAGAACTCTATATTTCAATGGATGGAGAAGTTGGTATCGGATCAACACCTTCTGGTTCATATACTTTTGAAACTTATGGTAATGGCCGTTTTTCAACAAATCTTGATGTTGATGGCACTATCACTGCAGCAGCTCTTATAGGTGATGGTTCAGGTATAACAAATGTAAATGCAACTAATATGACAAATACTGGAACGACGACTATCCGTGGTGGTGGAAGCGGTACAGGAGATGTGGCATTTCAATCTGTAACTTCTGATTATGTAATCTATGATGAGAATGGTTACTTATCATTTGGCCATAGTGCAAATTCTGGTGATTATACTGCAACAGCACAACTTGATGTGAGAAGTAATGCAGCAGATGCTGTTGGACAGTTTTATTCTTATGGTGGAAATCAATCTTCAATAAATCTTGCAAGTTCAAGAGGAACAACGACAGCAGCAGCAAATACTGGCTCTGGTGATGTTCTTGGACAATTCAACTTTGGTGGAGATGTCGGTACAGGTATCGCTAATAGTGCTTCAATTAGAGCAACTGCAACTGAAGGCTTTTCAGCAACAAACCTTGGTACTCAATTAAGTTTTTCTACAACTGCAAATACAACATCGACTCTACAAGAAAATATGCTTCTCACTCATGATGGTAGACTTCTTGTTGGAAACTCTGCAATTGCTGATGGGTCGACAAATACACTAGTTGTAGGTGGTGATACACAAATAAATAATAATGTAACAGTAGCTGGTACATCTAGTTTTGCAAATGTTTCAATGACTGGTAGCTTAACTCAAGGTGGAACGTCAGTTTTTAATAATACGATTGATGTGAATGCCGTTGCTACAGTTGATTCTCTTGTTTCTGAGGGAGGAATCACTAATACAGGTCTTTTAGACAATAATGGTAATGCTGATATTAGTGGAACACTACTTGTTTCAGGACTTGCTTCTCTTACTGGAGGGGCCACTATTACAGGTGGAAATCTTGCAGCAGATACAATTACTGTCAACAGTATCACTGGTTCAAGTACAGCGACTTTTGGAGTCTTAACTGCAAGTGATCGCGTTGTTGCAACAGGTGCATCAAATGAAGTTGTTTTTAAAGGTGGAACAGATGATAACTTTGAAATTCTAGTTGATGATTCAACAGGAATTCACCTCGGTAATATTAATACTGGAGGAAGTGTAACTTCAGCTCTACCGATATCTTTTTATACAGATGACGCAGAAAGAATGAAAATTATGGGCACTGGTAATGTGGGGATAGGCTCAGCTGCTCCAACTGAAAGACTTCATGTCGTTGGAAACTTAAGAGTTGAAGGCTCAACTGATTGTACTCTTGGTGGCGGAGCTGGTGCAACAAATTGTACTTCAGATAAAAGATTAAAAGATAATGTCGTCAATATTGATAATGCCTTAGATAAAATTAAAGCCTTAAATGGAGTTGAATTTGATTGGAATGAAAAGTCTGTTTCTCCTGGCAAGCATTCTATTGGTGTTATCGCTCAAGATGTACAAAGACAATTTCCTACGGCCGTTATTGAAAATAGTGAAGGATGGCTGGCCGTGGATTATGCTGTTTTAGTTTCTCCATTAATTGAAGCGGTAAAAGAGTTGGATAAGAATCTTGATATGTATAAAACGATGAGTGAAGGAATGAGTGAAAGTGTAATTGAAAACACTCGTCAAATTGCTTCATTAAAAGAAGATAATGAGGTCCTAAAAAATCAAGTTAAAGAGCTTAAAGATGAGAATAAGCAGATGAAAAAGGCCCTTTGTAGCCTAAATTCGAACTTTGAGTTCTGTCAGTAGTTGAGCGTTTCGCCAGAGTATTTGGGCGATTTGCCTTAATCGTGTCTATGTAAGTATCTGAAAAAACGATCTTTTCTGTTCTGAAGAGGAAATCTTCTATAATACTGAAATAACGTAAGTCTTTCTTTAAAGTAAAGAATTTAAATGGCGATAAGTTATTGGGATATTTGGGAAAGATATGAATCGAATTTTAATCTTAACATTATTTATTGCGGGACTAATTTCTTGTACTCCGCAGATGAATTCACTAAAGCAGGCAAACTGTAATGATGGCCATTACTTTGATGAAGTTCGCCGCACGTGTGTTCTTGATGTTTCTCCCAAAGCCCCAGTAGTAACGACTAATGCTCTTACAATAGTTGAAAACACTGTTAAAACTAGTTATCAAGTTGAATATACCGATCAAAATAATGGTGTGCCAACTTCGTGTACAGTTGTTGATAGTGGAACAGGGCTTAATCAAAGCTTAACAGTAGGCTCTGTTACTATTGAAAAAGTTAATACTTGGCAAAACTCTATAAATTACCCAACTTTATTTTTTGAAATTGTCGATAATCCTTCAATTATCTCTGGTGGGGAAACAGCTTCAATTATTGGTAATACAATCACTGTTGAAATTGATTCTGGTTTTTCAACATCACTTCAAATTACAAATGCAATTAACTCAGATCCAACTGTAGGAGCAATTTTAAATGCTTCAGTTACAGGTGCAAATACTCCTGAGTCAGTTACTCCTGGATTAAAAACACTAGGAGCAACATGTGCATGTGCAAGTGGTACTTGTACTGTTGATATTGAACCATCTAGAAATACAAATGGTTCAACTTTTGTTGATCTCTACTTATCAGATGATGATGGTGATAGTGCGACTTCTCGTATTTATATTGATGTAACAAACGTTGATCAAGCACCACGAATCACTTCAACAAGAACTGCTACAGTAAACGAAGATGACGTTATTAGTTTCGAATTTGACAGCGAAGTAAATGAAAATCCATTAACAGGGTATTTTGATTACGATGGAGACTTTGCAACATTTTGTAGTGCAACTTCAATACACGCAAGCGTTCAAAACTCAAATGTCACATGTACATGTTCACTAGGTAAGTGTACGTTAAATATTGTAACGGATAAGGATTACTTTAATACAGTTGCAGAAGACTTAGTTGAATATCAAATTTATGCTAATGGGCAATATTCAAATACAGGTGTTGCCAGTGCTTTAATAAATGCTGTTGACGATGATCCTGTTCCGGGAAGCTCTCTTGTTATAACTGTAGATGAGGATGACTCTGGATTGCCTTCATCGACGACGACAGCTTATTTTTCTTTTCCAACTGCTAGTGATGATGGTCATGGTGGATTCTTATCTTCTGATTTAAGATATCGTCTTAAGAATCTTGCAGCATTCCCTGATATCCAAAGCTCTAATTGTGATTCACCAGCTGCCGTAGATGATAGCTTCTTATGTAATATTGTTTTTGATGGTGATGCTAACGGTACATTCTCAGTAGAGTATGAGATTGCTGATGGCCTACCAACTTTTCATTCTACAGGCTATATTACTATTGTAATTAATGCTAAAAATGACCCTCCAGTAATTTCAAGTAGTACATTTACTCATACAATGGATGAGTCAACGGATTGGAATGCTGTTTCTGAAACAATTAATCTTGGAACAGTTTCTGATGTTGATAATTCTCTTACAGGTCTACAAGTCTACTTCTTAGACGGAGCTACACGTGTTAACACAATGGCCGGTAACTCTAGTGTCACAGGAAGTGAGGGAACAATTAGTGATTGTGCAATTGATACAAGTGGTGACATTACTTGTTTATATACAACAATTAATGGAAATAGTGCCAATAGTGTTATTGGAACACCTGATAATTTTCAATTTGTCGTAAGAGATATTGCAAGTGCAGAATCGACTATATCTACTCTGGATGTAACTGTTACTGAAACTTCTGATGCTCCAGTTATTTGTCAGTACTCTCAATATAATAGGAGAGAAGGACGCACTGAATGTGGAGTTAACGATTGTATTGGAGAGGGAGCACCAAGTTTTAATCCTACATCTCACACGGCTTCAAATCCTGTAATTTACTATGATCGCACAAATAGTCTTTGTTATGAATCTTCAAATACGGCGTCATGGGAAATTGCGACAAATAATGGAAACCAAAATGCAAGCTACATTGGTGATGTTGTCATTGGTGAAAAAGAAAATGTAATAATTGATAATGTCATTGTGAGTGAAGGTGGATCTATTGCAAATGAGTCCGCTCAAGATATTGTTGTTGAAAATATTACTTCTACAAATAGTGTTCTAATTAATCCTGCAAATATTTACTTCCTAAAAGATGTAAACTTAGATGGGAATTACAATGATATCTCTGTTAATGGACCAAGTGGTGGAATTATTAATAGTGGTGCTTCTGCTAACGAAAAATTAAGAATTAAAATGATTCCTACTTCTTCTCAATTTGGAGAGTCTACAATTTCGTTTGATATTGTGGACAATGGAACAGGTACTCCACGTACAACAATAAGCTTTAATGTAAGAGTTGAGCCTCAGACAATTACACACAATGGTTGGGCCAATATTAAATCGATTGGAACAAAAGTTAATCATTATGGAGTTCGAGTTGAAGATAGCTTTACATGCTCTCACTCATTAACGAAGTGCCAAAGCGGTCAGGAGTGTTATGGTGCATCTGATCCAAGTGGTTCAGTTACACCTGATGTAGCCGGAGCAGTTTATCGTACATCTTCAAACCAGTGTTATTATTCAACAGGTACAACACCTTCTGACTGGGTTTTAATTTCTAAGCAAGTAGCTTGTAATATTAGTGAAGTTAATCGCCAATATACAACTAGTGGAATCCTAGATGATCCAACAACAACTTGTGACGATCTAGGAAGTGGAAGTTGTATTGGTGATGTAACATATGATGACACAGCAACAGGTTCTGTAAGTGTTGTTTTTAATTCTCAAACGGAAACTCTTGTTGCAAGTGAGAATAAAGGTAAGTTCCTATTTAACACAGCTTATGAGCCAACAACTGGAACAGATTGTTTTTATTCTGATGGTTCTGATTGGATTCCTTATCACGGAACATCAAAAGTAACTCTGGAATGGGAAGACTTTACAGTAAACACTTCTGGGGCAATCCAAGGTTATAATGTTTATCGCAAGCAAGCTGGAATGGTGAATAGCTTTAATTATAATAAGCCAATTAATCGCAACTTAATTACATCTTCAACGACTTATGTTGATAATGGTCAAAACTCACGTCTTGCACCAGTACCAAATCATACATATATCTATGAAGTTAGACCGGTACTTAGTTATACAAATCAATTAGGTGCAACAGAAGAATTAGAAATTACAACAAATAATAAAGTTGCAAAGGTGAGAGTTATTGCACCTGCTGAAAATTATGCATTTGTTCACCGTTGGATGGTTAATAAGAAAGCTTGTACAATGATGCATTCGACACCATTTATAGATAGTGACTATATTTGTGAATATGCAGGTCTTGGTGATGCAAATAATGCAACGCTTGGATATACAGTATATGACTTTGGCAAAGATTTAATCGTTCCTCGTTTTGAAATGGGGTGCCCATATACAAAAACTGGTTGTAGCACATCGGATGGACAATGTGTTGGTCAGTCCGCTGTCGGTGTTTCTGCTGCTAATGTAGGTGATATCTTTTATGAGCGAAACTCTGGCCTATGTAAGGTAAACAATGGTGGTTCAACTTGGTTAGACTATACAGGCCAAGCTCTCGATAGTGCTATAGCTTCTCAGTCATATCTACCTCCTCTTACAAATGTCGATATGGACGAAGCGGCAGCTGCATGTACGGCCATGACAAATACACACGCAATTACAGGTTATAATCTTGGAACGACTTTCAAACTGCCAACACGTGATGAGCAAATCGCTTATTCGGCCTGGGATGTAAGAAATATCTCTGATTCTTCAATTGAAGAAATTGAAAGAGGTCTTTCTTTAAATTCATCAAGTAAGTGTAATTCTTCTCTAGCAAGTGGGCTTGATAGCTCTTATATGGATATTGATAACCTCAGTTCATCAGATGTTCACTCGATACCTGGAACTTATTCTTCTGGAATTCGCTCCCTGTATACAGGATCATCTTTTACTGAAACTTGTACTTCAATGTTTGGTATTCAAGACGCTGTTGGAAATATTGCAGAGATTTCTAGTACAGATTATACATTTAATGCTGCAGACTTTACGTATGACTTTGCCAGTATTTTATCTGTTGATACTGATCTTTATGGATCAGGTAGTGCAAATTATGTAATGGATAATACGATAGGGCCATGTGAAGATAGTGACGCATCTCTTCCTTGTGAGGGAGAGCTGGATAATTTCTTATTTGAAGACCAGTCATACTATAGTTCTCGCTATTTTAATTACGTCTTTGGTATGCCTATTACGACTTCTGCCTATGGAAATGCCACGGCCGATTCTCTTTTAGAGAAGTACACTCTTCGTATTGGTTCAAGTGCTGGACTTACTAACTCACAGCTCCATGATGATGGCTTCTTCAATGAATACACAAATGTTGCAACAGGAGCAATGGTAAGTGGTGGTGATTACACTCGTCTTAACGCAAGTGGTGTCTACACAGTCGAGCTTTATCCTGATGAAACAAGAACGTCACGTGTCGGCCTTCGCTGTGTTGTTGAAATTGACCCTGATCAGTATGTCTCTGAATAAAATTATGTTATACTTTCCAAGAATTTTACATTCATATTGGGGGAAGTATGTTCTTTGGGCGAAATAAGCAAAAACTTGATGATAAGGGTAAAGGGAAGGTCATATCTTTTCTAAACCAAAAAGGTGGCGTCGGAAAGACGACGATGTGTTTTAACACGGCCTATGCTTTAGCTCAAAAGGGTCATAAAGTTCTTGTCGTGGATATGGATCCTCAGGCCAATATGTCCTATCTTTTTGGAAGAGAAGAAAATGAGAAAAGTATTTTTAATCTTCTTTTGAATACAGTTAAAGAATTAAAGCAGATGCATACAAGTGTAATTTTTGAAAATGTCGTTTACAAGACTGAAGCGGGTGTCGATCTTCTTCCTTCGGCCCAAGAGCTTTCTGGTTTTGAACTCTGTGTTGCTTCAGTTAACTCCCCAAGACAAACTATTCTAAAAAAATATATTGAACAGGCCGGACTTAGAAAACGATATGATTATATTCTTGTGGATTGCCCTCCAACTCTGGGACTTCTCGTGGTTAATAGTATCTGCTCAAGCGATGGCGTGATTGTTCCATTTAGACCTGATGATTTTTCAATGAAGGGCCTAGAGCATTTTTATCGCATGCTTGGGGATATCGAGGATATGGAATTAGTAGAACTTCCTGAAATTATCACTCATATACCAAATCTTATGGACTCAAGACGTAAGCAAGAGGAGAGTGATCTACACGAGATTAAGGAACTGATTCGTAAAGTTACTGGCAACGATAAGTATATTGCTCCATTCTTTAATAAGGCCCAAATCGTAAAGTCACAGGCCGCTAAGAAGTCTATTTATGATTATAATTCCAAGGAATATCGCCCGCTTCATGAACAATTTAATAAAATCGCAAATTTAATTGATTCGTGGAATGAAGCGAGTTTATAGTCTATATGATAAGATTAAAGAAGAATGATGAATTAAGGAGTTTACGTGGCATCAATTAAGAATCCTCTCTATGTAGTAACAAATGAAGGTAAAGACGTGGAAGGTGTGGCCAATTATATTGAACTTGTTATCAAAAAGCTTGGTTTAGAGCCTTATCTAGACTTATTGGAGTCTATGATTGCAATGATTACCAATCAGGTTGGTAATTATGGATTCTTTATCGCACTACAAAATCTTGTGGATCATATTGCTGAGCAAATCGAAAAAATGCTGGAGTTTGCTTCACGCATCATCTAAATAGTGCTAAACTCCTGCCATATTAAAAGACCCTTAAGGTAAGGAGCCTATTGTGCAAATTCAAGAAAGAGTTGATGCTCTTGTGGAAGAGTTTAATAAATTCAATGATTGGGAAGACCGCTACATGCATATTATTTCCATGGGAAAGAAAATGCCTGCACTGCCTGAAGAATTATATAAAGAAGAATATAAGGTTAAGGGATGTCAGTCTCAAGTATGGCTTATCCCTGAGCTAAAAGATGGTAAGGTTATTTTCCAAGCAGATAGCGATGCGGCCATTGTTAAAGGTATTGTTTCAATCCTTATTGGGATTTACTCAGATGCTACTCCTGATGAGATCCTTGCTACGAAACCAGACTTTCTCGATACGATCGGCTTAAGACAGCACTTATCAATGTCACGTGCTAACGGCCTATCAAGTATGATTAAGCAAATTTCCATGTATGCTCTCGCATATAAAACTAAGTTACAAATGGGATTATAATATATGTATTTAAATAATATTAGACCTCGTCGTAATCGCAAAAACCACGCAATGAGATCTCTTATGCGTGAAACGATCTTAACAGTTGATGATTTAATTATGCCTCTTTTTATTGTAGAGGGTAAGGATCAGATCATTCCTGTTGATTCAATGCCAGGAATTAGTCGTTTTAGTCGCGACTTAATTGTAAAAGAGGTCAAAGAGCTATGGAATCTTGGTGTTAAGTGCGTCTCATTATTTCCGGCCCTAGATGATTCAATCAAGGATCGTCTTGCTACTGAATCAAAGAACCCTAATGGACTTCTTCAAAAGACAATTAAAGATATAAAAGATGCATGTCCAGATATGCTAATTATGACAGATGTTGCGATGGATCCGTATTCTAGCGATGGCCATGATGGTATTGTTTGTGAAAAAACTGGCGAAATCTTAAATGATGAGACCTTAGATATTCTCTCTGCTATGGCACTATCTCAGGCCCAGGCCGGAAGTGATATTATTGGCCCAAGTGATATGATGGATGGAAGAGTTGGACATATTCGTGAAACGCTAGATAGTGAAGGCTTTCATAAAACTCAAATCATGTCTTATACGGCCAAGTATGCTTCGGCATTCTATGGACCTTTTAGGGATGCTCTTGATAGCGCACCTAAGGCCGGTGATAAGAAAACTTATCAAATGGACCCTGCTAATCTTACTGAAGCTCTACGAGAGATTGAACTTGATGAGGCAGAGGGTGCAGATATTCTTATGGTGAAACCAGGAATTAGCTACCTTGATGTTATTGCAAAAATGAAAGAGAGAACGAATCTTCCAGTTGCTGCTTATAATGTTTCTGGCGAGTATGCCATGGTTAAGGCCGCAGCTGAAAAAGGCTGGATAGATGGCGAAGCTGTAAGTCTTGAAATGCTAACAAGCTTCAAGCGTGCAGGTTGTGACATGATTTTGACTTATTTTGCAAAAGAGTGTGCGATTAATTTTGCTAAGAATTAATGACAAGAATTAGTTTTTTGATTTAATAGGGATGTAGGCCTTTGCTCTTTTTTCGCGGGCCTGCTTCTCTTTGACTGAAGCAATTCCTACTAAAATACCGACAATAATTACTGGAATCCACATATAGTTCCATCTCCTTTCTTAAGGATATTGTATCATCCTTTCATTGTTCATATCGACAAATTCATGTCAATTTTTAGCAAGGTTGCCAAATAACGGGAATTACTGGCCAATTCCAACGCATTTTATTGCTTTTAGGATAAATTATTTTGTCACAATTGCTGATTTCTTGTGTCCTAACTTTGCCATTTGAAGTTTTAAACTGGTATTATATGAGTAAGATTTCAATTATTTAAGCCAAGTTTAAGGAAGATTACACATGGATTTTTGCCAGATTCTATCAGCAAAACAAAAAGCACTACAAATTAACCTCGACAACTCTGTCTATGGAAGCTTTGCCGAAATTGGGGCAGGTCAGGAAGTGGCCAGAGAGTTCTTTAGAGCAGGTGGAGCTGCTGGTACTGTTGCAAAGACAATGTCGGCCTATGATATGCAGATCTCTGATTCAATTTATGGGATTGAAGAGACAAAGCGTTATGTTTCATTAGGTCGTTTGAATAAAATGCTTGAGACTGAATTTTCAAAAACATATGATCGTCTAAAGGACTCACGCGATGACTCAACTAAGTTCTTTTGCTTTGCCGATACAGTGGCCGCAAAGAGCTATTCTGGCAAAGGTGAATGTCATGGCTGGTTAGGTGTTCGTTTTCAACACGCTCCAGGAGCGCAGCCTTCTGACCTTATTCTTCACGTTAAAATGTTAGATCAAGAAAACCTACAGCAACAAGAGGCCGTTGGTTTCTTAGGTGTGAATATGATTCACAGCTGTTTCTATAATTCAAATGATACATCAAGACTCGTTTCATCTCTTATGGATAACCTTTCTACAAGTCGTTTGTTGATTGATATGATTGATGTACGTGGCCCTGCATTTGAAGGCCTTGATCCAAGAATACTTTCTCTTGAACTTGTAAAAAGAAAATTCACATCTGCAGTTATGTTTGATGAGAATGGAAGTGTTGTTCAAATTAAGGATTATCTCTATCGAAAGCCTCTAGTGGTTCTTAGAGGATCTTTTAGGCCACCGACAAAAGGAAATTTAGATGCCCTTAAAGTTGGTCGTGAACATTTGTGTACTACTGAAAAATGTGAAAACGTTGTGACGTTATCTGAGATTTCGATGTCAAAGCTTTTATCTCGAAGCTCTGCAATCGATAATGCAGACTTCTTAGCAAGAGTTGATCTACTTACAAAACTTAAGCAAAAAGTTCTTATTACTAATTTCGCATCATACTTTGAACTTAATCAATTTCTACAACCAATTTCTAAAAGCCAAATTGCGTTTATTACAAATACATATAACTTAAATGAAATTCTAAATATCAAGCACTATGAAGATACTTCATATGGGATCTTAGGTGGCCTTGGTGAGTTATTTGGCCTTAATACTAAATTATTTCTATATCCATGTGCCGATGATAATGATGCAAATAATCGTCTAGGCTTCTCTGATGTTAAATACGATCCAACTCTTGAGTATCTTGTTAAGTACCTAAGAGATAATGGACTCATCGTTGATTTAGAGGGATTTGATTTCAAATCATCAGGTATTTGGTCTCGTACAGTTATTGAAATGATTCAAAAAGATCAAAAAGGCTGGGAAGATAAGCTTCCAAAAGTCGTTGCTGATCACGTTAAAGAGAAAAAACTTTTTAAGAGTTAACTATGAAAAAAATTATCTTATCACTACTTGGGGCCGTATTCTTATTAATAACTACTGTATACTTCCTCTTGTTAGGCTCATTTCCAGTTATGGAAGGAAGTTTAAAAATTGGTGATATCGATAATGAAGTTCAAATCTATCGTGACCACGAAGGTGTTGTTCATATCGATGCTAAAACAAGACATGATATGAATTATGCACTTGGCTTTTCAATGGCAAGTGATAGAGCTTTTCAATACGAGCTAATTGCTCGCGCAGGACAAGGACGACTTTCTGAAATTCTTGGGCCTGACTTAGTTGCTGCTGATAAATTATTTAGAACTCTCAATTCAAGCTATATACGCAATGATATTCTTACAAATCTTGATCCTGTCGTTCGCAAAGATCTCGAATCATTTATCGCTGGTTATAATTATTACTTAGAAAACAGCATTCGACCGATTGAATATTTTATACTTGGAATCAAGCCTAAGAAAATTAATCTAGAAGATATCTATGGTGTCTTTGTCTATTTAAATTATAGCTTTTCTCCATTTATGAGAAATGAGATTGCTTATCAACAAATCATGGCCGACGTAAAACACCGTGATTTAAAATATCTCTTTGCAAATAATGAAGTTGATTTATCTCATCGTCTTCGTCGTGTCGTAGAAGCTCAATTTATTGACTACGATGATCTTCTTGAAGGGATTGGTACCTTCACAGGCTCTAATGCATGGGCCATAAGTGGGGATAAAACTCGATCAGGTAAGCCAATTTTAGCAAGTGATCCACATATTAAGTTTTCAGCACCTAATATTTGGTATGAGGCCAATATTAAAAATGAAGAAGAAGATTTTCATATGTATGGCCATTTTCTTCCAATGATTCCTTTCCCTGGAATGGGACATAATCGTAATCACGGTTGGGGATTAACAATTAGCTATACAGATGATGTGGATCTTTATCAATTAGACGATGATTTTTATATTGTTCGTGTTGAAAATTCTGTCATAAAAGTAAAAGGTTCGACTCCTATTAACTTTAACCTTAAGTGGTCTGAAAAAGGCCCTGTTGTTGATGAAATTGTAAAAACAGTAAATAAGGATTCAAAGAATATAGCAGCACACTTTAGTTTTTTTCAACTAGGTAATAAGCCAATTGAAGGCTTCTATGGGCTAGGGCGCGCTAAAAGTTTTGAAGAGATAAAAAAAGCAACAAGTATTGTTAAGTCACCTGGGCTTAATATTGTATATGCTGATGCCAAGGGAAATGTAGCTCGTTTAGTTATGGGTGATAGCTATAATAGATCTCATCCTTTTGAGTCTGATCTTGTACAAAGTGCTGATCGTAAGATCTTAGGAGCTTATGATTTCGATGATAAACCTCATGAGATAAATCCAGAAAATGGTTTTGTGGTCTCGGCCAATGATGCTCCAAAAACGATAAAGGAAGGGATTCATCATCGTGGTGGCTGGCATTCTGATAATCGCTACAACACAATTCTCGAATCTCTTAAGTTACGTAAGAATTGGGATATCGACTCTCAGAAGATGGTACAAACAGCTAGCTTTAGTAGTCATAATGCAACTCTTTTAAAACTTATAGGAAATGCCGCTAAGAATTCTAAATTATCGCAATATGAAAGTAAGGCACTTGAGACACTTCTTTCGTGGAAAGGTCATTCACGTAAGGATCAAGTTGGGCCAACGATCTTTCATGAAATGAATATCAGAATAAGAAAACTTCTAATGGATGAAATGGGCGATAATTATCTGAATTATTGTAAGGCCATTAATTCTTGGACTTATTATTACAGATTGCTAGAAAGGCCTGATGACTTTTGGTGGGATATTGAAAAAACAGCACCAATTGAAGGCCGTGACGATATTTTGATGATGGCATTTAAGTCAACGGTTTCTTACCTTAAAGGATTACTTGGTGATGATATTAGTACATGGCGATGGGGCCGTGTTCACAAACTTAAATTCGTTCATCCGTTTGAAAAGAATAAATTCTTAGCAAAGATTTTTTCTCATGGGCCGTATGAAGCAAATGGCTCAATCAATAGTATTAACCATATCAGGCGTGTAAAATGTAATAAGGGCCACACTCCAGTGACTGGGCCAAGTACGAGACGCCTTGTTGATTTTGCTAATGTTGATCTTTCATATGGCATCTTACCTCTTGGTAATTCTGGACATATGTTATCGCCATACTACGATAACCAAAGAGAAAGATTTTTTAATGATGAATATCGTTATCAGATTTTCAACTTTGATTTAGTTAAGAAATCTGGCCCTAAGGTTTTAACCCTAAGGCCAATATAGAATTACTTTAAACGATCAATAGATGAACGATTTGGTGCGTGCCAACGCTCATTTTCAAGTGACTTAGCAACTTGTTTGGACATCTCAAAGTTAACTTCTTCAGGTGAATAAGTAACACCTGGATCTTTTTGTACATGTAGAGTTTGAGTAGGGAAGGCAAAGTTAATACCGTGCTTTCTTGCAACTTTTAAAATATCTAATAGAAATTTATGTTTTTCATGTAATTCGTCATCCCATGATGGAACTTCCCAGAACATATAAACAAGAATATTAAGAGAGCTTGCACCCATTCCATTAAAATATACTTGAAAGTTATCCTTACGTGTAAATGGATGAGCGATGATGATTTGTCTTATACTCTCACAAAAGTTTTCAATTTTTTCTGGTGGAGTAGCATAATCAATACCTAAGTTTGTATTAAATCTACGATAACGACGTCTTCCAAGGTTATCGATATTTGCATTGATAAGAGTACCATTTGGAACAGATAAAACTGAATTATAGAATGTTCTAATACGAGTTGATCTCATTCCAACTTCTTCTACAATCCCTTCAATATCATCATTGATCTTAACCCAGTCACCAATAGTAAATGGATTATCAAATAATACTGTGAATGAACCAAAGAGATTTGAAATTGTATCCTTTGCTGCAAGAGCAAAAGCAATACCACCAATTCCCATACCTGCTAGGATGGATTTCATATCCAGCTCTAGTGCATCACCAATGAAAATGATACCAACAGCAAAAATAAAGAATCTTGCAGTTTTTCTTACAAGGGGAACAATAATATCATCGAATTTATTCTCAGTATCACGGGCCTTATCTTCTAGGTAGAGACAAATGACCGTTAGTAGCTCGTTTAAGATCATAATCATCGCGACAGCAAAAATGATGTCACAGGCTTTTATGATAAGAACAAGAGCGTCAGTCGGTAAATCAATCCATGTACATAATGTTTTAAAAATATAAACAAAGGTAACAATTCCAAAAGGTGCAGTCAGTCTGTTTTGTTGTTTTTCAGTAAAACTTATATTTCTCTTTTTTAGGATTGAAATTGCTTTAACTGCAATATAGTGACGTACAATACGATCAAAAACAAAGCTTATAAGAGTAATTATAATTAATAGAATCCAATGGATATTTAAAAGAAGAAATCTTTGATGAAATGTCCATGGAGGAAGATACTCTTTAAGTCGATCTTTTATGGACTTACTGTAAACAACGTCTTTGGCCGTTTGTTTTCCTCTAAGTGATAAGTCGTAGTGATATAGTGATTTCGTTGTTTCTTCAGTAAAGAGCCAAACAATTTTCTCATCTCTTTCAAATTTCTGTAAAGAAATTTCGACTTGATGATCATCACCATCAACATGGACCTTAGATTTGCGGTAGTACCAAATATCTGTATTAGGCTTCTTAGGGATTTTCTTTACATCGATATATTCAATACGATCAAGAACCGTTATCAACGTTTGAGCATAGTCTTTAAGTTTAACTTCTCTAACTGATTCCGGAAGATAACTACCATCAAAAGTCTTTATGGCATATTCTAGCCCAAGGTTGTTTCCTAGTTTATAGGCCTTCATATTCTTGAGATAGTAATTCATTGTCGCTCTAGGTGTACTTAAGTCGAGAGGGACGATTTCATTTGCAAGCACTTGAACTTTGCAAATAGTTAAAAGTATAAGGAAAAATTGGATAAAAGTTTTATACATAAACACTCTTTTTATTACGAAAAAAAATTAATTGGTTACCTTGACAATTATAAATGAGCTCCCATCTTATTTATAGAAGGGGAAAAATACCTCATAATTTTAGGTGTTTATGCCCAAAATTTACGCGGAGGATTTTTATGAATAAGTACGATTCAATCGTTGCAGGAAGTTTGGACATTGCCCAAACTCTTCTTATGGAAAAGAAGAATACTCAACTATCCGAATGGCATCTTGCCTATGGACTAGTGAAGAATCCATCTTCTTTCTCTTCAAGATCTCTTAAGAATAAACTGAAAGAGATTAAGACAGAAGTTGATCGCCTTCCTCAGGCATCAAGTGAAGTGGCACTTGATAATATAAGACCGACTGCTGGACTCAGTAAGTGGTTAACTCTTGCATCTTCTAATGCAATACAGAGTGGACGCCAGGAAATTTCAGAGACAGATTTACTAAAGAATATCATTACGATTCTTCCAAGCTTAAATATTGACCCTACCATTTTCTCCCAAAACTTTGATGGTGATGAGGAAGATGAGGTGCCATCATTCTTAACAAATCTTAATGAAATGGCACAAGAAGGTAAGCTTGATCCAGTTATTGGCCGCTCAAAAGAAATTCGTGCGGTAATGGAGATCCTAGGAAGACGTGGAAAGAATAATCCGGTTCTTGTAGGGCCTGCCGGTGTTGGTAAGACTGCTATTGTTGAAGGTCTTGCTGAGATGATTGTTAAAGGCAAGGTTGCAGATGTATTAGAAGGAAAGACTGTTTATGCTCTTGATATGGGAGCTCTAATGGCCGGAACTAAGTTTCGCGGAGAGTTTGAAGAGCGACTACAAAAGCTTTTAAAATATATTAAAAAGAATGCAGCCACTTCGATTCTCTTCATTGATGAGATCCATCAACTTGTTGGTGCAGGTAAAACTGATGGTGCAATGGATGCGGCCAACCTTCTGAAGCCGGCCCTTGCTAGAGGGGAGCTAAATTGTATTGGTGCTACAACTGATGAAGAATATCAGAAATATATCTTAGGTGATAGTGCCCTTGAGAGAAGATTTAGAGCTGTACCGGTTAATGAGCCATCAAAAGAAGATGCCATTGAAATTTTAATGGGGATACGCGATAAGCTTGAAATTCACCATGGTATTAAAATTTCTGATGAGGCCATCTTTAATTCAGTGATACTCTCTGATCAGTATATAACTGATAAGAATTTACCGGATAAGGCCATCGACCTTGTGGATGAAGCTGCAAGTGCTCTAAAGCTTTCAGCTGAGGCCATGCCTGCTAAGTTAGTAGAGCTAGAGGCAGAGATACGCTCTAAGAAAGTAAATGCTCAAATTGATAAGGAAAATGAAAAACTGAGCTCTGAAATAAAAGAGCTTGAAGATAAGTTCAATGAACAAAAAGCAAAATGGGAAGATGAAGTTCTCTCTCTTAAAAGAGTCTCTGAACTTAAGAATCAGCGTGACCGTTTAACTTTTGAACTTGAAGCAGCAGAAAGAAATCAAGACTATGAAAAAGCTAGTGAGATTAAGTATTCAAGACTACCTGAGATTGAAAAAGAGTTAGAGTCTTGTCATCATGACTGGATTCTTGCAACTAAAGATATTGCAATGGTTATCTCAAGACAAAAGGGAATTCCTGTTGAGAAGATCTTAAAGTCGAGACAATCTCAAATTCTTCAACTTGAAGGCTTTTTAAAGTCACGTGTTTTTGGACAAGATGAAGCATTACAAGAAATTGCTGATACTGTCATTACTTCTCATGCTGGACTAACAGACCCGTCTCGTCCATTAGGCTCATTCTTGTTAAAAGGTCCAAGTGGTGTTGGGAAAACTGAAACAGCAAAAGCATTGTGTGAATTCTTATTTGATACACAAGATAATTTAATTCGCTTTGATTTATCAGAATATAGTGAAAAACATTCTGTTAGTAAGCTTATAGGTGCCGCTCCTGGTTACGTCGGCTACGAAGAGGGTGGTGTTTTAACTGAAGCTATCAGACGCCACCCTTACTCTGTTATCCTTTTTGATGAAATCGAGAAGGCCCATCGTGACTTTGGAGATATTCTACTCCAAATCCTTGATGACGGGAGGTTAACTGATAATAAAGGAAGAACGATTGATTTTAAAAACACAATTATTCTTCTAACAACAAATGCTAAGAATGTTGAACATGCATTTAAGCCAGAAGTTTTAGGCCGTCTTGATGCAGTTTTAGATTATAATCCTCTTGATCGCTCAATTATGAATTCACTAATTGATAAGCAGATCAAAGAATTAAACTCGAGGCTTCTTGCACGTAAACTGAAGGTTAATATCTCTGATAGTGTAAGAGCGAGATTAAACGAGCAAGGTTATAGTGAAGATTATGGTGCAAGGCCACTTGCCTCAACTTTTAATCGACTTGTAACTAGACCGCTGTCAAAAGAGATTATGTCTCATGACTTAGAATCTAAAGATTTAAATATTGATTATAAAGATTCTGAAATAACGATTAGGTAAATGTTAAGGTACGTCGATACTTTTGGTCAAAGGCCAAAAGTATCGACGTACCTACTTCTTAAAGGGAAGAAGCTCATTTAATTTCTGATGATAATGTTGCACTTGTTTATTCTGGTTTAGTACATGTTGTCTAAGAGCTTCGTGAATCTGAATATTCTTTAAATGATGCCAGGACTCAATTTCCACTGGACGAAATCCTCGGTAAAGTTTTTGTTCACCTTGTGCGCCGGCTTCAAATATTCTAAGCCCTTTATCTATTGTGTATTCCATTCCCATGTAATAACACATTTCAAAGTGAAGAAAATCAAAACTGCTTTGATAAAGAGGATGAATTCCCCAGTAGCGTCCATAAAGCTTTGTCTCTGATTCAAAGAACATTGCCATGGCAATAATCTCATCTTCTTTACTTGCAAGATAGGCCAGGTGGAAGAAGCAATTATCTAATTCTTTAAGTCCAATAAAGAACTCTAACGTTAAATAGGGGTAAGCTGACTTCTTATCGATGGTTGTTAAATAGATTCCATAGATCTGCTTAAGTTCTTCTATTTGTAGATCTCTTGCGTCTACTTTCTCTATTTTAAGCTCGTATGCATCACAAGTTCGTCTTTCTTTCTTTATATTCTTTCTTTTATTCTTTCTTAGTTTTGAAAGATAATCTTCAAAAGAGTCATATTCATTTATGAAGTGATATTGAGTCGTGAGTTGTTTAAAGAAACCTAAATCCTCTAATTGTGTGTATTCCTTGTCAGTAAAATAATAGTGCTCACTTGAAAAAGGAGAGTTTTGATAAAACTCAAATGATTCTTTTAAAAGATCTGAATCAAGATCTTTTGTGAATTTACTATTATTAACAGGTGTGAAAGGAATAGCATGAATGAGTTTGGGGTAATATTCAAGGCCCATTCTGTAATAAAGGTCGGCCCAGGCCCAATCAAATATATACTCACCGTAACTATGATCTTTTACATATGAGATAAGAGTGTTGTCATTTTTAGTTAGGTGGACTGGATGCCATCCTCTCTGAGGAGATGCACTCCCACTGTCTTCTATGATTTTGAGAAAGTGGGAGTTAGCAAAGGTATGCATTATTTTTCAAGCTCTTCCTTGACTTGTAGTTCAAGTTGGTTGTAACTGAAATTCTTTAATGGTTTCCCATTGATAAAGAAAGTAGGGGTACCACGTACTCCAAGTTTCTTTCCATCTTCCATGTCTTTTTTTACAATCTCCATGAATTTTGGATCGTGCATATCTTCTTTTACTTTTTCAATGTCTAGTCCCTCAATTGTTGGAAGATAATTCCAAATGAGATCTGGTCTTGGGTTGTGATGATTTCCCCAAGCTGGTTGACTTTTAAATAAGACACCAAGAGTTTCCCAGTATTTGTCTTGCTTTCTCGTTGCCTCTAGAATTGCAATGGCATAACTTGAATTCTTGTGAAAGGCCGCATAACGAACTACAAGTCTTACTTGTCCTTCGTACTTTGCCATAACATTTTTAACATATGGATAAAATGCGCGACATGATTCACACTCTGGATCAAGAAACTCTACGATTGTAACAGGAGCATCTTCAGGTCCCATTGATGGGGCATAGTCTGGAACAAAGAGTTTATAATTTTCATTAGCTTGCATACCAAGCTTCTTACTTTGTTGTTTTTTGTAAACTGTTGTTGCGATAGCAAAGATTGCAATAAGAGCAATCACAACACTGATGATTTTGTAATTCTTATTCATTTGTTGTCCTCATTGATTTTTTATTTTTGTAATATATTACTAGAGTTATTAGTAAAATTGTAAATGCCATAAGTGATAGAAATGGAATGGAAATAAATCCAAACCAATTTATCCATTTTGCTGAACATGGTACTCCACTTAAACAAGGTGAGGCACTTTCTGGTATAATTTCCCATTGAAGAAGATTGTGATAAACGGCAATGGCCCATCCAATGACAGTGAAAGGAATACTTGTTTTCATGCAATAGTGTTCTTCATCGTAGACGCCAAAGAGAAAAATTATAGCAAGGGGATACATGGCCACTCTTTGGTACCAACAAAGTGAACAAGGAGTGAACTCCATAATAACACTAAAGAATAAGCTTCCTACTGTTGCTATCATGGCAACAATCCAGGAAATAAAAATGAGATTTGAGTTTTGTTTTTTCATAAATTTACCTCTGGTCTATTTTGTCTAAAAAAGATGACATTGACCAGAGGTAAACGTTTATTAAAGAGTGTATTCTGGTGTGAATTCTTGTGCGCCTTCTTCTAAGGCTACTGGAGTTGACTCTGAATGCTCATCATCATCAATTGACTCAGTGCTTGTCATGCTACCTGTCGTTCCCATTTTAAAAAAGTGGTTCAGGTTTTCTTGCAGTTTTCTCATCTCTTTCATGATTGAGTCTGCTTCTTTACCTTCATAAGTTAGCTCTTCTAGAAGAATTCTCGTTAGATTTTTATTTAGTCTCTTAGAGAGGTTTCTTAGATGTGCATATTCTTTTGGAAGTGGAATCATTGTCTCAATTTCTTGATTTGCTTCTTCAATTCCACCACGTTTTGCAGCTGTGATAATTTGCTTTGCTTCCTTTACTGTTTTGTCAGCAATCATTGGAAGGATCTTCTCTTGTGTTTCTTTATCAAGCTTAATGATCTCATTTGTTTGGCTAGCATTTAAGTGGCCAAGACGACGGGCCTTCTTAACATGTTCTGAAGCAAGTGCGTCTCTTTTGATTGCACCTTTAATAACGCTTTTAGAAAGTCCTGTTTTTTGGGCAGTAACAGCTGCAAAAGAGTCCATATCTTGCTCTTCTTGAGCTTTTTCAAGTTTCTTCTCTTCAGTCGTTGTTGCGATTTTATCAACTTCAATTTTTGTAGCAGTTGGATTTAATTCTTCATAGATTTCGCGACCACGATTAAGACACTTCTCAAACTCAAGTTTATCAAGTGGCTTTCTAACAAGGTTTTCATCAATTGAGATAAGTTCTTGCTCTAGGCTCTTTCTATCAACAACGTGAACTGGAATATCAGTGATTCCTAGCTCTTTTAAAGCTGTATATCTTCTTGCTCCTGCAAGTAATTCGTTTTCTTTATTAATTGTGAGAGGATTAATTAGTCCAATACTTTCGATACTATTCTTTAATGTTTCTACATCTGTCTCTGTTCTAAGGTACTGAGAATTTAATTTGATTTCATCAATATTGATTGTGGTAGTTTGCATTTATGTCCCTCATAAAATTAATTATTTGAATAATCGTGTGTGTTGTGTGAAGGCATTTTAAGGTGCATTTTTAATTCTGACTAGATCTGACAGGTATTGTAAGAAAGTATTTAGTATCCGCGCCCTGTGTTAACTCTCTCAATTATGCGTAATGACACTTTTGTGGGGAGCGTCGTTAAAAGTGTTTTGAAAATTCTATTGAATCTGCCAGGAATAATAAATGGCGATTGTTTAGAAAGAGCATTCAATGTTTCCTCAACAACCTGTTTTGGCCAAATACCTGAGAAGTGTTTTTTCTCTTGTTTACCTTGATTAATTCGAAATTGAGTATAAACGAGTCCTGGGCAAACAGAGATAACAGTTTTATTCGTTCCAATGAGATCGCGATAAAGAGCAAGGGAAAAAGAGTGAATCATGCTTTTTGAAGCAGCGTAAATGCATTGTCTAGGAACAGGGAAGAAAGCATAAAGAGAGGCCACGTTTATAATCTGTAATTGATCATCTTGTTTTAAGAAGTGATGTGTCAGTCTCATAGGCACTTCAACGTGAACTCTTTGCATGGCAATTTGTTTTTCAATATCAGTATCTTGATATTTACCAGCTACTCCAAAACCTGCATTATTGACGAGGTAATTAATTGGAGTTGTTACTTCTTTAATTAAAAACGAGCTGGCATCATCTTCTATGAGGTCTTTAACTATAACCTTGCATTCAACGTGATACTTATCTTGATAGGTCTTTGCGTTTGCACTTAGTTTTTCACTATTTCTGCCGTGAAGGTAGAGATTGATTCCAGCACTTGCAAAGTAATTAGCAAAGGCCTCACCCATCCCAGTTGTGGCACCTGTTATAAGAGCGAACTTCTTATTCTTTGTCATAATACCAGATTCCCATGTTGCGAGGTGATTCTTCTTCATCAAAGAA
The DNA here is from genome assembly GCF_003346865.1 of Halobacteriovorax vibrionivorans. NCBI lineage: Bacteria > Pseudomonadati > Bdellovibrionota > Bacteriovoracia > Bacteriovoracales > Halobacteriovoraceae > Halobacteriovorax > Halobacteriovorax vibrionivorans. Next base: position 53,959 of record NZ_QDKL01000004.1, on the reverse strand, counting down.
GCTCATAAGCTTGGCCTCTTTATTCATCTCTTGTAACATCATAACACGATCAATAAGGATGTATAGCTCAAGTGCTCGTCCAAATTGCCAGCGAATAATATCGCAAAGGAATAGTGTCTCTAGAATATCTTCATGCTTTTTTAAATACTCTTCAAATTCTTCATCTGAAAAATTTATTGGTATATTATTTTCGTGGCACTTTGATTTTGCATAGGTTGCAAAGTCACCAAGATAAAGCCTTTTATGTGCATCACCAATAGGCATAACTTCTTTGTCTTGTCCGTAGATGTCATCAATATAAAATTGTAAGCAGTAGCGATAGTATTTAACTTTTCTTTTTTGCTCAAAATCTTCATAGGTCATACTTTGATGACCTCTGGTCGCAAGAGTGCAGCTATCGCGTCCAAACTCAAGTGGATTATTTTCTTTGGCAAAGTTTGAGAGGTTAATATCACTTTTAGGTGTAAGCTTATTATAGCAGCAACCGAAATTTAGCATTCCACTGCTTTGATGTTTCGCTGCAACCTGCATATGTTTAACAGCAAGTGGCCCGCAAGTATGAAGGCCTAGTGAAAATGAATTATCGCAAAAGATTTCTTCATTCTTTTCATCTGCTAAATCGATTGAAAAGTCATGATTGATAAATTGGACATTCTTGTGACCTTGCGGCTTAGGGAATTTTTCAAGTCTCTTTTTCCCTATCTCTTGAAACTCTGGATTTATATCAAGACTGATCATATCCATACCAAAGTAGTAGGCTAGAGTTCTACTAAGGTGGCCTACTCCTCCGCCGATATCAACAACATGTTTAAATTTGATCTCTTTATTTTTTTGTAAGTTCGTGAGGAAGTTTGCAATAGTTAGAATCTCGTATTGCTTCTTTCCCTTAACTTTGTGAAAGGCCCAGCTTGGAAGCTTCTCAATTCCGGCCGTCATCTCTTTATCAATGACCTCAACTTCTTCTAAGCTCTTTAATGAATTAAAGAGATCTTTTAAGTCTGATTCTGGAAGTGAGTCATAAATTCTTTTGCAATCAACTTTGAATTGTTCTTGAGCTGTTATTTCTCGTAGTGGTGCAATGAGCTCTTTAGGATAGACTTGATCTAGTTTTCCAGCACGGAATTGATCAATAACTTCTCTTTGCCATATTTCACTATATGGCCGTAGAATGTTTATAATAGAAGTAAATTGCTGCTGGTAATTCATCACGTTATTTATAGCATGACTAACCACCATTTAAAACGGGACTTTTCTATGATTATTAATGAATCTCTTAATCCATATAATAAAATTGCAGTTGTAGGACTCGGTGTTTCAGGTCGCTCGGCCCTTCGCCTTCTGACATTTCTTGAAAAGGACGTTTATTTAGTTAATCAAGGTGAGGTTGAGACTTGGCCAAGATATGAAGAGACAAGAAGTATTCTGGGCAAGGTGGAGCAAGAAAATTCAAATGCGCTATTAAAAGAGATGGATTTGATTATTCTATCTCCAGGAATCTCTAAGGATATTGATATCTTTGATGGTGTTACATGTCCTATTTGGTGTGAAATTGAACTTGCTTATAAATTTGCTGATGCTCCAATTCTGGGCGTTACTGGAACTAATGGAAAAACCACTGTTGTTAGCTTTCTTGCAGAGTGTGCAAAGTATGATACGACAGGGGATTACTTCATAGGTGGCAATATTGGTGTGCCTTTTTGTGATTATATCTACGAGCGAATGAGTGGTGAAAGAGAGCAGGCCCAGGGAATTATCCTAGAGCTTTCAAGCTTTCAGTTAAATCTCATTGAGGAATTTCAATGTGATGTGGCCGGACTTTTAAATCTCACTTTTAGTCATGGCGAGCGCTATCATAGTATCGAGGAATATGGACTTGATAAGTATGAAATCTTTAAGAATATGCAAAATGGTGGAGTGGCCTATTATCCAAGTGGCCTTCCTGTGGCAATTCCATATGAGATGAGAAATGGCCATGCACTAGATCTTGATATGAAAAAGATTATCTCTGAATTATCTTCTTATATCGATGTCTCAAAACTTAAAATATTTGGTGAACACAATATTATCAATACTTACTTCGTCTACCTCTTGTGGGATGCTTTTACAGGTAATATTGATGCTTTTAAAGGTGCTTGTGAGAGCTTCCATGGTGTTGAGTATCGCTTGCAATTAATTAAACATGAATCTGATCAATACTTTTTTAATGATGCAAAATCCACTAATTGGGATTCTACTTGTATTGCACTTAAAGGAGTTGAAAACTTAGGTAATGTGGATCTTATCATTGGTGGTCAATTAAGAGGCGAAGGTGATAATCAGCTTTCTCGCTTAGATGAATTCAAGAATGAGATAAGAAAGATTTACTTTTTTGGTGAGTCTGGAAAGATTTTAAGTAATGAATGCCGTGAAATTGATTGTGAGTATTATGAGAATTTGGATGATGTGTTTAAAGCTGGATTTGAAGCAAAAGTAATTCTCTTTTCGCCGGCCTTTCCTTCATTTGATCAGTATCTGAACTATATCAAAAGAGGTGAGCACTTTACGAAATTAGCGCTTACTTAAGAACAGAGATCTTAACTTCATGTGGTTTGGTATCTCTCATATTGTCAGCAATTGCGACTTTAAATAGAAAAATGATAAGAATACCTAAAATAAATTTTCCTGACTTTGATTCCATAATGTGATTATCGGCACTTACTGTTTGAATCTTTAGAAAAAAATTTAACTTCTTAACAAATTTTTTCTTGATTCGTAAATCTTGTTATTATTAAACTCAATAATAACATGATAGCACCTATGAAAAAACCACCGGAAGGCTTTGCAGCAGAGTGTTCAGACAAGTTTGTGCCCTCAAGCTTGTCATCGATCTGTTTATCGATCTGCTCTATGGTTCCGCACATTGGAATCTGCTCTTTAGGGTAGAGGTAAGTCGCTCCGTCCCAGTCGTCTTCTCCAATAGTTTCTCGCCCTGTTAGGTTTCTAAAATACATGAGTGAGTCCTCAAGCTTTGAATGACCTAGACCAAAAGCGTGACCGATTTCATGAGCAAAGAGAGCTATTTTTTGGGCACGTGTCTGGTCATTATACTTAGTTCCAGCAATGTCATTGATTCCAATAACTGAGCCAACAATTGTTGCACCACTTAGATTATTTGGAAGGGTTACTGCCAGAATTCCAACTGAAGTGAAAACATCAGTATTGCCGTTACAGACAATAAGGATATCTCTATTTGTATCTGGTACTTGAGTTGAGCAGCCAGCTGATCCAGCATTACAGATTCCATTTGTCGTATAAGCGCTATCAACAGTTTGAATATTGCCACCTTTTAAATGAAGGCTACTTGTTGAAATTTTATTCCAGTAATTACTTGCTGCTATTTCTACCATATCCATAATTTCATCGGCGCTGTCTGTGATATTTGAGCAAGCATTGTCTGCAACGTGAACTCTAATTTCAGGATCTGCAAAGCGAATAGGTATATTGGCATTGATAGTAAAGGCCTGGGCCGAAAAAGCTAAGATAAAGCTTAAAAGTATTTTCATTTCTTATTACCTAGTGTGTAATTAATTGAGAGCCCATAGCTAAATGCACGCTCATCACCGTCTTCAATATTAAAGGCACTAATTTGGCCATTGATAAAAATGTCCTTATTTAACAGATAGTCACTTCCTATCACGAGAATATTATTAACCGCCGTTTGGACATCTGAAGGTGTATTATATTGTTGAGTCGAAATTCCATTACCAAGCGTTTGAACTTCACCATCCATTTTCGTATAAGTGAAGAAGAGTCCAGCACCGGCCTGCAATCTAAAGTCACTAATCTCATGTTCAATTAATGCTTGAAGCCAAAAATTTGTTACTGTAACTGCATCATCAGCTCCTTCTTGTGGAATTGTTAAGCCTATTTCAAGGATTAACTTCTTATCCCAATAAAAGTCTGAGCGGTAATTGGCGCGAAGATATGGATTGAAATCAAAATAATTTCGTCCACCGTCAAGGTCCTTTTGAACCTTTCCAACGTACTTTGTCATATTTCCTATACCTAGAGAGAACTCACCAGGTATATTGTATATTTGTGCATTTGTTTGATTTGTTACGAGACTTGTCATGAAAAAGACAAAGCATGCAACTGTTAAGGTCAACTTTTTCATGACACAATTGTTAAGAAGAATTTATTATTTGGCAATATGTTATTGTTTGCAAATGGTGTGAATTTAATTAAAATTGCCGTAATGACTATTAGAAAAGGAATTTAATATGTTCGAAAATTATAAAGTACCATCAGAACTAGTACCAAGTGACCCACGCTTTGGTGTCGGGCCATCTCTTATTCCAACAGAATTTATCCAAAAGCTTGCTGATACAAAAGCTGAACTTCTTGGAACATCACATAGAAAACCAGCTGTGAAAAATCTTGTTAAAGAAATTCAAGATGGACTTAGAAGTTTTTATAATCTACCGGAAGGTTATGAAATCGTTATGGGTAACGGTGGAGCAACTTTTCTCTTTGATATGATTGGACTTGGTCTAGTTAGAAAGAAAAGTGTTCACTACACATGTGGAGAGTTTTCAAATAAGTGGTATAAGTCACATAACTTAATTCCTTGGATTGAGGCCGAAGAGATTGCAAGTGAATATGGACAAGGGTGTGAGCCTCAGGATCACGCTGACGCCGACATGGTTTGTTTTACACTTAATGAAACTTCAACTGGTGTGCAAACAACAACAATCCCAACAGTTAGTGAAGATACTCTTGTGGCCGTTGATGCAACTAGTGGAGCAGGTCAAATTCCTTTAGATTTATCAAAGATTGACTGCTACTTCTTTTCACCTCAAAAAGTTTTCGCTTCAGAAGGTGGATTATTTGTGGCCATCATGTCGCCAAAGGCACTAAAGCGTGCTGAAGAAATTAATTCAAGTGATCGCTATATTCCAGGGATTATGAATTGGAAGACAGCGATTGATAATTCAGTAAAGAATCAAACTTATAATACACCAAGTATTTCAACTCTTTTCTTCCTTAATGAGCAAGTAAAGCTTATGAACTCACAAGGTGGACAAAAGTATGCCGTTGAGCATGCAAATAAAAAAGCTGAGTTAATTTACGGATGGGCAAAAGAGGAAAGCTTCCTTGAAGCATTTGTTCAAGATGAGAAGTATCGCTCAACATCTGTTGCAACGATCAACCTTGATGAGAAGTACGATGCCAATGCACTTGTAAAAGTTCTAGAAGATCAAAACATTGCAAATGGAATCAACTCTTATCGTAAACTTGGTAAGAACCAATTTAGAATTTCTCTCTTTCACAATGTGAAACTTGAGGATCTATTAAAGCTTACAAAAATTATTTCAAATGCTATTAATGAAGCATCCGCATAATTGACTGGCCAAGACCTGTCTATTGTATGCGGTGCTTGGCCATTTACTCTTCAGCTAGAAAGTATTGTCGAGAGGTGTGCGTTTATGCACACCGGTTCGTCTCCTGGCTAATAAAAAGGCTGTGTTTTGAATATCATTAGACATTAAAAAACTCATTTAATACTCATTTTTAGGGGGATCTTATTAATTCAAAAACTGTACCCGTTTTGTCAGATGCATATATTCAAATATTTGAAAAGTTATTATATACAATTACAAATAAAGAAGAAGTAAAGTTTATCTTTTTACTTGGGAAGCATGGTACAGGTAAGTCATTTCTCTTAAAATACTTTTTAACAGAATATAACGGAGGAATTGTTGATTCATCAACTAGCTTGCAATATCGAAATATCAGTAGCGTACGATATTTAAATTCTCTATTACTAAAGCTAATTTCTCTTAGGATGAAATTCTTTTTACTTTTTCTTTCGTCGATATTTATTGTGCTATTATACCAGTCTCTGAAGTTTCTTTTAATACCACTATATAATATTATTTCAAATAACTTTTTTAATGATAGTTTTTCTTTATCTCATATTCGCTTTGAACTATTTTTTACTATATTCCTGTCTTTAGGTCTTTTCTTCTTTATAAGTGATCGGTTTTTGAGTTATTTTAAGTTTTCACAAAAATTAAAAAATAAAATTTACTATTTTCATGATCGCATATGTAAGTGTAAACATATTATTTGGTTAGATGATATAGAGCGAAGTGGCCTTAGCTATATAGATCAGTGGCATTTAATCGATATGTTAGTGGAGAGTAGGGGGAAATATATTTTTGTTTTTGGTTACAATGACAATGATGATCGAGAAGTGTATGAAAATAGAATAAGAAAGTTTAGTGATAATTTGTCTCAAATGAACTTGAAAAAGATACAGACTAGAACTTTTATCATAGAAACACACCCTTCTATTAATTTTTCTATTATTTTTCAGCATTTTGTTAAAAACTGTAATGGGCTATATCCTTTTCTTGAAGATGGGGAGCATGACTGGATTTGTATGTTTACACCAAGAGAAGTTAAGAAATATATGATTATTATAGATTTACAGGCTTTAATTCTAATAAACGAGGAATTAGCAGAAACAGATAAAGCTGCAATCTACTACTGGATTACATTTAAAACTTTTTTTATAGCAATCATTAATAAATATAATATCCCATTAGAAGAGTTATTAGATAGTATTGCTATATTTATCAATTTTAATCCAGACAATGGACGTTTTGAAATTTTTTATGGCTCTAATTATTATAGCAGTGTCGATAGTGTTCCATTTTTTAATACTGGATACTTTAAAAAGATAAATGATTTGTTTATTAGCTTAAAACCAATTTATAAAATTAATGATGAACATAGAAGAGGATTTAATCATATTTGGGATAGTTCTTTAAACAAAAAAGGTAAAAGCTCAAAGATTCCTGTGGTTATAAACGATTTCTTATCTAATAATTATTCGAAAGATGAGATAATAAAGCTAGTAAATATGTTTGAAGTGCAGAGCTCGTAAATGTTTAGATGCTTTTGAGATTATTAGAGCGAATTATATGAAAAAGTGCATATATAGGTTCTTTTTTTATTAAGCCTCTTATTACGAGAGCTTTTCAAAGCAAGCTTCAATCTTGGCATTAAGGTCGGACTTCTTCTGGTTTAATCCTGCAATGAGTTGGTTTTTTTCTTCATCCATATTGGAATAGTCAAACTTTGAAAGTAGCTCGTCAATCTTTTCAATCTGTCCTTCAAGCTCCATAATTTCTTCTTCAATTTTTTCAACTTGAACGTCGTTAAGCTTTGGAGTCTCCTTAATAGAAGGTGCGGCTATTTCTTCTTTATTTGAAGATGTTTCTTGCGATTGTTTTTCTAGGTCCCGCTCCATTTGTCTTGCTTCAAGATATGGACGAACAAATGTGAATCCACTTGAGAATTTTGTGACGGTCTTGTCTTCAATGAGCCAAACGCGATTGGTAATATTTTCTAAGAACGACCTATCGTGAGAGATGATGATGACTGTTCCTTGGAATTCGGCGAGTTTTTGCTCTAAGATCTCTATCGATTCGATATCAAGGTCATTTGTCGGTTCATCAAAAATCCAAATATCTGCTTCAATCTTAAGATTAAGGGCAAGCTGGAGCCTGTTAAGCTCCCCACCTGAAAAGCTTGAAAGAGGCCTATGAAGTTCGCCGCGATCAAAGAGGAAGTTTTGAAAGTAGGTTGCAACGTGTATTGAGCGGCCACTTTTAAAGTGAATGAAGTCTTCGCCTTCACCAAGAAGATCATAAGGTGATTTTGAAAGATCAAATTCATCTCGCTTCTGAGAAAAGAGACAAACCTTTAGATCATCTGCTCTTTTTATATTTCCTGCGCTCGGGTTAAGTTTTTCGGCAACTAATTTCATGAGAGTTGATTTTCCAACCCCGTTTTCACCTAGGACTCCGACCTTGTCGCCTTTAAAGATTGAAAGGTTTACCCCTTTAAATAGCACTTCTTTATTATCGTAACCAAAATCCACATCTTTGAATTGTACAAGCTGCTTTGTTTTTCGATTACTATCATTCATTGCTAGATCAAGCTTTGAGCGGGCCTGATCTTTTAGTTTTTGAACTTGCTTTGAAAGATCATTGAAGTCTTCAACACGTTTTTTTGAGCGAGTTCGACGGGCCTTTACTCCTTGTCGCATCCAAGCGGTCTCTCGTCTGAGTGAGTTCTTAAGCTTTGTTAGAGAGTTAAGACGTAGCTCTTCTTGAGTCTTTGTATATTCAAGATACTCTGCATATGTTCCTTTAAAAGGAGAAACCACTCCAGAGTGGATATTAAAGATTTTTGTAGTAACTTTTGAGAGAAGGTAGCGGTCGTGGGAGATGATCACGTGAGTTTTATTGGACTTCATGATCTCATCTTCAAATTGTTCAATTGTTTCAAAGTCTAAGTGGTTTGTAGGCTCATCCCAAAGAATGAGGTTCTCTCTTGCTGTTAGGCCCAGGCTAAGTTGAACTTTCTTTTGCTCTCCACCTGAGAGACCTTTAACTTTCATTGAAAGATCTGTAAGGCCAAAGGCCTTGATATAACTTTCGTAATTATTTTTGAGATCCCAATACTTCTTGTGTTCAAGCTCTTCCATAATTTTGTTCTGCTCTGCAAGTCCTTTCTCTGTTGAAAGATCAAGTGAAGCAAGTTTATTATTTAGAACTTCAAAGTCGCGATACTGAAAGTAAAAATAGTCTTCAATAGTGATGTCTTCATTTGGAAGAGTGAAATTTTGGTCGACTTTAAAGACACTGAATTCCATCGTTGGACCTTGTGAAGCCGTGGCCTTCTCAAAGGTAAATGGGGGAGTCGATGTATCTGGCGCGATCTCTTCATTTATAATTTTTAATAGAGAAGACTTACCCATTCCATTTAGGCCAATGAGTCCGATTTTATCACCGTGCTCAATATAGAATTGTGCGTTATTGAAAATGACTTTCTGCCCAAAGGCGAGATTTATATTTTTTAAGTTACATAGTATCGACATTTCATAAATCTATCCTATTTTTAACTGTTTGGCCCAAAAAATTCCCGTCAATTCCTAGCCGAAATGTGGCCGTTTAGGTATGATATCGCCTCTTACAACACACATATCCAACGACTACAACAGTTCGTGAAGGGGAAAGATATGAGAAAATTATTTAAATTGGCCATAGCATCTCTAACTTTACTGAGTGCACAAGCAAATTATGAACTTTTAGCTAGTTCAGGTGAATATAATTATAACCTACCTCAGCAAACTTTTTGGATCAGTACATCACTTCGTATGATGAATACTGGTGAAGTATGTTTCTCAATGGGAGGAGCTGCTGGTGGAATTTCTGGTTACGCTTTTATTTGTGGCGACAATGGTGACAATATGAAGCGCTATCTCGTTCCACAAAATGAAGCAGTAAGTGATTTCTACTTATTTGATGATGGAAATACTGGTGATAAGCATATTGTTTTTGCTCCAAATAACGGTTCAGAGCACCTTGGAATTTATACATTTAATTTAAGAACGGGTAAGCGTCTTGAGCATGAGAACTTCGAAGGACAATTCACAGGTCTTTCTGGCGTTGCCATGAATGAAGAGGATGTACTTGTTTATCGTCAATCATTTGGTGGTAAAAGAGCAAGAATTGTTATGCGCAACTTAGATGGAGAAAATGATCTTTTCTCAAGTTTCTCTAAGGATATTGGATACGTATTTACGCCTCAAACAAGCGGGAATTACGTATTAACTAAAATTAGAATGGGAAGAGGAATTGCAGAGAATCAACCAGATCGTCTCTACCTATACAATATGAAAAAGGGTGCAAAGCAAATCGTTATGCAAGATAAGGATGGTCAACCTTCTTCAAAAATTACAAAGATCATGAATACTTATACAGTAAACCACAATGGTGATGTTGCTGTATGGACAGAAACTGAAAATGGAACGCAATTATATGCTTCTAATAAAGGTATCTTAAAATCAGTTCTTACTATTGGTGATGAAATTACAAAGTATGATGCTTTCTCTCCATCAATGAATAATCTTGGTGATATTTTAATTCGTGGATACGACAAAAAGAACAATGCTGCGATTTTTTCTTATGTCGATGGCCAGTGGTCAAAAGTTATTGGTGAAGGTGATGTGATTGAGATGAATGGTGTTCGCTATGAAGTCGCAGATGCAACAACTTCTCCATTTGTCCACGCTCCAAGAATTAATGATAATCGCGTCGTTGCATTTATTGTTTATGTTGTGAATAAGAAGACAAATAAACTAACAACAATGGTTTTAAAGAAAAAATTATAACAAAAAAGAAAGTATAGAGAAAAATGGCATTACTTAAGAAAAAAGATCCGATTACTAAGTTTTATGACGTTATTATCGTAGGCTCAGGGCTAGCGGGAATGACGGCAGCAAATAAATTAGCAAAAGATGGAAGAAGTGTTCTTCTTCTTGAGGCACATAATAAACTAGGTGGCTTTGCTACATGGTTTAGACGCCCAACAAATGAAGGTGAAAGACATATCTTTGATATTTCTCTTCATGGTTTTCCTGCTGGGATGATCAAAACTTGTCGTCGTTATTGGTCAAAAGATATTGCAAATTGTATTGAGCGAGTTGATAAGATTCGCTTTATTAATCCGCAATTTGAAATCGACACTGATTTTACAAAAGAAGATTATATCAACATCTTAGTTGAGAAATTTAATCTCTCTCGCGAGCATGTTGTGGGCTTCTTTGATGAATTACGTGCCATGAACTTCTATGATGATGAGGCCATGACTAATGGGCAATTATTTGAGAAGTATTTTCCAGGGAGAAACGATGTAGTTCGTTTCTTACTAGAGCCAATTGCCTATGCTAATGGATCAACTCTTGAGGATGAGGCCATCACTTTTGGAATCGTTTTTTCTAACTTCATGAATAAGGGTGCCTATATCTTTAGAGGTGGAACGGATAAACTCATTGGTATGATGAAAGATGAGCTTCTTTCTAATGGCGTTGATATTAAACTTCATACTAAGGTTGATGAGATTCTTGTTGAAGATAATCAGGCCAAGGGAATCCGTGTTGGAGACGAAAAGGTTCTATCTCGATCAGTTATCTCCAACTCTGCACTTTATAATACAATCTTTAAAATGACTCCTAATGCAAAATATTCTCAAGAATTTGCTAAAGATGCCAAGGCCGTAAGAGTAAATTCTTCTTCTTGCCAGGTATTTATGGGACTTAAAGAAGGTGAGTCAATTCCAAATATTGGTGAGCTCATTTTCTATTCACGCTCTGATCATTTTGATACTGACTTACTTCTTTCACCGAAGGCGCACTCTCAAACTTTTTCAATCTACTATCCAGATATGAGAAAGCATATGAAACAAAAATATGCTGTTGTTTCGAGTATCAATGCTCGTTATGAAGACTGGATGAACCTGAGCGAAGAAGAGTATAAAGAGCGTAAGGAATACTTAAAGAATAATGCTCTTGATACGATGGAGACTCTTGTTCCTGGGTTTAAGGATAAGGTTGAGCATGTGAATGTATCAACTCCAAAAACAGTTGAAAAATACACTCATCATCACTTTGGTTCTTCATTTGGAACAAAGTTTGAAGGGCTTGGTGTATCAAAAGAGCTTCCAAATCAGGTGAAAGGTCTCTTTCATGCAGGCTCTGTTGGAATCATTATGTCAGGTTGGCTAGGTGCTGCTAACTACGGTATTATCGTAGGACATGACTTAAATACTTACTTAGATAATACAGAAGAATAAAATTTTAAAAGGAATAAATATGTTTGATTTTAATGATCAAGTTGCAATTGTTACAGGTGGAACGCGCGGAATTGGACGCGGGATTACGGAATCTTTTTTAAAAAGCGGTGCTCGTGTTGTTGCTACCTATGCTGGAAACCACGATGCTGCCAATGCTTTTAAGGCAGAACTAGGTGAGTTAGGTGAAAACCTCTATCTGGAAGCCTTTGATGTTTCAGATGCTAGTGCTGTTGAAGAGTTTTGGAATCGTATGAATGAGCAATTCGAACAAATCCATATTCTTGTTAATAACTCTGGAATCAGAAAGGATAATCTTTCACCTATTATGCCAGATGAGGATTGGGCAAGAGTTCTTGATATCAATCTAACGGGAACTTTCCTAATGACTAAAAGAGCAGTTAATCATTTCCTATCAAAAAGATATGGAAGAATTATTAACATGAGCTCTGTTGGTGGAAGCCTAGGACTTCCTGGACAAGCAAATTATGCTGCTTCAAAAGCTGGCCAAGTTGCCATGAGTAAGTCGATTTCTAAAGAAGTTGGTAAGCGTGGAATTACAATTAATAACGTTTGCCCAGGTTTCATTGAAACTGAATTAATTGCTGATCTTCCAGCTGAGCAAGTGAAAGAATATAAGAAACAAGTTCCTTTAAAGAGATTTGGTAAGGTTGAAGAAGTTGCTCACGCTGTGCAATTTCTAGCATCAAAAGAAGCCGCCTATATCACAGGTGCATCACTTGAAGTAACAGGTGGCCTATAATGAATATTGATGTAAAAGAACTTATCCCACAAAGGGAGCCATTCTTATTTGTTGATAAGATCATTGAACGCCAAGAAGGTGAAGTTGATAAGATAATTACAAGCTATCAAGTAACTGGTGAAGAGGACTTCTTTAAAGGTCACTTCCCAGGAAATCCTGTTATGCCTGGTGTTCTTCTTCAAGAAGCAATCTTTCAAAGTGGTGCATGCTTAATGGCATCAGGAAGTGAAAGTGGCCTTGGAGTTGTTGCGAAAGTCTCAAATGCTAAGTTTAAGAATATGGTTCGTCCAGGAGATGAGCTTATTATGGAAGTTGAGCTTCTAGATCAACTTGCTAATGGTTATTTCTTTAAAGGAAGAACTAAAGTAAATGGTAAGACCGTTCTTGCTATTGAATTTACATGTGCAAAGGTTTAAATGAGTTTTTTAAATTTTGAAAATAAATTATTTCTAATAACTGGTGTTGCTAATAAGAAGTCTGTTGCATACTTTAGTGCAAAGACAATCATAGAAAATGGTGGAAATTGTGTCTTTACTGTTCAAAGTGAAGAGCATCAAGCAAAGCTAAAGAAGCTATTTCCTGAGTCTAAAAGCTATATCGTTGATGTGACAAAAGAAGAGCAAATTAAAGAATTAGCAATTAATCTAAAAAATGATGAAGTTAAACTCGATGGTATGCTTCATTCAATTGCCTTTGCAAATCTTGCAAACCCTAGGCCTTTTCATGAAACATCTTGGGAAGACTTTGCTCAGGCGACACAGATCTCTTCATTTTCACTTGTACAATTATCAAATGAATTGGCAGCGCTATTTGAACACGAAGCTTCTGTTGTAACGATTTCAATCTCGGATACGAAGGCCACTTCATATGGTTATATGGGGCCAATTAAGTCGATGCTTGAGACAACGTGCTCATATCTTGCAAAGAGCTTTAGTGAGTTCTCACAAGTTCGCTTTAATAGTGTTTGCTCAGGGCCTTTAAAAACATCGGCTTCAGCGGGAATCCCTGGCTATATTGATAATTATATCTTTGCTGAAAAGCTTACCATGAGAAAGCAGGCCTTAAAAACTCAAGAAGTTGCCAATACAGTTGCCTTCTTACTTTCAAATGCTTCAAGCGGTATCAATGCCACTGGTGTTCTTGTTGATTGTGGAATGAAGTCGAATCACTTTGACCAAGAAGTGGTTTCAGGAAAATAGTTCTAATATATATTTAATTCTATAGGGGTTATAATTAAGTTATGAAAAACTTTTTTATGGCCCTTTTTACTTTTTGTATAATCCCTACAACTTACGCTAACGATGCTGTGAAGTCATATTGCAAGAGCGTCTCTTTTTCTAAAGATGACTCCATCTACAATGAAATAGCAAAGTTTAAGGCCGATATGGCAAATGCTAAAGAAGTTGCCGCGGTAGCAGATGAAGCGCTAAGTAATCTCATTGCTAAAAAAAGTCCCGTTGTGACAAGTTGGATTAAACGCCGAAAGCTTGATGTTAATGATCCTGTTAATGTCGCAAGACAATGGCGTCTTTACTATGTTGATAATATCGTCCTATCTTCTGGGACATTTAGTGAAAGGCCAAAGGTTATTCAAAAACTTGTGGATTCTGAAATGAGTGAAGTCTTTTCTAATCTATATACAAAAGAGAAGAAATCATTGCTTAAGAAGTCATTTGACATAGCAAAACGTGATGCCATAAATGTTTTAAAACTTCTCATAGGTAAAGATGAAGCTTTTAAAGAAATCAAAGAGCGCATCGAGAAGATTAGCATATTTACCCCTGAAAAAGTTATCGGTACAAAGGTTGAAAAGGCCCCTCGTGACTTTCTTGAGTGGGGTTTTGCTTATGATCCAAATTCAAACCAAATTAATGTTGGTTTAGATGGACTAAATTTTGCTTATCCTAAGTATCAGGCAAGCCTTGTTAGTCTTATGGCCCATGAGATAGCGCACTCATTTGATAGCTGTCGCTTTTCAGGTTTTTATAAGAATAAGAATCCATTTACTAGTATACAAAGTTGCTTAAGGAATACTTCGAGTGTTGGTGCTAAAAAACGTGATGACTCGCAATTGGCCTTTCTTGTGCAAAATAATATTATTAAGAAGGAAGTTGCCCAGAATCTCTTAGCTAATCCAACTTGTAATCGTTCACTATACCCACTTCCAGGAAAACAACGTGATCAATTAGATGAGATCTTTGCTGATTGGTTTAGTGCTGAGGTTGTTGCCTTAAGTGGAATAGATTTAAAAAACCTTAGAAGTGAACTTTGTTTAGAAAAAGATCTAAGTAAGGGCTCATCATATATTTCAAACGAAAAACGTTTAGCAGGAATTTACTTAACTCAACCAACTATCGCCAAGAAAACATCTGGCTTCTTAGGTCTTCTTGGAGGAAAAGATACAGGTTTTAAGTATTGTTCTAATTAGCCGGCTTTTGCAGATACTTTTCAAAAACTTGAATGCGGTTGAGAATCTTATTTGATAAATCTAGTAATGATTGATCGATATTTTGTTGGAGATTTCTAAAGTCTGCCTGCATTTTCTTTGTATCTTCATTATGCTTTAGTTCTAGTTTATTTAGTCGATCTTCTATAATGGCAATTCCATCTAAATTTGTTTCTTTTTTCTTTAATTGCTCAATTTCTTTCTTCAGTGACTCAATCTCTTTTTTCATCTTATCATCCATGCCGGTTTTAAGGTCAGAGATTTCTGAGCGAATTTTCTTCACATATTCCTCTAATGCAGTAATGCGAAAAATCTTTGCATTTCCTGGCCCAGAGTCAAATTCTTCAAGCTCAGCAAAAGCAATTTGATTGATAGAAAATATTAAAAATAAAACAATAGTAAACCTCATATTAAAATCATATAATCTTTGCAATGAGTACGCATTATAAAATTTGGCTGAATTACCTTAATCGAAAAAAATCAATCTATCTCCTAGGTGTTATCTCAATAATTGTCTGCAACATTTGTCAGGTATTTTATTCAAGGGCCATGGGCGACGTTGTAGACTTCTTAACACATAAGACTATGCCTGCCTGGACGATTGATTCATTTATTTATGGTAACGACCTGAAACATAAATTCTTCTTCATCTTTAGCGCAGTGGCACTGTCACGCATCATGCTATATTTTGGCCGTGTAGGGTGGCGTATCTTTTTAGGTCGACAAACTCATCATGCTGGTGGTTTTTTAAAAGATGATATTTGGCAAAATGCACAATACTTTTCAATGGATACTCTTGTAAATAAATACCCGAAAGGAATTTTAATGAGTGCTGCAAATAGCGATGTTGGACAAGCTCGCTTTGTTTTTGGCTTCACAATTGTTGGTATTGCAGATGTTTTATTCCTAGGCCTATTTACAATCATTTCACTATTTCTCATTAATGTGAAAATTACAATTATTTCATTCTTAGCATTGTTAATTGTTCCAATTTTTGTTCGCTATATTTCTTCAATGGAAATGAAGCGATATGATGTTGCTCAAGACTATCTTTCATACTTTAACGATGAAACTTCTAAGGCAATCTCCACTGTAAGATTACAGAAATTAGGAAATACGGCATCTTTTTGGTTTAAGAGATTATATGCTGGTGCTCAAAAGTATCGAAAAATGAGACTACTCGCTAATCACACATCAATGCTTTATATTCCGTCATCTGGCTCAGCCTCAATGGCCACTTATATAATTCTTTTCACTTACGGTATAACTCTTTTAATGGATGGAACGATTACTGTTGGTGAGTTTGTTGCCATACAAGGATTAGTTTATCTCTTACAAGATCCACTTGCTGAACTTGGTTATATTATTTCAGATTGGAGAAAGTCATTCACTTCTCTAAAAAGACTTGCTGAAATTTATACTCATTTAAAAGAAGATTACCTAC
Source organism: Halobacteriovorax vibrionivorans (assembly GCF_003346865.1). Classification (NCBI taxonomy): domain Bacteria; kingdom Pseudomonadati; phylum Bdellovibrionota; class Bacteriovoracia; order Bacteriovoracales; family Halobacteriovoraceae; genus Halobacteriovorax; species Halobacteriovorax vibrionivorans. The sequence continues at coordinate 37,621 of NZ_QDKL01000004.1, read as the reverse complement.
TTGCTGAAAAAGAAGGTGAGGAGATTTCTGGTGAAGAGGTCTTTTCGATAAAGAATCTAAATTTTAGCTATGAGAAAAGTACACCTATTCTTACTGATATCAATCTCGAAGTTAAAAAAGGGATGCGTATTGGGATTATTGGCCAGATTGGTACTGGTAAAACAACTCTCTTAAATATTCTAAGTGGATTAGAAAGAGACTTTAGTGGACAAGTGTATTTCTTTGGAAAACCTTTTAAAGAATATAGTCATAAGTTTCTTAGGTCTCATATAACAATGGTTCACCAAAAATCATTTCTCTTTGCTGATTCTATTAGAAATAATATTTTGATGGATCAGGACTTATCAGATGAGATTCTTTGGGAAGTACTCGAAGTTGCAGGACTAAAAAATGACGTTGAAAACTTTGATGATGGGCTTGATACTCAATTAGGAGAGTGGGGAGTCAATTTGTCAGGTGGACAAAAACAGCGTCTTACTCTAGCAAGAGGTCTTGTACGTAAGCCTGAGATTCTCCTTCTCGACGATTGTTTATCGGCCGTTGATACCGTTACTGAAGAGAAGATTTTATCAAATATTGATAAGTTCCTACCGAATTCCACATTAGTTTGGGTTGCCCATCGTGAGTCGACTTTAAAATATTGTGAAAAAGTGATTAATCTTGATCGTGAGGTGAGTGATGAGTAAGGCGAAACAATTTCTTGCACAAGATGATCAGGAAGAATCAAATTATAAGAAACAAGGTCATTCGGCCTTTAAGACTTCTGTATTTCTTTTTAAGTATGCAAAAGGTCATCGTATACAAATTGCATTTGCTATAACTCTTCTGACTTCATTTACTGTATTGTCGATGGTTTCAGGTCATGCCATGGGTGTTCTTGTCGGTGAGGGGCTTGCAAAAGAAAATTGGAAATTAGCTAAAGAATGGGCCATATATATTCTGGCCTTAGAATTTATCAGTATCCTTTTACAATTTGGTGGAAGAAGATATCTAATCACTCAAACTAGTCTTGTTATTTTAAAGATTAGAGAGAGATTATTTGAAAAGCTATCTCACTTACCCCTTAAGTTTTTTGATTCTTGGCCACAAGGGCGAATCGTAACTCGTATGACTCACGATGTAGAAGGGATTGAAAAATTCTTTACTAGCTCATTAGGGCGTATCGTTACTTCTGTTCTTATGATTGTCTCTTCTGCTACGGCGATGCTTTTAACTGACTTTAAGCTTGGTGTATATGTAATTATAGGGATGTTGCCAGCGATGGCCTTTCTTCTATTAACAAGAAATAAAACAGGAGCACTAAATCGCTCTATTAGTAAGCACTCATCACATATCAATTCAAAACTTTCTGAATATATTGATGGGATTCACGTTATTCGATCTTTTGGTGTTGAAGATTGGTCTTATGCAAATTTTAAATCAGCAGTTGATGATCAACAAACAGTCCAGCTTGGTGCCAATTCTTTCTATGCTTTTACTATGCCAATGCTTTCGTTTCTTTGCGGGCTTCCACTGTTAATCTTAGTTTGGTTAGGGGGGAGTGCAGTCGTTGATGGAACACTAACGCTTGCATTATTTGTGGCCTTCTTGCGTTATTGTGAAAGATTCTTTTGGCCTGTTCTGTCTTTGTTTAGGGAAGTTGCCAATATTATTACAGCATTCACTAGTACAAATCGTGTCGCTAATTTTATTGAAGTCCAAACAGAAAAAGAAGTCTTTGATCAACGAGATGAGAGGCGACATAAAGTTATTGGAGAGATTGAATTCTCTCACGTCACTATGGGATATAATGATATTTCCAATGCTCTAAATGATGTATCATTTAAAATCACAAAGGGTGAAAAAATTGGAATTGTCGGCCCAACAGGCTCTGGTAAAACCACTGCTGTGGCAGTTTTATCTCGTCTGTATGACTATCAAAAAGGTGATGTTCTAATTGATGGGCAAAACCTAAAAGAGCTTGATATCGATAATTATCGCGATCAAATTGGAATTGTTTCTCAAGATGTGATTATCTTTGATGGAAGTCTTCGTGAAAACCTTTCAGTTAATCCTGATCTTACAGATAAGGATATTTTATCAATATGTGATAAGACTGGAATGAGTAAGGTTATGAGCTATTCAAATTTAACTCTTGATAGTGTCATTAAAGATGGAGGCTCAAACTTATCGGCAGGTGAGAAACAGGTTATTTCGCTTACTCGAGTTTGCCTGCAAAACCCTAGCATTCTTATCCTTGATGAAGCAACAGCACACGTGGACCCATACTTTGAAAAGATTCTTCATGATGGAATTCATAACGTAATGGATGGGAAAACTTCTTTTTTCATTGCTCACAGGCTTGATACAATTAAAGAATGTGATCGAATCTTAGTATTTAAAGATGGAAAACTTGTGGAATTTGATACACCAGAAAATTTAATCTCTGCTCGAGGTATTTTCTATGATCTTTCTCAGGCTTCTCTGCATTGATTTAAGATGATAATATGAACTTATGAAAAATACTCTTCCAGTATTTAATATAAGTTTTAGGCCATTTTTTCTTTTAGCGGCCATTATTGCTATTATTAATGTAACATTTTGGGTTAGTGCTTTTGTTAAGGGAACTGATCTTGGTCTAGTTAACTTTGATCCATTATTCTGGCATGGCCATGAAATGTTATTTGGGTTCACTTCTGCACTTATTATTGGCTTTCTTTTTACAGCAAGCTCACATTGGACGCAAACAACTCCATATCGTGGATGTTTTTTAATCTTTCTTGTCGCCTTATGGTTGATGGAGAGATTTTCTTATTTCCTAAATATTAGTCATAATTGGTCTATTATATTGCTCAATATCTTTTATCCTGCTTCAATTATTCTTCTTTTCTTAAAACTAAGAAAGAATAAACAAGTCTATATTTTTATTCCTCTACTTAGCACCTTATGGATACTATCTATTCTTCACACCTATGGATATATGAGTGATAGCTTAAGTCTCCAAGACATTTCAAAGAACTCTGCTAGTGCCATTATTCGATTGTTAATTTTATTAATTCTTGGTCGGGTCATTCCATTTTTTACAAAGTCTCGTTTTAAAGATTTAGATTTGAAAATTAATGTTCCAAAATTCGTACAACGTTTTTCTATCTTAACATTAATTATATTAGCATTGCCTCTTTCTCTCTTTTTAAGTCCTTCGGCGATAATTATTGTCTATCTAATTTGTATTATATTTAATACTTTACGAGTTCTATACTGGAAGCCTCTTATCGGTATGAAAGAGCCAATGATTGCAGTCTTATATATTGGCTCATTTGCACTTGTTTTCGGACTAGTTATGGAGCTAATTGGATTCTTTAATGGCTCCATTGGATTCTCTCAAGCACCACTGCATATGCTATTGGCCTTCGGTTTAGGTAGTGTTGCTATTGGAATGATGACTCGTGTTTCTCTTGGTCATACAGGGCGAATTATTAAGGCAGATAAGTATATAATTATCTCTTTTGTCTTCGTTATAATTGGGGCATTGATACGAGTATTTGTGCCGATTATATGGAATGAGTTTTATGAGACTTCACTGCATTATGCTAGTGGGTTTTGGACATTAGGCTTTATCATTTATCTTATAAAGTTTTTCTGGCCACTTGTAACAAAGCGACCAGACGGTAAGTTTGGTTAATTCCAAAAATCTTTATTAATGAGAAGTCCGTGGGCCATATTGATCTTTAGTGGCCTAACTTGATCGACTTTTAGTGTTTGCATGAAGCCAAGAACAAGTGCGAGATTTGTCACATCTGTTACAGCGTATTTACTGTCGATTTCTTTATCACTGAGCTTTGATCTTTCAAGTAGTTTTGATAGGAGAGTCGATTGGTTATAAATTCGATTCGTCTTTTTAAATTGTCCACCAATACTATAGTAATGAACACCACCAACACCAATGACTTGATATCCTTTTAAATTACCAAAACGACTAAATTCTTGTTTTGAAATAAATCGTGCTAGATCCATTGAGCGAAGTGCTCTTTCCTCTGTTAGTGGATTAGGTGTTTTCGTACCATCTGGATATAACTCTTTTAAAACAAGATTTTTAAATGGAACAGAAGCGACTTTTAAAAGGGCAACCTTTGTACTTCCATCTGCAAGTGGCTTTGTTATTTGCATGCTTCCGCCACCAATATCCCAAACAGCAACTGGAGACTTCTTAGAAAGTTTCATTGTTTTAGTTTTTGATAAGGCCGCATAATATGCAAAACGAGCTTCATCTTTTTGAGAGATAATTGTAAGAGGTATGCCACTGTTATCGGTAATTATCTCAGCTGCTTCTTCACCATTATCGGCCGTTCGAAATGCAGATGTTGCTACTGCCTTGATGTCACTTGCACCCTGATGATCGGCCATGTATTTAAACTCTTCAAAAACTGCACTTAGTTTTTGAATCATTGAAGGAGTGATTTCATTTTCTTTTGATGCTTGTAGGGCCTCTTTAAGAGGAACTGCTCTTTGTGCTTCAAAAAGAATTCCTTCAACAAGTCCTTTACAAGTATTAACGAGACCTACCACAAGTTTTGTGGAACCTGAGCCTAGATCAATTGCAGCTCTCTTAGTATGACATTTAGAGCTCTCGGCAATGTCATGATATTTTTCACTACTTCTTTGAAAGCTTCCACAGGATACGATGACAAGAAGTAGAGTACTAAATAGGATGTTCTTAGCGGTAAACAAATGCTCCTCCTCGAACATCATTAATGATACTTTTAACTTTTGTCTTCTTATTTACTTTACCGTCATGCTTGGCCTTTAGGTGGGCCTTATGCATTTTCTTAATGGCAGTACCAATGGCCTTACCCATAAGAGGTGGAACAGCATTTCCAATTTGTCTCCACTGAGCAGAGATTGGGCCACTAAAAACAAAGTGATTAGGGAAGCTTTGAATTTTTGCAGCTTCTCTTTGTGTTAGGTAGCGGTGTTCAGTTGGATGATAGTAGCTATGACGATGAGTCATTATCGTTGGAGAAACACTTTTTGAATCAAGTCTTTGATACTTCGTTTGTCTAAAGCGACCTTCGCGCATATTCTTCCAATCAACTCCCAGTTTCGTTGCTGGTGTTAAATATGCTTTCTCATCTTTTTCATAACGAATTCCTTTTCCTTCAGGAATTCTCTTAATTCTTTTTAAATCTAATTTTGACTTTATTTTTGCACTGTCTAGATCATGATTATGAATTTTACCATTTTTATCGGTAAGGTCACTTAAGGCCTCTCCTACTGTAACTGGTGGACGATATGTTTTTGCAACAACTGTGTCATGTGTAATTTTTGGAAACTCAACCTTTTCATTAATTCGAGATCCTATGAAAATTGTACGACGACGCTTTTCTGGGACTCCGTAATGCTGAGAGCTTAGAACTTTTACGTCGAGATTATAGCCGAGACGATTAAATCTTCTAAAGATTGCCTGTAAAGTCATTTCGTTTTTCTTTGCCAGAAGACCAGTTACGTTTTCAATAACAATAAATTCTGGTTTGGCCAACTTCACAATTCTTACGAATTCTAAAAAAAGTTTATTACGAATATCATCAGGATTTCCTGGGCCAACAGTTGAAAAACCTTGGCAAGGAGGGCCACCAACAACTAGGTTTACATCAGTATCACCTAGAATTTCTTTAATTCTCTTGTTTGTAAGTTTTGATATATCACCACAATATGGATAGGCCTTCTTGTGATTTAGGGCAAATGTATCCATTGCGTGTTTATTGAAGTCAATTCCAAGTACACATTCGAGTCCGGCCATTTCTAGTCCGCAGCTAAAGCCACCGGCACCTGAGAAAATATCAATAAACTTAAGCTTTTTATTCTTCCTTGATTTGTTATTAGTGCTCATAACTACTTTTTTAATTCCTTGTGTGTTGTTGTATCCCTTAGAGAAATATTATCCGTTTTTGCGCTGAGTTATGTCAATGAAATATATGAGCTTTTTGGTTTGGAATGATGCCTTGAAAATACATCCACACTACATAAATTTTCAAAATCACATATAATATAAGTATGCAAAAATCCAAACGTGAAAGAGTTATCATCGGTATGGATGGTGGAATCGATTCTGCTGTCACGGCCTTATTATTAAAGAAACAAGGATACGATTGTATCGGTGTTAATATCTCATTCTTTGAGCGTGTGACGCAGGAAGATGAAGACTTCGTTACTAATTTTAAAACGAAACTTACTCCCGAAGGGCGCATTCCTGATGAACTAGCTGATGATGAAGAAATGAAAGAAGGACTTCGTCGTTTTGAAAAGATTAAATGGGTCAGAAGAATTAATCATATTTTTAAGGATTGGTTTTGTGCACCTCAAGAGCAGATAAAGGATATTTGTCGCTTAATTGGGATTCCTTTCTATGTAACAAATGCTAGTTCTGAATTTGAAGATCGAGTCATCTCATTGATGTTAAAATCACGATTTGCTGGGATTTGGCAAAATCCAAGTCTCGATCGCGCGACATTGATTTTTGATATTCTAAATTCAAAGCTTGAGGCCCTAAAAGCAACTAAGATTGCTACTGGCCATTACTGCAAGGTCATTGCAAATCATGGGCAATTTGGACTTGTGCGACCAAATGATCCAAATGAAAATGATTGCCATCTCTTAAGTAATCTATCTCAAGAGAGTCTTTCAAGATTACTTCTGCCTATTGCTGATCTTAATACTTCAGAAGTAGATCGAATTGGAGCACTGGTAAGTGCTAATTCGTTTACTCGCGAAAAACTTAAGGCCAAGAAAAAAGCTCGTGCACAGACATACCAGTCAGATGAGCTATGTGATTTATATCCTCGTTACGTGGCCCCTAAGTTTATTAGGGAAAGTAATATCTATGATCATTCAAATGATAATGTTGTTGGCGCACACGATGCTCACTTCAGATATCATCTCGGCCAGACTCATTATAAAACAAAAGAGGGAAATCCCCGAGTTCCCGACTCACAAATTGTCGTTATCAGTATGTCTAGAGGACATATTTTTATTGCTAAGAATAAAGAATTAGAGTTTGAAAGAATAATCTGTCATCATTTTGAAAATTTCAATGTTGTCGATACAGCAAAGCCTTTAGAATGTTATGGAAGTCTCCTATCAAATGGAAATACATTCAAAGGGACTTTATATCTTTTAAACAATGGAAATATCTTCTTTGATTTAGAAGATAAAAAGAATGGCATTGTATTTAGAGGAGATACGATTATGTTCTTCTTAAAAGATGCTCCTTCTGCAAAGGCCATCGGCCATGCCAAAGTTTATCAAAGCGGTCATTTTGTTGATGGCCAATTCTATATGTTACCACTTTCAAAAAGAGAAAAAGAAGAGCTTGAGGAAACTCAGGCACTACCAAAGAAAAGAGAAATAGGGTTTTAATGAAGTATTTTATTTTATCGATTATTTTTATCATTACATCAAATAGTTATTCACAAAGCTATAAGCTTAATAAGTCAAAACGCTCACCAGAGCGTGCAAGAAAGCTATATTATTCTGTATCTAAATTTAAAGAAGATTATATCGAAAACATTCTTACAAGCTTTGTTAAGCAAACAAGACCTAATCGCTACGTGGGAACTGAGGGAAATAAAAAAGCACAGAAGTTTATTCTAGACTACATTAATAATAATGTTCGTAAAAAGAATACTAGCGTTAAGAGTATAAAATTTGTTCCAGATATCGAATATGCCAAGAAGATGTATCAGAGTGATCTTGATGCAACAAAGGGGAAGTTAACAAAATCTCAGCTTGTAAAGTGGGAGAGGTTTACTAAAGAACGTGAGGCCCATCTTGATAAATTAAAATCAACAAATGGCCATAATATTGTATGGGAGAAGAAGGGCATAAAAAAGCCTAATGAAGTCATTGTCGTGGGTGCTCACTTCGATACCGCTGCATATAATAAGAAGAAATTAGAAATGATTGAGGGGGGTGTACAGCCTGGAGCTGACAATAATGCTTCTGGTGTTGTGGCCGCTCTTGCTCTTATTGATATTCTATCTGAATTAGAACTAGAGAAAACAGTAAGGGTAGTCTTCTTTGATTTTGGAGAACTTGGATTTCTTGGCTCGTACGATTATGCAAAGAATCTTACCTTAGAAAAAGGAATAAGAGTTTATTCATATGTTGAATTATTAATGCTTGGATACGATACAAAAACTCTTGATAAGGAAGAGAAGCTTGGCAATATGAAACTCTATTATTCTACACCTTCTTCAAGTCTACATAATCTTGAAAAGTCTATCGCACAAAGTTTTTATGCCGCCTCTTCTGAGGGAACTTTTCGTGTAACCTTTCAAACTCATTCAAAGAATTTCCTTAATGGTGATAATGTCTCATTTCAAAAAATGGAGATCCCAAGTGTTGTCTACACTCAAAATTGGGAGAGTGATTTCAATGGAAACCGCATCCATTCGAGGGCCGATCATGTCTCCTCAATAAATATAAAGACTTTACATCACTCAACTACCAATATTGCCATGGCCATTGCTTCATGGGCACTAGACCTCTAGGCGCTAAATGTGCTAAAAGAGGCACATGACAAGTATCGGAAATGGAAAAACAGTAATCGTTGGTATGTCTGGAGGCGTTGACTCTTCAGTGTGTGCAGCTTTGCTTAAAGAGCAAGGCTACAACGTTATTGGCATGTTCATGAAAAACTGGGAAGAGCAGGACGAAAATGGGAATTGTAAGGCATCTCTAGAATTTGAAGATGTTATCAAGGTTTGTGAAAAATTAGATATTCCATATTACTCAGTCGATTTTGTAAAAGAGTATCGTGATAATGTATTCGCAAATTTTCTCGAAGAATATGAACAAGGTTACACTCCTAATCCAGATATCCTTTGTAATCGTGAAATTAAATTTAAGGTCTTCTTCAATAAAGCAATGGAGCTAGGTGCAGACTATCTTGCAACTGGCCACTACTGTCAAACGAAGAAAATTGACGGCCAATCACGCTTAATTAAGGGCCTAGATAATAATAAGGATCAGACTTATTTTCTTTATACTATCAAGTCAGATGTTCTTGATAAGGTTCTCTTTCCTGTTGGAAATATTGAAAAGCCACAGGTTCGTGAAATTGCTAAGAAATATGACCTCATAACTCATGATAAGAAGGATTCAACAGGGATCTGCTTCATTGGTGAGCGTAACTTCAAGAACTTCCTTTCAAATTATATTCAAATCAAAGAAGGTGACTTCGAGCTTCTTGATGGAACGAAAGTTGGGCGCCACTCTGGATCAGCATTTTACACAATTGGACAAAGAAAGGGATTAGGCCTTGGTGGACCTGGTGAGCCTTGGTTTGTCGTTGGTAAAGACACTCAAAGAAATGTTGTATTAGTTGAGCGTGGTGAAAAGCACGGTGCTTTATATGCTGATTACTTAACTGCAACAGAGCTTTCTTGGGTTGATAAAGACTTCGCTCCAAGCGTTGGCCAAAGAGTTAAGGCCAAGATTCGCTACCGTCAAAAAGATCAAGCCTGTACAATCACTGAGGTCGCTGATGATTTTGTAAAAGTTGAGTTCGATGAGCCTCAACGCGCAATTGCTCAGAGACAGTCGATTGTTTTCTATACTCAAATGGATGGGGAAGAGGTCTGTCTTGGCGGTGGAATGATTAAAGAAGCTGGCCCAAGTTACTTTGAGCAAAATAAAGAATTACCATAGTTTAGGGTCATTCAAATTATCTAACTTTCCTTTTTTTCCACGATTTTTAAAATGGTCTTTTTGTTCATAGAATTGGCAGTCGTTACCGCTTTCTTGTTTTACGAGTATTGAAGGCATAGTAGTGGATTTCATGTCGAATTTTCGGCATCCACGAGGGGCGTATTTGTCCCAAGTACTATAGTAATGTTTGCATTGCATACAATTGACTCTTTTCACTCTTTAATTTTACCATGCTCCTTATTTAGGTAAAATTAGAGGAAGTTCTTTCGCCCTAGAGATTGATCACTATTTTAACTAAATAAAAAACGCTTAAGTGTTTGGAATTATTCATTTATAATTGTCTATCTAAAGCACTATTGACCAAAAAGTTGACGTTCATTTTTAACAACCTACCAATATTACATGGGGCATCCCAAAATATCTTGGCCTGAGTTATGCTTTATATATAGTGACTTATTAATAAGCACTATGCTTAATTTACCGAGGATTATAAATTAATGAAACTTACAGATTCAAATTCAACACCTAATAATGACGTCTTAGTGATGTTTCCTGCTTCTAAGCATTTTCCAATTGGCGATGATGTGAAGCAAGAGCAGAGTGCTTCAAAAGAAGTGAAGCCACTTTCTGAACTCGTTAATGAATTTGAAGCTGAGGTAGCAAAGGTAAAAGAAGAGAGACGTCCAGTTATGGCCATTCCATCTAAGGAAAGTATCAAGGCCATTAGATCAACACGTTCATGCCAAACAGCAATGGAAATCCGTCTTGCTGCTCTTGAAGAAATTGAAAAACGCCTAAAATTCTATCTTGAAGATATGGGTACATCCAAGCGTAGTATTTAGAATTAAATATACGATCGAACTTGAATGTATGCTTAAATAAAAGAAGGTGCCCTAGAGCACCTTTTTCTTTTTATATAATGATAAAGAATTGAATAAGGATTTAGAAAGGAATTTAAAGATGAGCAGCTTAACTCCAGAGGAATTTTGGGACTTATATGAAGAAACACTCGATGAGAAGTTAGATCATCCCCATATTGAGATATCAATTGCAGGTAATGCTGAAATTGCAGATGAGCTTCTTGCTTTGTATTTATCAGGTAAGAAAAGTGCCGGAAGTGGTCTTGTTAAGGACTATGAGCTAGCAGGAGATCCTTTACCTGAAGTTGATAATTTCTGGATAATACTAGATTCTAAGAATAATCCTCGCTGTATTGTTAAGACTATTGCTATTGAAATTAATAAGTTCAGTGATATATCTAAGAAGATAGCTGAGGCCGAAGGAGAAGGGGATCTGTCAGTGGAGCACTGGAAAAAGGCCCATCGTGACTTCTTTACACCATATTTAAATGATTGGGGTATTGTTGATTTAGACGATGAAGATGTTGTTACAGAATTTTATGAGGTTGTATTTCAGAAATAAAAAAAGGCCCTTAACTAAGGGCCTTCATGCTTTTTATATTTTGTTATTCCAGTAATCTTGCGCCCAAGTTTTCAAGTTCTTCTTTGGAACTTCTGTATTTCTTCTTGCACCTTTGATTTCAACTTTTGTTTCCTTGTTTCCAAAGTCGATACCGCCAGTCTTTGTTAGACAACGATTTCCACCGCTGTTATCTGAGTGTATTTCTTCCTTACAAGATAGCGTGATGCTTTTAACATCTTTAAGGTTCTTTGCTGTTAGTGAGATTCCACCTCTTGAAAAGCTTCTTGTACCTTCAATTTTCACATGATCAGCTTTCTTGGTCATGTCTTCAAATAGGCCATCAATTTGATCATTGTGAGTCTTATCTAACTTGATGATGACAGGTCTTCCAGTAGCATATGTCGTATAATATAAACGATATGAATCACCGTGCTTAGAAAACGTTAGGTCACTATATGCTGTTACATCTGTTCCAAAGCGCTTCATCTTATCTTTGTTATGAGCACCGATATATGTTTCACTATGCTCCTTAAAACGAGCAATAAATAGCCCATATTCACTATGAATATCTTGTACGAATTCTGTTAGAGCGTCTGAGCGTGAGTCATCATAGAAGTGTTGTGCTGAGCCTTTGATAACCTTATCTTTAGTTGAAAAGAAGTCTGTAATTCCGGCAGTTGCTGTTGTTGACGAAACTAAGAGCAATGCTAATGAGGTCATTTTAATCTTATTCATCTCTAATCTCCCTAAGTTTTATTTGTTTGTTTGATTAACAATTTAACATTGGTTGTCGATAATTTATGTTTTATTGAAGTGATTACAGGGCCGTATAATATCGGAACAGATTTTAATTATTTCGGTAAGTTGTCGGGTTTTTGGTAGGTATTTAGTGGGTAGTTTACAGGTCGTTGGTAGCTAACTGGTAGGTACGCGATGGACTTGGCCGACTTTCGGTTAGTTTGCAGGTACGCGATGGACTTGGCCGACTTTCGGCTCCTGCCTTCGTCGGCATACACGCCATCCTGGCGATAAACCAGCACGCCTACGGCTTGCTTTTAATTAAAAAGCTCTATACTTCGAAAATAATTATGGGATTTGAATGAATGGTGCCTAGAACTGGACTTGAACCAGCAAGCCTTGCGGCACACGGCCCTCAACCGTGCGTGTTTACCAATTTCACCACCTAGGCAGATTGAAATCACTTGATTTGCCAAGATATATTAATCATTTATGAATTAGATGGCAATGGTAAATTTATATAGTCTCTTGTCGTGTGCGTCGTGTCGAGATACGTTATGCAAATGATAAAGTATATTCTCCTCATTATCTTATCGTTCAGTATCGCTGCCTCTGAGTATACAAGGCCAAGCGATTATGCAGAGTTTACTGTTGTGATTGACGCATCTATTGATGATGTATGGGCATATAATTCAAAAAATGAGAATGCAAGAAAGTGGTCAACCTACTTTTATAAGATAGTCAGCTGCCCAATTAGTGAATGCCCTTGGAATGCCAATCTTAAACAAAGTGATATCGGTTTTACTAGGCGATGTTTTAGACGTGCAGATGAAAAAGGGACTTTCTGGGACGAAACAACGACCAAAATAGAAAAGAATAAGGATCAGTATTATAAGCAAATCAGGGCCTATAACTTCAACGAATTCATGGATATTTTCAACTATAACGAAAAGGGAGAGTTTCTTGTGGAGCAAATCTATAAGAAGCTTGGCGAAAATAAAACTTCTCTGACATTTCGATCTGGCTATATAGAGCGCGATGAATTAGAGAAAGAAACATCAAGTTTCAATTACTTTATGTGGAAGCAGATATTTCGTTTTATTACAAAAAGAAGTGTGACAAATACTTTTAAGTGGAATCTTCAAAATATAAAGGCCCATATTGAACAAGGAAGCAATTACAAACAAGTCCATCCATATAGCGATGATGATTCAGACTTCTATTAAACTTCCACTTGATAAAACTTAAGTAGCTTATCGTAAACTGCTGGATGATCAGTTTGTAGCTCGTTTGGAGATTCAAAAAATAGCTCAGAATAGTAGGAGAAATTTCCTCGCAATTCTTTTAAGGCCATCTTTCCAAAGTCGATTTCGAATTGTTTCTCGTTTTGAGAAAGCCATTCTTGAAAGCTCCACATTGAATTTATCTCTTTAATATTTGGATAGTAATTAGTTTTTCTTTTAAAGATTGGTAGGCATGCATAATATGAAGTTTTTAAACATTCATTTTCACTTAGCTCTGTTGACCATTTTTTTTCACTATAGAAAATAAGAATAGAGTCTAGGAGTCTTTCTTGTTCCTGTTGTGATAATTGAGAAAATAACTTCGTTTCATCTCTTAAGAATTCTTTCCAGGCAGGTTTTTTTTCAGATAACTTCTTTAATGCCAAATTACGAGCAAGTTTTTGTGAATAATGCTTATAGAAGAAATAACCAAATAATAGAGCAAAGAAAATAATAAATGGAATAAAAATCATAAATGAAGTTTAACTTATAATTAATAAAAAGGCGACCAAAGGCCGCCTTTACCAATTAGATAACTTTGAATACTTCATCAAAACTAAATCGAACCTTTTCAAGGTCTTTGTACTTATCTTCATCAGAGCGGTAACCAAGTGCCACTGTACCTAGAGTTTTGTACTTAGTTCCTTCTAGACCTAAAATTTTATCATATTCTTCAGGTACGATTCCTTCAATTGCACAAGTATCAATGCCTTGTATCGCAGCTGTCATAAGTAGTTGTCCCATTGCGATATAAGTCTGTCTCTGTGCCCATTCTGAAATAGTCTTTGATCGTGGCCCGTCAATAAGTGCCGCTTTCATTACATCGTAGTAACCTTGTAGTCCTTCGCGCTCAACTTTTCTTTGATCAGCAATTGATTGAACAAATTTTTCAATATACTCTTCATTAAGTTCTGTCATATATGCAAGTACTACATAATGAGAAGCATCTGTAACTTGAGCTTGTCCCCAAGAATATTCTCTTAGTTTCTCACGTGTCTCTTTGTCATTAACAAGTATGAACTTCCATGGTTGTAGACCGAACGAGCTCGCAGCGAGTCTCAAGGATTCATTTAATACGTGTAAATCTTCGTCTGATATCTTCTTGTCTTTATCAAAGACCTTTGTAGCGTATCGCCAATTAAGTGCTTTTAAAATTTCTTCATTATTCATGTGTGCTCCATAGGTTATATACTTTATCTGCTTCAGCTTTTAGCTTTTGTATTTCACTAATATCTATTTCTTTTGAACAAAGTAGCTTTTGAGGTATTGATTTTGCCTTTTTCTTTAACTTCTTTCCCTGTGTCGTTGTTGTTATATAGACAATTCTCTCGTCTTCCTCACATCTTTTCTTCTCAACAAGTTTCTTTTCAATAAGCCTCTTGACAAGAGGGGAGAGTGTTCCGGTATCAAGTGATAACTTATCTCCCAGCTCAGACATATTAACTCTTTCATCTTCCCATAGAACAAGCATGACAAGATATTGAGGATAAGTAAGGTTTATCTCTTCAAGATAAGGCCTGTACTGACTTGTTATCAATTTGCTTAATCGATATAGGCTAAAGCAAACTTGGTTTTCAATGTAGAGAATTTCATCACTCATTATTTAAAACTCTTTTTTATATCATTTTCAATGCTCTCAGGTTTATCAATAGGAGCATATCTTTTTACTGGATTGCCTTCGCTGTCGATAAGAAATTTTGTAAAATTCCATTTGATCTTCTTGCTACCTAGAAGGCCTGGAAGTTCTGATTTTAAATATTGGAATAGTGGATGAGTATTTTCACCATTGACCTCAACTTTTTCAAAAAGTGGAAATGATGTTTTAAAAGTTAAATCACAAAAAGACTGAATGTCTTCAGAATTACCAGGTTCTTGCTTTCCAAATTGATTACAAGGAAATGCTAAGACTTCTAATTTGTCTTTGTATTTATCATAGATCTTTTGAAGACCTTCATATTGAGGAGTAAAACCACACTTACTTGCAGTGTTTACAATAAGTAAACTCTTTCCTTTAAATTCACTTAAAGAGCGCTCATTCCCTTTGATATCGATTGCTTTGTAATCATAAATACTCATAATGGTCTCCTTAGTTTATATCCTAAGGAGACATTATCATGAATTTAAGTTGTGCACAATCTAATTTTGCACTACTTATATTTTCTATCATATAAGTACTCTTTATCGTGATACTCCATATTTCTTTCTATCTTCTGTTCTTTTTCATCATATGAAGCAGGGGTACGCTTTGAGTCTTCCTGAGGCATGCTTTTTTGGTCTGCATAATCCTTTTCTTTAGACATATTCTTATTTTCTTCAGAAAATGTGACATCTTCTACTGCACCACTATCTTGACTTACAACAGCACCTTGAACACGACTAACGCCAGCTATGATCAGAAGAATAATAATTGCACCAATACCAGCATAGATAATGGCCTTAGGGTTGAATGTATTTTTCTGTTTAATGCTCATAGTCTCCAGTTCCTAGTTTTTGTTACTAAAAAATTATTCATATATTAAGTAATGCTTCTCCGTTAAACTCACTTCTTTTCCACTTATACTTGCAGGATCGCGATCACTTGTTTTCTTTTTGTCTACTTTTGATTTTTGTGATTTCGATTGTTTATCTTTCATTTCTTTCTTTTCTTGTTCACCTTGTGCACCATATGCAGGGTTTGAAGTAAGTATAAAGATAAAAGTTGCAGCTAAAATTCGTTTCATATTTATCACCTCTGTTGAATCTGTTTAGGTTAATTATTGCGGTGTAATAACAGATTATTATGAAATTTCTGTTGAAATAAATTCATACTGTTTTAGTCGGAAAATATGAGCTGAAGTATCTTTAATTATCAGGCGTTTATTTATATACTTAGCAGGCTTTACTATTATGAACTTAATAAGATTTAACTATGAATGAAACAATACGTGACTTTCTAACAACAAAGAGACTTGCATCTATGCAAGCTTTCTTTGATGCTGGAATAAAGCGATTTTCAAAAATTACTCTCGAAGAATTACGTCGCGCTATGGCCATTGTAGAAAAAGAGAACACTCAATATGTAGAAGACGAGTTTTCTTTTGATGATCGACGCATACTTGTATGGACAAAAGATAAGAGTAAAATCGAACAAGAGTGTATTTTACACTTTCATTCTGGTGGATATGTAACAGGTGATGAGTTAACTGGGGCCCAATTTTGTCAGGCCCTCTATAATGAATCTGGAAGAACAATCCTGTGTCCTGATTATCCTCTTTGTCCAGAAGTGACGATCCCAGAGATTGTGGATTGGTCCTTGAAGCTACTATTAGACTTAAAAAAACGCGGAGTTAAAAGGTTTATCTTAACTGGAACTTCTGCCGGTGCAAATCTCGTTACACTTTGTGCTCTTGAAAATGCAAAACGTAGCGATCAATTAGATATTAAAGAGATTCATCTTATTACCGGTCATTATCAAAGTGATTTTGACTCGGACTCTGCACATCGCTTTGAAAGTGGTGAGGAGTCAGGCCTATCGAAATCAATGCTTTTAAAGTTACTTGATTATGCAATTTCTGATCGCGATATTCATCTTCAAGATCCTGATATTTTCCCTCTCTACTCAGATGATTTATCTCTACTTCCAAGGACAAATATCTATGTCGCAAAGTATGATGTTCTCTATGACGATAGTATTATGTTTTATGAGAAACTTATGCGTGAAGGTGTACAAGTAAGCTTTAAGGAATTTTCATCAGGTTTCCATGCTTGGACAAATTACGTGTTAGAATGTGATGAACTACTCAATTACGCAAAAAATAATATATTCAACGAAATATTAAAGGATAATAAATGATTAATAGGTCTATATCTTCTACTTTCTTTTTAAGTGCACTTTTATTGCTTTCTAGTTGTATGAATAGCTCATCAAATAAAGGGCCAAAAAATCTTATTTTAATGATAGGTGATGGAATGGGGCCAGGTCAGATCTCATTATTAAATTACTACTTAAAATATAATTCAAATCCGAAGATGAAGAATGTTCGTTATGCCTTTGCAAATATGAACACTAATCAATTAGGTGTTTCTGCAACTCAGCCGTATGGGAGCATTGTTGTAGACTCTGCTTGTTCTGCTACACAATTAGCAACTGGTACACCTTCAAGGTCTGAAATGATTGGATTGGATAAAGAAGGAGAGATTGCAAAAACTATTTTAGAAAAGGCACAAAAGAAAGGACTCAAAACTGGACTGGTATCAGATACAAGACTTACTCATGCGACACCGGCCTCTTTTGCTGCTCATGTTGCAAATCGATGGTCTGAAGATAGAATTGCTCAAAGTATGATTGAAGTTGCTCCTGATCTTATGTTTTCTGGTGGGGCCAACCGCTTTGTACCTAAGGGAACGAAGAGTGCAATAGAAGGTCATTTCACACTTAAGTCTAAACGAAAAGATGATCGCAATCTATTACAAGAGGCAAAAGATAAAGGCTTTCAAGTAATTCATAAAAGAAGTGAGCTTACTAATATCGATCCAACTAAGAAAGTCTTAGGTCTTTTCACGAATCACAATATGCCAGAAGCTTTATGGTTTCGTGATAAAAAAGAAGATGAGTCACGTGAGATTCCAACTCTTCTTGAGATGTCAAAGAGTGCTGTTGAAACTCTTTCTAAAAATGATGATGGCTTCTTTCTTATGATTGAAGGTGGCCAAATTGATTGGGCCGGTCACCAAAATGATGCTGGAAGTATGCTCCATGAGATGCTTTCATTTAATGAAACTGTTAATTGGATCAGTGATTGGGTTAGTAAGGACCCTGATACACTTTTAGTTATTACAGCGGATCATGAAACAGGTGGATTTGGATTTGGTTATAATATTGGAAAAATAGAGGATGAGATTGAATTGTCTGGTTCAGTTTTTAAAGACCGTAAGTTTAAAACATCTATCAACTATGGCCCATATCGAGTCTTAGATCTTCTATATTCTCAAAAGACAAATTTAATTAAGCTTTGGGATGACTTCTTAGATTTAGAAAAGTCACAGCAAACTTCTTCAACGCTATGTGATCTTATTGAAGAGACAACTTCAGTTCGTTTAAGTGTTAGTAAGTGTAGCGAAATCTTAGCTAAGGCAATTGAAGAAAAACGCAGGAGAAAGAATTTAAAATTATACAAAGGTGAGGTGCCTAAGTTTAGAGGATATCATGATCATTATTATTATGATCTTAAAAATATCAGAACATCACTAATTGCTAAGGCCATCGCAAGTGAGCAGAATGTTGTTTGGGCAACAAGTGGGCACACTGCTGCACCAGTACATGTTTATACAAAAGGGCATGTTGATTGGGCCAAAGAGTTTTCTGGCCAGTTAACTCATCCTCAAATTGGTGATCGTTTACAAAAAGTATTAGGGCTATAAAGTAATGTATGCGCCAGTAAAACCACTCGAATTTAAAGAGGAGCTATTTCCTTTAAGAAAAGGTAAGTATGAAGTCTCTCCTGGCCTTTCTCCACTTGATAGCGATGTCTTTTTAAAAGACCAAAACTTTAATGATTATATTGAGCAAAAAAGTATTTGTTTTAATGAGAATAAAGATAAGTATCTTTGCTTAGATGAAGAATTTTTAAGTAACGAAAGTGTTTATCAAAACTTTTTAAATCAATGCGCAAGTAAAGACTATTCTTCTATTGCGCAGATGACACTTAATACACAGGAAGACTTCGCTCTTATGAAAGGTGAGAAGGCCATTGCTATTTCTCTATGCTTTCCAAATCACTGGGACCCTAGAGAGAAGATCTCTCAAGACTTCAATCATATCCACATACCTGTTGCAGACTTTGGCCAAATTGCTAAGAATGCAACAAGGCTTTCCCGCTCGCTAATCGAGCGAGGGCCATTTAAGAGGTTTGCATGGGGACTCTCAACTGATACGAGACTAAACCATCATCCTGAATCTCCTAAGGGTGTTTCTGATGAGTTATGGTATGGCCGAAGCTTTAAAAATGACGGCAATCACAAGCTCTATATGAGAATTGAACGCCAGCATATGGTAGGTCTAGCAGAAGAGAATATTTGCTTATTTACAATTCGAACATACTTTCTTGATGTTGCGCAGATTCCTGCAAGAGAACTTAAACTCTTAAAAGAGGCCATTGTCTCAATGACTGACGATACTCTCTCTTACAAGGGAATTAAGAAGAACCTTGATGATGTCATTTCTTATATTGATGAATTGATAGGTTAGGGCCGCCTCAAATAATTGCACCAGTCTTTATTTAGTCGACACATAAGACTCTGATTTTTGGATATTTTTATACTGCTGTTATGATTGCTGTTTAAAGTTAATCATATATTCATTAAGGCAGTTCTTATGAGTTCAAATTGTATCCTCGATATCAGAAACCTTGCTTATACTTATCCCAGTGGTGAAGTTATTTTCAAAAATCTAAATCTTCAAATCAATAAAGGAGAATTTGTTATTCTTCTTGGAAAGAACGGTTCAGGTAAGAGTACTCTTGTTAACTTACTTCTTGGTCTTCGCCATCCTCTAGACGGATATGTTAGTGTTTTAGGGCTGTCACCATATAATAATAAAAGGCATGAGTTATTTAAGTCTTTATTTTTAAACTCACATGATCTCACTTTTGATGAGAATTCTCGTGTTGGATACATTCTTGATAATTATAAGATCTTGTATCCAAATTATAACTCTCAAAGAGAAGAAGAGTTATTGATTAAATTTGGCCTAGATCGAGATAAGTATGTTTATGAACTTTCTACTGGTATGAAGGCCAGAATACAATTTATTGCAGCGATAAGCTCTGAAGTTGAGTTTATTTTAATGGATGAAATTACTGCTGTCCTAGATAGAGCTGCTAGGAAGTTACTAGGTGAAGAACTAGCAAAAGAGTGTAAACGCGGTAGAAGTGTTTTGATGGCAACAAATATTCCTGAAGACACTACTTTTAATAGTAATCGTGTTGTGATGATTCAAGATATGGAGCTTTGTGATGAAGCAGCCTAGTATTGTAAAAAGAATTATCCTTTCTCACTTTGCTGAAAATAAGAAATTATTTCTCATTAAAACACTGTGTGCTGTCTTACTGGCATTTGTCATCTATGGCGTAAATCTATTCTTCGATATTTATGCATTACCAACATATTTCATAAGTCTTTTAGGTTTCTGCCTTTATTTAAATAAGTCAAAGTCGAGATTCTTTTTTTGGAAAGGCCCCCAGGGAGTCGATTTCTATAGCTTTGCGCTTCCTCTGAGTTACAAAGAAAAAGTTGTAATTAATATTGCTCAAAAACTTTTAGGAAATCCTTATACTTCTATAAGTCTTCTGTATCTAGCGAGCTATATCTTTGACGATATTTTTATCGGCTATTCTTTAACAGAACGTATTCTGTTTTATGCTTTAGCTTTGGCTCAAATTCCGTTTCTGTATTCAATACTACCTACAGTGAACTTTATTGATAAGGTCGCAATTTTTAAAACAAAAGGTGATATAAGAATATTGTTAATTAATATCCCCTCATTTCTTTTGATAATAACTCTTGTTGGTGCAAATCTTTTACTAGTTGTAACTATTCTTGAATCGATCTTTGATAATAGTAAGGCCCCTGATTTTTCAATCTTTCTCTTTGTTCTCTTTTTTGACTTGATGTTTGTTAGAAGAATATTGATTGGGGATAAGACTGAAAATGAACACGAAATTACAAGATTAATTAAACTTAACTTCAGAGATCAATTGTTTCAGAATTTAAAGTTTATAGGAACTTTAGCAACAATACATGTTGTTATTTTATTTTTTGTTTTTCAAATCTCCCATGAAAATGAGTCTGCTTATGGAATAATGAGACTTTATCACTTGCAGGAATCACCAAAGGCCTTAACTCTAATTAAAAACAAGGATAAATCCGAGTTTGTTTCATATTATAAAACTGGCATGAGAGAAGATTCAAAATTAGAATGGTTAAATGATAAGTTTATATATAAAAATATTATTAAATATGACCGTTTAGAAGTACTAAAAGACATTATCAGCGTTAGTGAATCAAAGTATGATAAAAAAGTCTGTCAGGTATTTGATTATAAAGAATGTCCTGATAATTCTCTCTTGATTCATGCAATTGCTAATAATTCGAAAAAGATATTAGGATATCTATTAAATAATAAAAATTATAAGATTGATGGTTTTGATTTTAATGACGCCGTAGTTAAAGCTGCCAAGGAATGTAATGGACGTTCAATTGCTGCAATTATGGATTCTAATGTAATATCAAAAGATACAGAAGCGATTAAGACAGAGGTTGTTGATATTCTTACTTATAATTCTACAGGAAAGTGCAAGGTTGCCATGCGAGATCTTTTAAAGCAACACTTGAAGAATTAGAACTTCTGTCATTTAATACTTGTATGACAAGAATCAAATTAAGTGTTCCAAATAGGGAACCAGACTATAGAACTCAAATTGAATTAACTGTTAATTTCATCAACTATGGTAACCATATGGGAAATGATGCAGTGGCAACTCTTTGTCACGAAGGTCGTCTACGTTTCCTAAAGTCTATTGGACATACAGAACTTGATTGCTTTGGGAAGTCTCTTATCCAGGCCGATGCTGCCTATATGTATCGTGGTGAGGCTTTTTACGGTGATCTCCTCGAGGTGGAAATGTATGTCGAAGATATCAATGAGTACGGATATGATCTCTTATATAAGTTTAGCTGTGGAAGTAAAACCATTGCCTTTGCTAAGAATGGAATTGTATTCTTTGATTATGAAACCCGTAAATTAAGTAAGGCGCCGCAAGAGTTTTTAGATCATTTTAAGAAATAAAAAAGGCCTCTTAAATGAGGCCTTCTTTCATATTTATATATAGCTATATTACATCTTTTGAAATTGTTCTAGGTATCCATGATACTTTTGAACCTCGCCATCACTTTCTTGCTCATAAGTAAGCTCTGGAAGAATAACGTTATCAAGAATATTTTTTACACGCTTGTCAATTTCTGGTCTCTCACCGATCTCTAACATGAAGTCATACGTTGACAGGGCCTCTTCGTATTTTTCATTTGTTTTCTGCTTGTTTGTCAGTGTCGATTTTTCAAGAATCGATGGGAAGGCAAGCTTTCCAAGCTTTCCTGTCATTAGGTATAGGCCTGCTGACATTATCTTTACATCAGAGCTATCCATTGAGTCTTTAATTGCAAGTGCTAAGATCATATCAATTCTTGCATTAAGAAGTGCGATAATCATTTTACGATTTGAGTATGTCATAAGCTCTCTTTCAGCTTCTGTTAGGTTTGCTCCCGCATATTCTCTTTTTAAAGTTGACTTTAAAATATCGTAGAATGAAACTGCAGTGAATTTGTTCTTACTTGCATTCTTTTCTTGTAAGAAGTGTTTCTCATGCATTGCTACGGCCATTGCATAAAAGGCCTTGTCATAATTGTATTTTTCGAATTTCTTAGGTTTGCTCCAATCTAGATGTATAGGGGTAAGCTTTCCATCTTCAATCTTATCTTCAACTTGTGAGTAGATATCTGTTAAATTTCTAATAAATTCTTTTGAAGCATCAAGAAGCATCTCTCTTCTTGAAAAGCTATCATCATATGATGTTCCTGGGTTCCAAGAGTTGAATTCTAGTGCTTTATAAAATTTTGCTGCTGCTGTGATCTTTCCAGCAATATCAATTTTAGGGTCTCTTACTTTTTCCATCTGGTTATCTCTAGCACCAGATGCCATACCAGAGCGTGCTCCTTGGGCCGTTGTCTCAAGGTTATTTTCAATTTGTTTGATTTTATCTTTAACTTTTGAACATGACACAAAACACATCGTCATCGCGCACATAAGTAGCAGCTTCTTCATATTCTCTCCCTAACTTTCTCTAATCAATTGTTCTATAAAATATGTTTTTCTATGATAGCTAGAAGGAAATTGAAAGCCTTTGAATTAACGTATGAAATAAGTAACGTGTCTAAGTAACTGATTTAACATTCAGTGACATTAACAGCTAAACCACCACGACTAGTTTCTTTATACTTGGTTTGCATATCAGCACCTGTATCTTTCATGGTTTTGATAACTTTATCGAGGCTAACGTAGTGACTTCCGTCTCCGCGCATTGCCATTCTTGCAGCATTTATTGCTTTTACTGCACCCATTGCATTTCTTTCAATACATGGGATTTGCACAAGGCCACCAATTGGATCACAAGTTAGCCCTAGGTTATGCTCCATTGCTATCTCTGCTGCGTTTTCTATCTGTTCGTTAGTTCCACCAAGAACTTGGGCAAGACCTGCTGCTGCCATTGAGCAAGCAACGCCAACTTCACCTTGGCAACCCACTTCAGCACCAGAAATAGATGCATTCTTCTTGTAGAGAACGCCGATTGCTCCTGCAACGAGTAAGAAGTCGATAACCTTATCAATTGTAGCGTCTTTAACAAACTTTAAATAATACTTCACAACGGCCGGGATAATTCCTGCTGCACCATTTGTTGGAGCTGTCACAACTTTTCCGCCTGATGCATTTTCTTCGTTAACTGAGATTGCAAATAGGTTTACCCAGTCCATAATAGTAAGAGGATCAAGGTTTTTCTGGCAGTCTTTCTTCAGTAGAGCTGCATGGAGCTTCTTTGCTCTTTTGTTTACCTTTAGACCGCCTGGAAGTTGGCCTTCTGCTTTTAGGCCCCTTTTAATACAACTATTCATTGCATCCCAAATAGCAAGCATTCCTGTATTGATTTCATCTTCAGTGCGCCAGCTTTTTTCATTGGCCTTAATGAGTTCGCAAATCGTAAGATTATTCTTCTTTGCTTGAGATAGTAATTCATCTCCATAAGTGAATGGATATTTAACTTTGCTTTCGTGTTGTGAGAATATGTCGCCTTTATTATTTTCACCCTCAGCGATTATAAATCCACCACCGATTGAGTAATAAATTTTCTTAAAAAGCTCTTTTCCATTTTCATCAATTGCTTGAAAGCACATTCCGTTCGAATGAAAATCTAGTGTTTGACTGCGATGAAATAAGATATGCTCACGAGGATTAAAGTCGACAATTTTGGCGTGCTTATGATCTTCATAAAATTCTAGTTTATGTGCCTTATTAGCGCGTTCAAGGATTCCATCGACACGATCTGGACAAATTTCTTCTGGAGTGTGTCCACTTAAGCCTAGAATGATTGCCGTATCTGTTCCATGGCCTTTACCTGTAAGAGCTAAAGAGCCATAGAGTGCTGTTGATACAAGTTGAGTTTGCTCATAGAGTCCATGTTCCATGAGACGATCCATAAAGTCCTTAGCGGCCTTCATTGGTCCAACTGTATGTGAGCTACTTGGCCCAATTCCAACTGAGTAAATATCAAAAACACTTAAATTCATGAGGGATTTATAGCAGATGATTACTAATCTCGCTAGATTAGTTCCACTTATCTTCAAGGTATGTATGAATAGTGTTCACAGTAGTGGCATCAGGTGGATCATTAAAGAGCATAAGCTCCATAATATCAGCGTTTAAATAGCCTCCGTCACCACTGAGAGTGCCATTGTGATCGTATGTATCACCTGAGTAAGACCCAAGGGATATTGTCCCTGAATGGGCGTAGAGAAGTGACGTTGAGGTTGTTGATCCTATTGAACTTCCGTTGACATAGCAAGTAAGGTCGCCGTCAGGCCCCGCTGGCCCAGTGTAATTTGTGTAATCAAAGACCCAAGTTACGTGGTAGATGGTATTTGTTGAGATTGGCGCTGAGACAAAGGTAAATGGTTGGATACCATCGCCATCGTCAGTCAAATTCCAGAACCCACAATAGAGATTATTGCCACTAATATAAATATTCATTCCTCGTGATGAGCCACCTTCTTCATAGATAACTTGGAACGTATTTGTATCGGCCGAAGTCTCAAAAGAAGCGGTGATATTTCGTTGATTTGTCGTGGCCGTATTTAGGTCAGCATGGTTTGCAACAGATAGGTTTTGAGTACTACCATTAAAGACAACGTGGTTATCAAGATTATCAAATGAAGGGGATGCATTGCCTGTATAGAAATCATGAACATTAGCTGAGCCAGATGTATCAAGCCAATCCTGAACAAATCCGTTAAAAGCTCCATTGGCCGCATTCTTTCCAGTGTTATCTAGCATAGAAGATAAGTCATTAGCATCCAGTCTAACAACCATATTTGGAAGAGAAGTTGCTGGATTAAAAACCTGAAAAGCTACAGAGTCCTGACTTATGCTAAAACCAGCACCATCATAAGCAGTTAATGTAATATAGTAATTAGAGCCCTCTGTTAGTGTAAAGCTTGCTCCGTCCACACCGTCACGTAATTTATAACTTGTAACATTTCCGATATCGATCCAGCCTTGGACATTTGTAAGACCTGGGTTTGTTCCAATAGCAATTTCGTAATGATCGATTTGGCAATTATCAACTGCAGCGCTCCAGGTAGTTGTCGTTGATGAACTAACTGTTGCATCATCTGCTGAAACATCGGGAACGCCAAGAGAAGTGGGGGCAGTATTATCCCAATAAAAGCTAGGTGTTGTAACTGTTGCTGATTCAACTGCTGTAGTGCCAACTGCTTTAACAGATGGATAATAAGGAGTGCATTCAGTTAGGCCAGTTAGAGAGACTTCTGTATGTGATGCTGCTGTGGCGATATTTTTCCATGGCACAAGTTCAGCTCCACCAGCTGTTGTTCCTATTGCGTATTCGATATGACTAAAAGATGCTGGGTTAGTCCAAGTTACTTGAGGGGCATCTTGTGGAAGGCCCCCTGTAATGACTGTGCTGACAATTGCAGCACCAGTTGGTGCTTCTTGTGTTACTGGAGTCACTGAGATTCCAGACGCTCCATCAACCCCTCCTGAACAAGAGGTAAAAAAGAGTATAAATATAGGTAAAATGGCGTATTTAAACATAATTTGTTCTACAAAAATTATAGAACAATGTTCAAAAATATGATTTAGGAAATTTTTTTCCTAATCTAAGTTGTTGAAATTAGTTTCCTCTTGAGTCAGGATAGATACAACGGTCCCCGCAGTGCTCTTCTATGTCCTGCCACTTCGGTCTCTGCTCTAATTCATACTTAAATTTATACTCTTCTTCAGATGATGGCCTTCTGATTTTCTTATCGTCATCCTTGGCCGCCTCTTCGTAAGGGTTATCCATTTCAAAACTATTAAATTGATAAGGACCGGGTTGATTGCTTGGGGCCCCTAAGACGTCAATGGCCGCCAATGTGAGAAGAATTGCAAAAATATACTTTAAATACTTCATATCCATAAGCATATTTTTGATAAAGAATGTTGGGATTTAATGAATAAAGTTTACGATTCTTTCAACTTTAGGGCCTGATAAAGCTTTAGTGAAATCCAAGCATCAGTGGCCGCATAACGTATCTGTGGTGGCGTCAACTTTGGATTTTCCCAGTTAGTAAGCTTTGCTGCCTTGGAGATCTTGCGATTCATTAGAAGTCCCGTTAGTGACCTCAGCCCAAGTGTGACATACCCAGCTTTCTTGGCCAGATCCTGAACATCAATCACGCCTTTAGCCGTTATCTGAAAGTGTTTCTTTAAATCACGACAGTCATCTTTAATGGCAACACCTGTCTTAATAATATCAGGATTTTCGAGATACTCTCTTAAGTAATCTGGGCATTGAATTAGATTAAGGCGAAAAAGATAGCACTCATCTTCAAAAGAAACCTGAACAAGACTGATTTGAAAATTATCGCTCTTTTTAAAAGAAGGCCTTGATTCTGTATCAAGGCCTGTAATTGAATTATCTTCTAAATGTTTTTGAAAACTCTCTTGCGCTTGTTGCGACTTCTCTTCCGTATCAATTAAGTGGATCTTTCCATCAAAATCAATAAGCTCAAGCTTATTAATTTCTTCTTTACTGATACGTCCATTTTGGACTTTCTTTGTTTTAGAATCCTGCATTTAAGATCTCTTCAACTTCTTCAACGATTTCTTCTTCATCTTCTTCTTCACTGATAAGTCCATTTTGGTTTATGAAAAGTGGACCTAAAACTTTCTTTAAAACATAGTCGTGGTTTGCTGCTGCGATTTTCGTTACAGTTTCACCCATTGCGCCTTTTGATGGATAAGACATACGGTCACATTTCTTACCTTGTCCTTCACACTTATTTACGCGGTAACACATTTTATCGTAGTCAAAAACATAGTCGATTTCACCTGCAACAAGAATTCCTACAACTTCATCTTTCGAATTTAGAACAGGAGAACCTGAATTTCCTGCAAATGTATCAAGATCTGTTGTGACATCATTTCGATATGGTTTATTTGTTACAATTTTTGCATCACCAGATACCTTAAGTGGTAGTCCAGTAGGGTGGCCAGCAACATAAATATCAGTACCTTCTTTTACTGCAGTTGATTTAAGATTTAGCTTTAGTGGCTTCTTATCTGCTGCGCGACGATCCAGTTCAACGACTGCATAGTCTAGAAGACCAGTGTAAGATGCTGCAACAACTCTCTTACATCCATATACTTCATTCTTTTCAATGACTAATTTCCCATCTGAGTTTACAGAAGTTGCCTTGTAGTTAAAGACCCATTTATTTTTCTTACAGCTATCTGATACTGTGTCTGCTACTTGAGTCCCGCCCTTAATCATGCAGTGACCTGCTGTCATAAGAAGGTTTTCACCAATTAAAAAACCAGTACAGCTAGATATTGTTGGTTCAGATCTGAATTTCATATCTGAACACGTTGGGTAACCTCTATGAGATTTTAGAGTAGGAAAACTCTTAAAAATCGAGTCCAGAACTTCACCTGATTCTGATCTCGCAAAAATATAACTTGGTACCATTGCTGCAACACTATCAACAAGAAATCCTTTGTCAGATTCTTCAATACTAACGCGATTATCCTGGCCGTAGATTACTTTATTCATGGCCATAGCATTTGTTGAAATAACTAATGAAAGTGCAGCGATTTTAAATAATTTGTGCTTCAAGATTCCCTCTCTTTTAATTTTTGTAAGTTTTTGCAGTTTTCTCTAATATTGAACATAAGAAAGTTGTAATTTGAAAAACTTACATGATGACGATTACCTAATTTCACGCTACTATCCGCCCTATGGATAAGCCTATAAATAAAGAAGATTTGCAACTGTCTGCATATGACTACGATTTGCCTAAGGAGCTAATTGCGACTAGGCCAGTTGAGGGACGTCATCATTCGCGTCTTCTCGTCTATAACTGTCAGACTGATACAGTTTCTCATCACACTTTTAATGAGTTAGTTAATTTTCTACCGCAGGAGACAACTCTTGTATTAAATCAGAGTAAGGTGTTTCCATGTCGTCTAAAAGGTAAGAAAGAAACTGGTGGAAGTATTGAGGTCTTTTTTCTAACTGTTGAGCCAAATAAAGATGGCCTATATCGCGCTCTTGTTAAGGCCAATGGGAAAAAGAAAGCTGGTGATATCTATCATTTTGAAGACGGTCTTAAGATTGAAATCAATGGAAATATAGAAGGGGAGTTTTTGATTCGACCTTCTCTCATTGGTAATGATCTTATTAATTATTTAAACGCACATGCTCTTGTTCCAATTCCTCCTTATATTCGAGGAGGAGAGTCTGATGAGCAAGATAAGAAAGATTATCAAACAGTTTTTGCTAATGAGTTGGGAAGTGTTGCTGCACCAACTGCTGGCCTACACTTCACAGATGAACTTCTATCAAAAATAAAAGAAGAAGGTCACGATATTGCCAAGGTAACATTACATGTTGGGCTTGGAACATTTGCTCCTGTTAAAGTCGATAATCTAGAAGATCATAAAATGCATAGTGAAAATTATTGCGTTGATAAGAATGATTTTGAAAAGATTAAAAATGCAAAAAAACGATTTGCTGTTGGGACAACAAGTTTAAGAACACTTGAGACGATATGGCAGGCAGGAGTTGAAAACTATACTCCTGGTGAACTTAAAGACACAGATATTTTTCTTCATCCAGGTGTGGATGTGAAAAGTATTGATGGTTTAATAACGAATTTTCATCTACCAAAATCGACACTACTTATGCTTGTTAGTGCGTTAATCGGTCGTGAAAAGACTCTTGAATTATATGACATTGCTGTGAAAGAGAAGTACCGCTTTTTCTCTTATGGTGATGCGATGTTGATATTGAGGTAATTGAATATGATTAAAGTTGAAGGATATAGCGGTAAGGCCCGCGCAACAACAATTACAACTGAGCACGGTGAGATTAAAACACCTATCTTTATGCCTGTTGGAACTCGTGCATCTGTTAAGTGTATGTGGCAAGAAGATTTGTATGAAATGAATGCACAAATTATTCTTGGAAATACTTATCACTTATACTTAAGGCCAGGGCATGAGCTCATTGAAAAAGTTGGTGGTGGCCTTCATGGCTTCATGAATTGGGATAAACCAATCCTTACTGACTCAGGTGGATTCCAAGTATTCTCACTTTCAGATATCAATAAAATTACAGAAGAAGGGGTGACTTTCTCTTCACATATCGATGGGTCAAAGCATCTCATCTCTCCAGAAAAAAGTATGGAGATTCAAAAGGGCCTAGGCTCAGATATTGTTATGGCATTTGATGAATGCCCAAAACTTCCTGCTACAAAAGATACTCTTCGTGAAAGTATGGAGCTAACTTTAAGATGGGCCAAGCGTTGTATTGATTATAAGCTTCGCGACTATCAAAAACTTTTTGGAATTGTTCAAGGAGGACTCCATAAAGACCTGCGTACGGAATGTATGCAACGACTTGAAGAGATGGACTTTCCAGGCCTTGCTCTTGGGGGACTTTCTGTTGGAGAAAAGAATGAAGAGATGGTGGATTTCCTAAATGACTTTGTTCACACGATGCCTGATCAAAAACCAAGATACCTAATGGGAGTTGGTAAGCCTCTTGATATTCTAAACGGGATTCGCGCTGGTATTGATATGTTTGATTGCGTTCTTCCTACAAGAAACGCTCGTAACGGCCAGTTCTTAACACATGATGGGCCACTTAATATTAAAAACCTTCGCTTTAGAGAGGACACACTTCCAGCTGATCCTAGTTGTGATTGCAAGGTTTGTAAGACTTATTCACGCTCATATATTCGTCATCTTTATACAACTGGAGAGTTCCTAGCTGGGAACCTTATTACTTATCATAATCTCTATTTCATGATTAAGATGACTCAAGATGCACGACAAGCGATTCTTGATGATAGGTTTGACGATTATTATAAAGAATTTTATAACAGATACACTTCACGAAAATGGGCCGCAGGCCAATAATTTAAAACTCTATTAGGAGAAATTAATGTTAGATTTATTTATCTCAAACGCATATGCACAAGGTGCAGCTGCTGGACAGCCAAGTACTGCTATGAACTTTGTTCCAATCATTGCTGTTGTCGCTATTTTTTATTTTCTAGTTTTTAGACCTCAGAAAAAACAGATCGAAGCAGAAAAGAAAATGCTTGATACTCTTGAAAAAGGTAATCGTGTTTACACAAAGTCTGGAATTTTTGGTACAATTGTTGGGATGACTGAAAAGATTGTTGACCTTGAAATTGCAGAAGGTGTTAAAATTAAGGTTCTTCGTTCACAACTTGGTGGATTAGAAGAAGCAATCCTTTCTAATAAACAAGACAAATAGTCTTATTCTTAAAGAGAGTTAAGTATGTTTGGTGGCTTTGGAGCTGGAGAGTTACTCATTGTTTTAGTTTTTGCCCTGATTTTTATCGGGCCTAAGAAACTACCTGAACTTGCAAAAGGTTTAGGAAAAGGACTAAGAGAGTTCCAAAAGGCCAAAGATGACTTAATGGATCACGTAAATGATGCTGCTGAGCAAAACTCAGCAGCAACTGAAAAAGTCGCCGATCAATCAACACAAAACGATGCGCAGCTCGAGTCTGGGCAGGATGAAGTCGTTGATGCATCACAAGATAAAGTCGAAGCAGAAAACCCAAAATCAAAAGACTCGTAAGTTTCTGAAATTAATCTATTCTTCATATTGTTTTTAAGTAGTTATTCTCATATAATTTTTGTAGTTTATTTAACTCAGATATTGAGAAAATCTAAGAAAACCCAAGGATTAGGAGAATCTAATGAGAAGAGGCTGGTGGTATCGCTTCGTATTTTTACTTATCGTAGCGATCATTTCAGGTATTTCAATAGTACCTACTGCATTTAATTTTAAAGAAACAGATAACTTTCCTGTAAAGTCCAAGATTAACCTAGGTCTAGACCTTCAAGGTGGTCTTTATATGATCCTAGGGATCGACTTTAAGAAAGTTTATAAAGATGAAGTAAAGGGTTATGCACGTCGTGTAGAATTTAGCTTTAAAGATGAAACGGGAAGTGGATTCAAGCTAGGTGATATCGATGCATCAGATCCTCTTGATCCAAAGCTTGAGATTCTTCTGAATTCAGCTGCTGATAATGAAGCTGTAAAAAGTGTTATTCATGACACTTATAATGGTTTAATCAGAATCACAGGTGATACAGGAAGTACGATTTCAATCGCTCTAACTAAGAAAGTTAAAACTGATATCGAAGAACAGTCAGTGAAAAGATCGATTGAGGTTATCCGTAACCGTATTGACGAATTTGGTGTAACAGAGCCAGAAATCGTTTCACAAGGGACAGATCGTATCGTTGTTCAACTTCCTGGTGTTAAGGATATTGAAAGAGCAAAAGAGCTTATTGGTAAAACAGCTAAGCTTGAGTTCAAAATGGTAAATTCTGAAATTGCTCCTGCAACTATCCAGGGTTGGGTATCAAAGGCAAAAGAAGAAGGGCTTGAGTACAAAAAAGGTGAGCGTTTCTCAACTTATGTATCAAAGGTTAATGAATTAGTAAGACAAGACCTACCTAAGGGCCATGTTCTTGCTTTTGAGCGTGTAACTAATGCTAAGGGTGATATTTTACAACTTGTACCATATCTTATTGAAGCAACTCCACGTCTTACAGGTGAAGACCTTGAAGATGCAAGAGTTCAATTTAATCCACAACAAAATAATCAACCAGAAGTTGGTCTAAACTTTAAGTCTCGTGGAGCAAAGATCTTTGCTGAAGTTACGGGAGAAAATGTTGGCCGTTTAATGGCAATTACACTTGATGGAAATGTTTACTCAGCTCCGCGTATCAACGGTAAAATTGCTGGTGGACGTGCAACGATTTCACTTGGTGGAAAGAGCTACAACGAGCAACTGAAAGAAGCAAGAGACCTTGCTTTAGTTCTTAGAGCTGGTGCTCTTCCTGTTCAACTTGATTTCTTAGAGCAAAGAACAGTTGGTCCATCTCTTGGAGCTGACTCAATTGATAAGGCAAGATTTGCTGCCATCATCGGGTGTGTTCTTGTATTTGGATTTATCTTAGTTTACTACAGAGTTTCTGGGATGTTTGCTATTACAACTCTTGCACTAAACGTTCTAATTATCCTTGCGATGTTAGTTGGGCTAGGTGCTACTCTTACTCTTCCTGGTATTGCTGGGATCGCTCTTACTGTTGGTATGGCAATTGATGCTAATATCATTATCTACGAGCGTATTCGAGAGGAGATACGTAAGAATGTAGGCTTCTATAAAGCCGTTGAAAATGGTTTTAACTCTGCATTCTGGACAATTATTGATGCCAATATCACAACTGCACTTGCAGGTATCTGTCTACTAAACTTTGGTACAGGTCCAATTAGAGGTTTTGCGGTAACACTACTTATCGGTATCTTTGCAACAGTTTATACATCTTACTTTGTTTCTAAAATCTTCTTCGAATTCTATATGAATAAAGTTGAAGGTCAGGATTTAAGTATTTAAGGTTGGAGTAATTAATGTTTGAAATAATTAGAAGTAATACAAATATCAATTTTGTAAAAAAGTTTGGGATAACATCAATTATCTCAGCAATATTAGTAATCGGATCTGTCTTCCTTATTGCAACTAAAATGAAGTATGGGGTAGATTTCCGTGGTGGTGCTGAAATTCAAGTTAAGTTTCAAAAATCTGAAAATCTAAATGAATTAAGAAAGTCCATGAAGGATGCAGGATTCTCTGGAATCACAATGCAGACAATTGGTGAAGCATCTGAAAATGAATACCTACTTAAGGTTTCGGCAAATGAAGAAAACCTTAATGAAGTAACAGATAAAGTTTCAAAGACTTTAACGTCTAAGTATGCAGCTGACGGTGTTGAGATTAGAAAGGTTGATATCGTTGGTCCAAAGGCCGGTGCTGAGCTTAGAAAGTCAGGTTTCCTAGCGATGCTATGGGCACTTCTAGCGATTATGGTCTATGTAGGTCTTCGCTTTGACTTTAAATACTCACCAGGTGCAATTGTTGCTCTATTCCACGATGTTTCAATCATCCTAGGTGTTTTTGCTCTTACTGGAACTGAATTCACACTTCAAACTGTTGCTGCCATTCTTGCGGTTATTGGTTACTCAGTAAACGATACGGTTATTGTTTATGACCGTGTTCGTGAGCACGAGGCAAAGTTTGTCGGCCGTGATATTAAAGAGCATATCAACAATGCAATTAACGAAACACTTTCAAGAACAATTCTAACTTCTGGTACAACGCTATTTGTATCAGCAACAATGTTCTTTATCGGTGGTCTCGCTATTCGTGATTTCTTTATGGCAATCACTCTTGGTGTTGTTGTTGGTACTTACTCATCTGTTTTCGTTGCAGCACCTGTTGTTTTATTATTTGATCGTCTAAGAGATGGAAAGAGTTCAAATACAGTAAATGCACAAGCTTAAGACATTAATTAATTTTAATTTTCTTATATTATCCCTATGCGTTCTTTTTTGGACGCATGGGGTTTTCGCTTATGGTGAGGACTACGATCGTGGCGAGCATCACCAATCAAATGAAAATAAAATAGAGGAGCTACAAGAGTCGATTAATACTCTTTCAAAGCAAATCGAAAACAGTGACCAAGACGAAAGTGGTGAAACACCAAATCTAAAAGATTTGAGTGAGAAATTAAAGGCCAGTGAGCTATCGACAAATGGTTCTAAAGCTTTGCCCCAAGGCCTAGGCACGACAGGTATTTCTAAAACAAATCCTGCTCAAATGCGTATGGCCATTAAAATGATTAATTCTCAATTCAAATACATGCCTGGTGATGAAATCGCTCAAATGATTCATTCATCTCTTGAAGGTAAGCCTATGGCCGGCTTTCTTATCAATTCAGAGAGGCTTACAAGCTTTCTCATTGGAATGGTAAAGGATGAAAAGGCTTTACTATACCTTTTTGAATTAACTCAAGATAAGAAGGTTATGAAGCTGGCATTCTTTACGATTATAGGCTTAATTATTATTAACTTCTTTCTAAGACGTAAGATCATTAAAAAAGATGACTTTATCCTCACTCGTTTTGTTAAAGGACTCTTATTCTTTGTAATCTCAACAGGTCTAAAAGTAGGGATTCTTTATTTCTTATATAAAGACTACTTAGGTCCAACGGTGGACATTTTTGTCGAACGTGTTCTCTAAATTTCTTTAAGGCTTTCTAAGATTACTGTTGGGTAATTGGTATACAGGCCATTTTTCTATCAAGTGGTTTGATCGTTGTAGGAATAGATGTTGTGTATCCACTACTTGTTAACTCACTTGAGTGCATAACTTGATATAGCTTCTGATATCCACGTTTTTGAACGTATGGTGCATCTTCATCTGCTGGCCAATAGAAATACGTTGGCTGCGATACAGTATCTGCTGTTGGTTTATAGTGAACACCATTACTTGTTAGGTGGAACCAAATCTTTTTAAGTTGTGACTCACGAATGAACATAACGTCTGCTGGTTTTACTTCTTGTTTATTTCCGTCACCAAGATCGATAACTTCTCTCGGACCTTTGGCAAAGTAGAGACCCTCTGTTGGGACACCAACGATCTCTCCAATAGCTCTAAATTCAATTGTGCTTGAATTATATTCAGCTTCACCAGGACAGATTGCATTTCCAGAATTGTCAGTAAAGAATGGAATCATTGCTAATCCTGAAGAAATTAAGCCTGAGTCTGCTGAAGTACAGGCCTCTGGCATGCCACCATCTTCAACACTTACGTTTGGAGCGACACATGTTTCAAGCGGAGCAAAGTATTCTTTATTTCCACTAACATTAGCACCCATGTCAATCATTCTCTGTTTGATTAAGTAATCAACAGTTCTAATCTCACCATCTTTTATAAAACGCACATCATTTACATCCCATAATGAGAAGTGACCTGGCGTAAGCTCAAGTCTTGAAAACTGTGGAGCATCATCAGTTTGACCTTCTTTAATATAGTCATGACAAAAGATTGTATCACTCACACCTGGTGGTAAGTAAGGTGTAGGGTAGTCAATTGGCATATAGAAGTGCTTTCTAATTGTATCAAGATAAATTGATTGTGATGCATCGTAATTTGGGCTTGTGGCCGTTGCACGGATCATACAAGTGTATTGAGAAACGAGTTTAATCTTTAAATTTCCTTCGTACTCATCATCATCACCTGGTTCAAATAATTTAAATTGTTCGTAATCACTTTGTGCGTTTTCAATTCCAGAGCCTGTCTCTTCGATATGAAAAGTATAAGCTTCCCCAAAACGCGCACCAGTTGATTCTAAATTCGCTTCAAAGAGGTTTGTTCCTTGATAAGTTTTAAGGTTCGTTGCAAATCGTCTTCCATCAATATCTGTAGCTATGAGCTCACATGATGGTGGGTTCGCATCTTGTCCATCTGGAGTATTATCTAAAGCATTATTACAAAAACCAAATAGGTTCTGTAGCTGTTCATCATCTTTTACTTTTGCACCTGGAGTAACACTTCCAAAAATCGTTGCAACAGTAACTTCTTTTTCAAGACATGTCGCTGCACAATCTGGTCCACTTGTTACTGAGGCCACTTTTTGATTCTTACAAATACAAAAGTCATCATCGATAAAAATTGAATCACTTGGTCTTTCAATAACCTCAGGAGGAGTAATACAAACACCTTCAGAAATTTCGATATTATCTAGGATAAATTCTTCAAAATCATTATCGACAAGTATTTTTTCTAATTGTTCTTCATCAGCAACAACTTCACCGTCATTACATGAAGAAGCACAGACATTTCCTTCGTTTAGGAGAAAGTATAGTCCTTCACATGTATCTGAGAATTCCACATCGTCAAAGAATCCGTCTGGACGTGCAACCTGTGGAACACATGAACTAGTTATAAACATGAATAGAATTAGATAAATTACCTTCATTGGCTTAAATCCCTCAAATATCTAAGTACTTAATCGCCATTTTTCTATTACTTCTTTAATTTTAGGTTAATTTCTTACATTTCCTCGTGTTTTTGTCCGTTTTTATGTAATTTCAATGTGTTATAATATGTGGAAGTTTTAGCAGGCACTAAGTAGCAGTAAATATTTTGTGGCATTATAAATATATCTAATGTTTTTAGAGACTTGGACGATAAGTAGGTAACTAAATATCGTGGAATTAAGTTTAGAAGTAAAATAAGTTCTCGTAACGTTAGAGAGGAGATAAAAATGACAAAAGCAGATTTGATCGCAGCAATTGAAAAGCAGGCCAATGTAACTCACAAGCAGGCCGAAACAGTTGTAAATATTTGTTTTGATGACATGATCAATGCTTTATTTAACGACGAAAGAATCGAAATCAGAGGTTTTGGTTCATTTGCTAATCGTAATTACAAAGCTTATGAAGGGCGTAACCCTAAGACTGGTAAGGTTGTTAAGGTTCCACCTAAGAAAGTACCTTTCTTCAAAGTTGGAAAGCAGCTACGTGAAATGGTTGATGAAGGTAAGGACAAATACGTAATTCGCGAAGCTTAATTACGTCTTCCAAGTTAATTTTCAATACTTAATATAGGCCTGCTGCATTAGTGGCAGGTCAATATTCTTAAGTATTTAGATTGACTTATCAAAAAATATCCATATTATAGAAAATCTAAAATCATTCATGCGGACGGGTGCTAGAGTGGTCTAATAGGGCAGTTTGCAAAACTGTTTTTCACCGGTTCAAATCCGGTCTCGTCCTCCAAAATAAAAAAGCCTCCCAATGGGAGGCTTTTTTATTTTCTGAGTCCGAGTCTCGAATTTAAACATGTCTTCCCGAGTTTTGGAGGCGGCATCTGCAGGAGCAGATGAAGCCGAACAATCCAGCGAGTCCCACGATGGGACGAGTCGGACACCATGCGCGCCAGAGATTTTTCTTTATGACTTGTTTGAATGGGAGAGGGCAAATCCATCGCATACCACCTAACCATAATCCTCTTTTTTAAGTCATTTAAAATTTAATGATCGTATTCATTATTAGGTTATAATTTAATAATAATCACTTAGGATTGTACGCATTAAATGAATTTAAAATATAGATAATCGTTCCATATATGAATCCGTCCCTTGAAACAAGATAAATTAAGTCAGTAGGTCTTAAAATAAGCTTCCATATATCCGGCCTATGCTCGAGGAGGCTTTATACTTTTTCCTACTGGCCATG
>NZ_QDKL01000003.1:600000-791820 GCF_003346865.1 Halobacteriovorax vibrionivorans | reverse complement strand
ACGCAAGGTCAACGAAAAGTGACCTGGAGCTAAATATTGAAAAGGGGATTTGTTAATATTTTCTGCAAAAATGATACATCGGGGCTTATATGGAAAAAACAGGCTAGCTTTTGATGTTATTTTTTGTAAACCAGACCCTGAAATACTCTGTTTTGCTGACATATATTGCTATTCAGTACAGGGAGAACTTAAGAATTTAGATAATGAGTCTATTTTCAAAAGGCTTTTCGAATTAGTCATAAAATAAAGCACCTAAAACAATTATAAAGTAGTTGCTGTGCACAATAATTGACCAATTAATCTTAATTTCTGATAATAGTTTAAATATTCTTAGGGGGAAAAATGAAAACTATTTTAGTATTACTCATGGCCACTGCAATATATGCATGTCCACAATTTGAATCTCAATATCACTGCGAGAATAACTTTGCCGACTTTAATGTAAACATTGAGGAAGTTATCGTTGACGGTACTCATGCATTCGATGTTCACTTCTCATTTTATACTGATCGAGTTTTCACTGATGGACTAAAGAGAGAATTTTTAACGAATAACTATGTTAATGCTTACACTATGGGAAGTTGTTCTCAGGATACTCTTAGTGAGGTCTTCGCTGGAAAATATAAGAATAAGTATTTTATTGAGATCGTAAGAGATTATATAAAAACTGAAGACGGACTTAAAATTGTAGTTACAAATCTTAAAGATAATGAGCTTATATCAGAAAAAAAGTTTCACTGTCTAACAGTAAAGTAAAAGCGTCAAAAAGCGCTACTAAACACAAACATAAAAAG
This sequence comes from Halobacteriovorax vibrionivorans, assembly GCF_003346865.1. NCBI lineage: Bacteria > Pseudomonadati > Bdellovibrionota > Bacteriovoracia > Bacteriovoracales > Halobacteriovoraceae > Halobacteriovorax > Halobacteriovorax vibrionivorans. Next base: position 791,026 of record NZ_QDKL01000003.1, on the reverse strand, counting down.
TTCCAGATGCTTTTCTTAATACAAGATCAACGGAAAGTGACCTAGAGCCATATATTAAAGCGAAATTGTTTTTTGGGAAGTTAGTTAAGAATGTTGGCAAGTTTGCATGGGAGTCGCTCTCGGCCATCCATGGCCTCCGCGACATACCTACATCCTGTAGGCAACCGCCAAGAGCAATTAGATCGCTTACTAATATCCATAAAAACAAAAAAGCCCACTCGTTGAGTGGGCTTTTTTATTTTGGTGGATTTATCTTGGTTTAAGTTAATCCAACAAGTTAAGTAAGGATCATTAACAACAGAGCGAACGTGAGTCACGTCCGGTCATATTGAGAAGAAAAAAGCTATGTATCCTTGTTAAATGCATTTTTTATTGCTTGAGCAACGTTTACTTCTGGCGTTGCTGAGCTCTTTGCTTTGTTAAGCTCTTTTTTTAATTTTTTAAAAGTATCTGAATCAAAGTCTGTGAACTTTTTAGATAAACCAAATACTTTATTTTCAACTATTGTAAAGATATCAGAACTTATTTTTTTTATCTCTACGGAAGAATAGTCTTTTGTTCCAACTCTTCCGTATAGACTCGCAAGTTTCCATGCAAGTTTATCTGAAAATTCACCACTTAATTGGAACTCTGCTAGATCTAAAATAGACTCATAATGAGTGACCTTGACTGGCAGTATCTTTGTTAAGTTTGCAAAAAAGTATTGCTTTTTACTTTTAGGGGGGAGAGAAACGAAGAATGCCCAAGGATGGTTATTTTGCAACAATCTTTCGACCTCCTTCTCAATTGTAACTAAGGCTCTTTCTTTAGAAAAAATATCTACATTAAAGGTACTAGATAGACCGTCGATGTAATCATCTAGATCAATTATGAAGTCATCCTTATTTATTGTTGTAAATCGATCTATAAATTTATCAATAGGCTCAAGCAAACAGAATGTTAAGTGTGGTACCTTTGTGGTTCTATATTTATACTTTTGCGGGAAAGGGCCTTTGTCTAGCTTTCCACCTTTCTTTTCAAACACAAGGTCATTAACTAGGTCACATGATTGTGTAAGTAAAACTGCATATTTTATATTTTTAAAATTAACTTCTGGATAGATTGTTCTAATCGCTCTTTTTCTACCATTTATCTCTAATCTCAGCTTTGAAATTTCAAATATAGTACCCTGTGATAAGTTGTACTTTTCAACCTTTTTTAGTTTATGAGCTTGCATGATCTTGCTCTATTTAAGAATTTATTTGCTGAGCAATTGTATTGATAAATGATTGTTTTTGTTTTTTTGAAAAACTTTGAGTTTCGTTACTGGAAGCTTTTACAAGAATCTTTAAAACATCATTTAAAGCTTCATTATTATGAAACTTCTTAGACTTAGATGCATTTTTTGACTTGTTTTTAACAGACTTTGTCGCCATTTAAACCTCACTGTTTATTAACCTATCGGATTTTCAATAAGTTAACTTTAATTAGTATAGCAGAAATTGACAAAATGGCAATTTCTACATGTAAGTGCTTGAAAATATAAAATGACAGGAAAGAGATTCTTCTCCTTCCTGTATATTTAACCTATTTTAATGAAAGGACGTTAGTTTTTAATCCCTTTTTTAGGAGTCACCCTGAAGTCGTCTGTCACTCCCTTCACATCAACACCCGCCATACGGACGTAGATTTGAAAGGTCTTAAAATCTGACCAGCCTCCCATTTTCATAACCTGAGTAGGTTCAGCTCCAGAGGCCAATACGTGAGTCGCAAAGCAAGCTCTTAGAGTGTGAAAAGTGATGTGCTTTTCAATTCCAATGCGATGTAGGAAGTCTCTTATAACTTTGCCTGCGTTTCCACATCTCCAGCCCGCAGCTCGTGGGAGAACATTTTCAGAATTTGGATCAAGCTTTCTTATCTTTAGAAGGACTTCTTTTAAGTCTTCTGAGATATGTGCGTTTCTCCATTCTGAGTTCTTGGTCGATTTCACACCCTTGATTCGTGAGCTATAGGATTTTGTGATTCGGATAATGTTGTTATCGAAATCAACGTCCTCCCATGTAAGGGCGTATAATTCACCTGATCGCATTCCGGTGAGGAGAGCAACCGCCCAAATGTGACGCCAAGGGTGTTTTCTTATCTCTGCTTCATAAAGAAGTTTTCTAACTTCCTCAAGGGTGAGGATAGGTTTGTACTTATTTTTTTCACTTTCGATAACCAGTCCGTGAACTGGGCTTTTTACAACGTCGGTGATTAAGCCTTCTTCAACTCCCCAAGTCCAAATCTTATTAATCGATCCTTTGATCGCTTTGATTCGACTGAGGCTGTAATTTTCAGAGATAAGATTATTAATGACATAACGGCCATCAGCTCGTCCTAAGTCTTTAATACGTTTATCAAGCCAAGTGTCTGTGTGAATGTAGAGAGTGTTGACGTGATGGATAATTACTGGCCTTGTATATTTCTTTCCGGCCAGTCCATTTCGTGCACTCATTTCCCAGCGATGGGCCAACTCTTTCCAAGTTATGCCTTTCGCCTCGATACTCGCTACAAGTTCAAACACTCGCTTGGTTAGCTTTTTTTCTTCTCGTCTTGCCTGAGCTAATGATTCGATTCCTGCTTTTGATCGCTGGACTCTGACGGTGCAATCCTTACTGCTTCGTTCTTGAATATAAACTCTGTAATAAGTCTTGCCGTCTTTTTCATAACTAGTAATTGCCATATATACCTCCGTTTTTAATAAAAAGAGGTATCCAGTGCTTGATCTAGTTCTACTTTGCGAAAGTAAAGACGACGATGAAATTTACGGGCCCGTAATTGTCCACGGCACACCATCTGTCTAATCGCATCTTTTGACTTTCTTAAGTAGTAAGCTGCTTCGGCCGTTGTTAACCATTCTAAATTGTCAAAGAGCATGGTTGATAGGGGATTATCCCTATCAACTTGCTCAGTATAGCGTTTATAATTATCTTTGTAACCAGCATATTCAAAACTATCCATCATACCCCCTAACTACTTTAAATCTTTCTTTTGTTTCGTTTTACTTTGAAAGTATTCGATGACTTCCTCATAATTAAAGCGGTTATGCTTGCCAAGTTTCACATAAGGAATGTCACTCTTACTTACCCAATAGTAGATTGTATTAATAGGAACACCTAACTTTACTGCCAGCTCTTTACTATTTAACAACGTCACTTCTTTGCCAGAGTTAAGCATCAACAGAAGCTCCCCATGATGTATTACAATATTCTTTCTTAGAAAATTTCATTGAGACACTTAACAGAAGATCATCCAATGATTGATCTTTCCAATTCATATGTTCAAACCATTTAATATTTTTCGGGTGGATATTCGTTAAGAACTTCTCCTTAATTGCTGTTGCAAAGTGCTCAAAGTGATTCGATACTGATCGACCTGTGTAGTTTTCAGCATCGGGGCCAGATAGTACGACGTGATAATGACTAGTATTGTTAAGCTCGAATATTTTGCATGTGCAGGTTGCATTTTGTGCTCGTCCTTTTGTTGTGAATTGCTCTTCTACGATTAGTTTCTTATTTTGTTTTTTCATTTTTTCTCCATGATTCGCGTTTGGAGTCTCGACTTGGTGACCTCTTCCTTCAAGTTTACGTAGTGAGGGAGAGGTCAACAATCGAGACGAAAATAAGCGAATAATTTTAATGTGTTAAATAGGTTTGGAAAAATGCCCTCGACTATATTGGAAGAGCATTACCCATACATTACCTTGAAGCTACCTCATGCTGTTCCAAATAATTCTTTAAGCGTTGTGACCTTATCTTTAAAAAGAACAGGGGAATTCATAATCTCTACTTTGCCTTTGGCCATATCCTTCATGTACATAATGAGGATCTTCTCTTTAGATATTTCTTCTCCTAGTTCATTTAAATACTTTTGGTAGGCATTTAAGATGGACTTCTTATCAGTAATATATAGAACTTGATTAACCAATTTAGAGGATGAGTAGGTTCTAATAATTTCCTTCACTCGATCACTGCTTTTTTGTGTTAACTCAACTTCAATTGCAATATTGAATGATCTTCCAAGTTTTCCTATTAAGAGACTATCGGGAACTCTTTCTAGCAAAGGAAACTTCTCTCTTGTTTGAAAATCAAGGAAGACTTCTTCAATAAAGGGATATGTATTAAACTCTCTTGTGATACTTGTCACAATTGAATCGTGAAACCTGATGTCACGATTTATATTAAGTGTAGATATATTTTTTCCAAGGGCCTTGATAGCTGAAGGCATGAGGTAGATATATTTCTTATTCGTCCAAGTATTAATAAAGCTATCAATAAGAAGATTCTTTTCTAACTTTGAAATAATCTTATAAAAGCCAGAAAGACTTCCGTTGTACTCAGCTTCTTCTTTTAAATCCTTAATACTAAGTATTTTCCACTTCGTTAGAGGATAGAGAACTTCAAAGTAGCTTGGGTTTATATTTTCTAAGTAATTCATAAGTAGCCTTTAGTTAAAGATTGCTCCTGCAAGTTGTGCCTGATCTTTTGTGTCAGGGACTCTTGCTTGAGCTTTAAAGTAGCGAACATTAATTAGATCAATCCTTTTTGGTATTCTTTGAAATAGGACACATTGTCCAACTCTTAGATTTCTTAAAATATTACTATGAACAATAAATTCTTCGACTTCTCTAACTGATCCAGTATTCTGCCGTTGATCATTTTCAACGACGTGAGTTAGTTTATCTTTTCTGATTGTTCCAAAAATACGAGCAAAGAACTCTGTATGAGTAGGGACGACCTGATTAAAGACAAAGATATTATTGGTATTTTCAAATATCTGGGCCGTTAGAATAGGTGATATACGATCAATATCAGCAGGGCCTTGAGTCGCATAAGTAATTTCCATACCAGCTTGGCGACACTTATTCTGTAGATCAATAAAGCCTTCATGTATTGTGCTAGAAAGTTCATCAAAGACAATTGACATTGGATTCCTAAGAGGATCTTTTAGCCCTCTAACCTTATTAGTAAGTGAGTCCTTAGCATGAGTTAAGAGTGCACCAAAGAAGACTTTATTTAAGATATGTCCACTTGAGCTATGTCCCATAGAAGAAATTCCAATATAGATACAAGCATTCTCTACACGAAGCTTATTAAATGTTAGGACATCACTTGATTCATTATTTAAAAGCTCGCCATAAGGTGAGTTATTAATCTTTGTTAATTGATTAATGAGCCCTTTGATATTCTTCTTGTTTTGGTGCTTATTTAACTCAATAACGATGTTCTTAAAAGTTATCGTCGTTTGTGATTTATAAAGAGCTTGCAGGACGTGATCAAGTGCCTCAATTGATTCATTCTTGTAAAATGGTTCTGACCAATCAAGTGCATTGATAATCCTGTCGCTGATGTCATCAAGACTGCCATCAAGTAGGGGATTAAAATAAGACGTCTCATCAGAGATATCTGTGAAGAGATAGAGCTTCTTATCTTGATTTGCACACATATTTCTAAAGTCTCGAATAGATTCAATACTGGCCTTAGGATCAAAGTAAGTGACTGGCTTGCCCGTGGTCAATGCATGATCAATTAATAATTGTAAACATACAGTCTTCCCTGAACCTGTAGAGCCAATTACAGCGGTATGCTTTCCTGTATTAATGTCATTAAGAGGGTAGAGTCTTCTATTATTTATCGAATACCCTAGAAATCTTGAATCATCGGTTGATTTCTTCTTTTTGAGATGTTTTTGATTAATGGGGTTTGATAGGTTGTGACCTAGATACTTTACTCTAATAAATTTAACGGCTTCATTAACTAAAAACGTCATGAGCTTTGTTAATTGTTCAACAAGTATCACCAAAATATCGGCTAATGGCGATACTAGATCAAGTCCTGAATCGTTATTGTTGGAATTTTTAGACAAAGATATCCCTCCTAGTAGAAACTAAGTTTTATTCTGCAAGTTAAATGATTTGATTTACTTTAGTGCTTTAAGCTTTCTCTTATAGTCTTTAATCGATCCCTCAATGTTCTTTGTGACAAGCACCATTAATACTAAAATATAAATAATGCCAGCAACTCTAAAGCCTAAGTGTTCTTCATTAAGCATAAAGACGATGTTGTTTATAACGATTCCTAGAAGTATAGGGTAGAAGAGATAGCGAGAGATTCTAAGCTGTCTTATCCACTCTTTAAGCATTAGTCTTCTCTGGTTTAAGTAGTCATCTAGTGTATTACCGATATCTTGTTTCTTTAACTTTTCTTGAAATCTTATTTCCATTGCTGAAATTAGAGCCACAACAAGTAGTACGGAAACAATTAAAATCGCTTCTAATGTATTCTTGGCAATTAGTATGAAAAAGAATGAGAAACCAACTAATGCTAGAAATCTTAAAATAATAATGTATTTAGACGATTTCTTTCTCTTCTCTTCTTTTTTTACTAAATCATTCAGCATTTCTTCATTGATATTAAGTTCATCTACGTGATTTCTTTCAAAAATATCAATTATGTCATCAAAGCTTTTATTAGTTTTCATCTTCATTTCCTTTTAAAAACTTTTGAACTTCTTTTCTTAGCTTACTTACTGTGTTTGCGATACTTGTTGATTTCATTCCAACAATATCTCCGATCTTCTCGTACTCTTCTCTTAATAGGACTAGATTCATGATTTCTTGATCTCTTGTTGAAAAATTATCAAACATAAACTTTTGAACTGATTTTATTAAGTACTTATCTTCATTATCGACATGCTTGTTCTTTATGAGATGTGTGTCTTCATTAAATTCATCAAAATCTGGAATGGAGGCCTCTTCACGTCGATAAGTACTAATTGCTCTACTGACTACCGTTTTAACCCATCCATTAGGTGATCTAATCTCATTGTTCCAAAAGCGATCGTTTGTAGCTAAAACCTTTAACATGATAGACTGATGAAGGTCTCTTCTCTTCTCTGGATCGTATTCGGAATTATAACAACGATAAGAGATCCATCTGGAGTTCTCTATCATCGCTTTAGTCAAATCCTCATGAACCGGTAATGTCATCTCATCTCCAATAGGTGGTGCTAAGTATATAGACGCAGAAAATCTCATTATATCATCGAAAAGTTACAGAAAACTTTGAATATCTAAGAATATCAATAAGAAGACGCTTGGCGTATTTTATGGAAATAGCTCGTTTGAAAAAATATATAACTCTTTTCTATAGGGTACTTGAAGCTATCGGTCGTAAGGTATTCATATCATTTATCTATTATATTGAGGTGTGTGCATCTGCCCGAAATTATGACGGAGTTTGTTTAAGTTTACTCAACTTTAGGACGAATAGAGCACTACAGAAAAGGAAATTAGAATATGAGACCCCATCCAAGTCCGATAAATGATTTATTGTATAACCCTGATGGTTCAGTTGCCCTCTTGATAGATTTTTTAATTCTATTTGTTATAACACTTCTATATTTTGGACTAGAGTGGCTTTTGGATAAGTTCGAGCAGTTAAATCTTAGATTTAGGTGGATACTATGTATTCCAACTTTTGTTGTGCTAATGATCGCTTCTGGAATGTCTATAAATTTATTCACAAGAGTAAGTCTTTTACTAATATTTAGAGCATTTGAAAATGCTTTTGAAATTTCAAATCTTGCTTCACCTATAATTACAACATTGATTTGTGTGCCTTTTTGTTTCTATTTATTATTTCGTTTAATTCCTAAAGGAAAAATATACTTTTTGGGGGGGATGGAGTATTCTTTCTTCTGCTTTTATTTTACTTTTAAATTTTCAACTCATGAGAAAGGGAGAAGTCGGGGCTCAAGGTATACTTCAAGGAATTGTTTTATTAATTAGTATATTTTTGGGGTTCAGATATTACTATATGCATTTAATAAAAGGGAGTAAGTTTAAGAAGGGCCCTTTGAATTATTATATAGCGCTAGTTAAAAAATAATTTTTTAAGTTTCTTATTATCTATCATGCAGTTATAGCTGTTCATAATACTTATAAATTTTAAATTTAATCGAGGAATTGTAATATGAAGTTAAAGTTAGATTTATTTAAAGGTGAGCCTGTTCCAATTTCTTTATTGCGAGCGAGTGATACAACGATACCAGTTACAGAGATTAATATTGATCACAAGAAGCTAAGTCATTATTTATATTTTGATGAATTTAATTTACTTATTGCAAAAGATCATCAAACTCTTGAAATGCTAGATAGTAATAACAAACAATTTCGTTTTATTGATGGAGGCCTCGGAGACTCGTCTGAAATTCGGAGGGGAAAGTCGAACGCTCTTGGACGTGCTTTTTGTAAAATGATGCTCTCTGAGCATTGGGGAATTAAGTATTACTGGGATGTTGATCGATCCTTGAAGAGTTCTAATTTGCAGCATTCATTTAATATTACTATCAGAAAAAACGGACAAGGTGATAAACCTGATTTCTTTTGTGCACGTGATGTGAAAAGCTTCTTCTTAGCAGAAGCTAAAGGAAGAGGAGTCAAGAATGCAGTCAATTTTACAAATGGCTCATATCGTTCTTGGTTAGAACAGTTTACGAGAATATCAATTCACGATTTGGATAAAAATAAAGATGTCGAAGTAAAGGGATATATCGTTGCGACACGACTACTTTGTAAAAGTGAAAAAACAAATGTGATACCAAATATTCTAGTTAAAGATCCTAAAACTTTTGGTGAAATTAATATGGAGGACTGGGATAAATGTCAAATGTTCTCATCGTATATAATGCGTATGCATTATGTATCGATCTTAAAAATCCTTGGTTTTGAAGATATGGCAAACCTTTTGCAAAGTGAAAGAGTAAACTCAGGCTTAGATGTTGTGTATTATGAAGGTGAAGTTGACGGAATTAATTATATATACACAAAAGTAGAAGCGAATGAATCTGGACAAGATATTATACATGGTATTTTAAGAGATGTATTTCATATGCTTTTAAATACTGTAAAGGGTAATTATAAATCAATAGAGTTTCTTGATAATTTAGATTTTTATAAAGAGGCTACTGATGATATTTTTATTGGATTAGATGGAACAGTATCAGTAGTTATTGAAAATAACTCGAAGGGGAGAGACTATGTTAAACAATCCAAAAGTATACAAACGAAAATAATAAAACGTGAGTTAGCTTATGAATAGACACTACTATTTTGGGCTATGATGTTTTATTTATTGCAGGTTGACTTTTTCACGAGACTTGTATCTAAATGATTCTTTTATGCAAGATAAACGAAAAGGGACATTAGACACATTTTTTTGATCTCTTTGATAGAGTGAATATATATGAAATATAAACTATATCCAGATATTCTTAGCTCAGGTGACTATTATAGATATTTTCTCTCTTATGTTCTTAGATGCTTGCTTGGTATATAATCACTTTTGTTATTTTCTTTCTCGTTATGTGGAGTATGGGAAAACAAGAGTTTTATACTATGAAACTGAAGGAATGGCTTATTATTTATAGTTTTCTTCTGCCAATACTTTTTACTTTAGCATTCTTAGGTCGTAGAAATGTAAAAGAAGGGTTTGTTGAACTAGAAGTGGATAATAGAATCCTTTATAATGGTACACTCTACGAAATAACCTCAATTAAAGAAAGCTTCTTAATGGGATATTATATCATAAGTGTTACAAGTGAAGATGGAGTAGAGAGTAGTATACCATTTAGGAATAAGGAATTAGCTGATGTGTTATTCAACATTTGAAAAAGTTGCGCTAGTAGCTTGAGTCTAGACTGGAAATTAATTTTGGGAATTACTACAACGATAAGATATCCAACGGAGTTCTCTACCATCGCTTTAGTTAAATCCTCATGAGTCGGTAATTTTACCTCATCTCCAATGGGTGTTGCTAAGTATATAGACGCAGAAAATCTCATGATATCATTGAAAAATTACAGAAAACTTTGATTATCCTACAATAATAAGGAGAGGACGCACCGCAGGGAGGGAGTGAAGAGTAACTACCCATATTTAATAACTTTTAGCTATAGTTCTTAATTGGTGCATCTGTTTTTTTGATTATCTTATCTGCCAGAATTTTTTACTTAAACATTTCGAATCGTAAGTACTTATTTTTCTTGTTTTATAAAAGAAAATTTATTTTAAAGGGTTGCTATATATCAATTCGCTACCAATTTATAGAAGTAGAGATGAGTATTATGAGTTAGTCGATCTGGAGGGACGATGGAACAAACAAAGAGTAAGAAAGAAATGCGATTTTTAGTTTTAGAAGAGATTTATAAAACTGCAGATGGCGATACAACTTGTTTTATTAAGTTAAATGATATAGCTGACAAAGTTAATTTATGTAATAGAGAAGTTGATACAATTGGAAGATTTCTCTCTGATGAAGGTTTAATTGAGTTTAGGGCCCTTGGGGGTATCGTTTCAATAACACATTTAGGAGTAAAAGAGATCGAAGAATTCTATGAAGATCCAAAAAATTCAACTGAGAATTTTCCTCCGATGAGCAGAAGTTATATATATGTAGAAAATATGTCTAATTCACAAATTCAACAAGGAACAATTAATAGTTCTCAGACTTATGGAAATTCAAGTGTGAATATTTCTGGGGTACTTGAGAATCTGATGAATTCGATAATGAAAGAGGATGTTCCTAATATTGATAAAGAAGCCTCATTAGCAAACGTAAAACTACTAAAGTCGCAGGTTGCTCTACCTGCTGAACACAGAGATAAGTCATTGATGCAAGATGCATGGAGTTTTTTATCTAATACTTCGTCTTTAATTTCAGTTAGTTCTTTTATTGCAAATCATTCAAAAGATATTTTAAATTTTTTAGGAATCTAGGAGGTGCCATGAGTTCAATTGTGAGAGAATTACAATTAGATGCTGTATCGAACAAAGTTTCTATTTCTGAGCTATTAAGAAAAGCCCTTCTCGTTGCTACAAAGTTGAAGCAAGTGGAATTTATAGAGTGGCTGAATCATGAATTAAATGGTTATCCCATTGACAGTCGTGAAGGCTTCCCGATGTATAGACAAGTAAGAGGCGTTGTAAAAGCATTTAATCCTTATCATGGCGCACAGCAAGTATTTTTTGAGAATGAAAAGGAAGGAGAGCTTTATTCTACTCGGTTTTGTTCGCAATCTGTTCCGGAGCTTGATCATCTTTTGTCGAATGCTGAACCTAATGGGGTTTTTGAAATGAAGTTTTCGGATACAACAGTTAAAATGTTGATGGAAAAAATAGGTTTTGATTTAGTTTCTTCACTCCATGTTGAATCTTCAGCTTTGTTTAAAATTCTAGATTCAATAAGAAATACAATACTCCGTTGGTCGTTAAAGCTTGAAGAAGATGGAGTTCTAGGAGAAAATTTATCATTTTCCAAAGACGATCAGCGAAAAGTTGAAACAGCTAGTTATAATATTACGAACTTTTTAGGTCCAATTATGGGCTCCCAAATTCAGCAAGGAACTCACTCTTCTTCTCAAAGTAGAGATTTTTAAACATGATAAAAATGAAATTAAGTGTATCTAATTTTGATTTTACGAGAACGTGGATTAATGTACCATGTCCTGCTTGTAAATTAGATAGTCGTATTCAGTTAAGAGATGTTGTTTACAAAAGAGCTGCTATTTGTAGAGGTTGTAAAAGTAATCTCAAATTAAAAGATACTTATGATTCAACAAAACTAGGTTTAAGAAAAATAACTAAGCAAATTAATAATATTTTTAGGTAGAGATTATGGACTTACAAATTAGTCAAAGAACGAGATATTTACTTCAAACAAGAACGAGGAGGGTTAAGACTGCTCTAATTAATCAATATGGTGAAAGGTTATCCTTTTTTCTACAGTTTATTGAAGAAAATATTGCTTTTAAAAATATCCTAAATGAAGTGCTTGTTAAATCTAATATAGCGGATGAAGATGTCTGTCATGCTTTAGATCGTGGACAAGTTTCAAACTTTAAATCGGAAACAGACTATGTTGCTGGAGTATTTTATAGTCTCAAGTATTTAATTAATCATTTCGAAAATGATCATGATAACAATCACCTAGTAAGAGTATCTTATTATTTCACAGGTTCTCATTCTGGTGGAGTGGAACAGTATATCGAAAATATAAATGACTCATGTGTTGAATTTTTAGCTGATCATTTAGATGAGCAGCTAGACTCTTCTCAGACCTTAATGCTTCTTTTATATAAATATAAGCACTCAGCAGAATGGTTTAATCGAAAGAAGCTGTGTTTAATAGCTAGGGGAGAAATTGAATATTGTGATGACAAAGAAAAAGGATTAGCAAATCACTTATATCAATATTTATTTGACCAAGGGATTGAATTTAATATCGAGCCTTCTTCTTCATCGGGGAGAGCTGATCTTGTTACTTCTCAGTCCAATGAAGCCCGTATCATTTTAGATGCAAAGTACATTAGTATAGATTCTTCTAATTCTTCAATTAAGAAAAAGGTTCAAGATGGCTTTGGTCAAGTTCACCATTATTGCTGTGATTATAATTCAGAATTTGGTTACTTAGTTATATTTAAAGATAGTGATAATGTAATTGAGATTGAGTCCGAGAAGCTGGGTACATTTAATTATGTAAATATAAATGGCAAAGTTATTTTCTTTTTAGTTATTGATATTTATGAATATAAAGAGAGCGCTAGCAAACGTGGAGCACCAAAAATAATATCAGTATCAAAAGAAGATTTAAGAAAAGAGCTTAGTATTGGTAATGATTAAGTTAGTATCGTCTTTAATAATACTACCTTTTAGATTGCTGTGTATTAACATTGTCATTTATTTGTTTATTAATATTAAATAGCCCAAAATTTATTAAGCCGAGACAGTATATTAAACCTAGCAACACTACTGCTGTGAATCCATCTAGTGCTTGAATCAGATTATCGTAGAATGATATGAATGTTACGTCAGAACTTTCTCTATAAAATAACCAGCTCATAACAAACCAATCAATAATGAAGTATATGTTCAGTAGCCACAACTGTTTCGATTTTTTTAAGTCCTGATGATTGACTAATTTTTTTGAAAATATAATAAATGGTAAAAAAAGAGATAATATAATACCGATAACAGTAAAGTTTACTTTTACCTGATCTGAAATAAAACCAGTAATTAGTATTGAAATTAGAATTGTAATTGGTAATATAAAAGCTGCTTGAAATTTGTTTAACTTCATTTATTGTCACCATTTAAGGTTTTACACCAGAATTCGAGATCTTCTTTATCCGATTTACTCGTTTTAACTTCACCTGCCATAACCGGCAACATTTTTGTTCCATTCAGCAAAGCGTTAGTAAAAGCATCAATATTCTGAACTCCAATAGGATATGTATATGCTTTCGTTGGATCTGTAGTATCAGCCTTTATACCTCCAACTTGATCTGGAAAAAGAGCTCTGAATCCAACATATAGAAAACACTTATCTTTTTCACGTTGAAGAATAGGAGCATATAAAGGGCCTATTCTGTTATTGTTTTTGAAATATTGATATGATGAAAGTCTTACACAATTCCAATCAGGCATTTCACTTAATTCAACTCTGCTCGCATTCGTCCCATTGTGAAGTGGTAGAATGTACTCGAGAGGAGGACATTGGTTTAGTTCGTATTTTTTATATACGTATCCACCTTCTTTGATACAGCTCGTACCCATAAGGCCGAGGCACATTAATGTGAGTAATATGAACTTTATAATTGTATTGAGTCTCATAATTTCGCTTTAATTCAATCTGTTATTGCAATACAATAATTGTATATGAAATTCATTTATATTTCACTACTTACTTTTCTGTTGGCATCTTGCTCGCATCATCCTCCTTTAACAAAAGGAGGAGCAAACTCTATTGGTGGTGAAGATGTTGTGTTGATGAAGCCTAATTTAAAATACTGTAAGTTTATAAAGGAAGTTGAAGAGCTTTTCTTTTTTCATCAAAAAAATGCTCTTAATGTTGAAAATCATTTTAAGAATAGTGTTGCTAAAGCAGGTGGTAACGTAGGAGAGCCAATTCAAGTAAAGGTGCATCAGCCTTATATAATCGGCAACGCTTACAAATGTGATTCTGACTATATACTAGATTATAAAAAGGACTTGTATTCGGATGTTTATTTACAGCGGTCAAATTAATATATTAAAGTCAGTTTTAATTTTCTACAGCTGTCTTCCAAGTACTGACGGTGAAATATCTTTAGGAGTAAAGTTATAATCTATGAACGAAAGAAAGGTATATAAATTTAAGCGTCCATTAAGTGAAATCCTGTCGGTATTAGTAATCCCAGAAATTATTATAATGTTAGTTACAGCAGTTATATTACTTTTTAAATTTCGTTTGAATCCTATCCATTTATTTAAAATTATTCCATTAGAGTTTGTTGTTTTGGTGATTTTTTTATCTGTGATTCTGACTTGGGTGTATCATACACCCTCCTTAGTTGTTGAGGATGGTGTTCTTAAAATTAATATGGGGATTAGAAAGAGAGATTTAATTCCATTAGATCGAATTTTTAAAATTGATTATGATAAATCTTTTTATATCTATTACATGAATGACAATGGCCAAAAAGACGGTCGCTATCTGAGTCTAAGGAAGTCTGACTATGAGAAACTACATGCTTTGCTTGTAAACAAGGGGTAGCCATTGAAAAAACCAGTTACCTTTTTTCAATTTCTTGTTTATTTATATATAGGAGTATTAATTATATGCTCATATACCTATCCAGCTATTTTATGGGGGAAGGGGAAAGGGTCTAATATCAGTCTTGAAGGGTTTTTCTTGGCGCATTCTATAATATATATTTCCTTTATTATCCTATTTATATATGAATTAAATAAAAGTAATGCCGATGTTTATAAGTATTCCTGTTATGGGAGTCTTATTTTGGAGCCAATTAAATTGGAGGCTTTAGAGAAGGTGTTTGCATCGAATGATATGGTTGAGTGTTTGTATAGTAAATATAATAATATTGAATCTTTAAACATGAAATTAAACGCAGATAAATTATTAAATGTTTCCAATAAGAAACTAACCATTTCAATTGAAAAAATTGAGAATGAACTCATTTTAAATTATGAATTACAGTCTTATATTCGATTAGGATTAAATTCATCATTACATCGATATGTTCATGAAGCTCTCACTAGTAATAATATAAAATTTAAAGAACATATTTACTGTGATGAAAGTGCAAAATAGTTCTTTCTTAATACTGGAGTAATAATGAAAGTGAATTTCAGCAATATTTCAAAATCTAGCCTAGAAAAAACGTTATTTTTATACTTAGTTTTAAATGACAATCCTCTTCTTAGTGGAGAACTAAGCTTATTAGAGTTTTGCTATTATTTAGTTGTCCTAGATGAAAAGCTACTGATAGATGAAACCATAGAGCTTGAAAGTCTAATTCATTATAAAAATATCCAACAATTTATAAAAGTAACTAAAGGCCATCGTAAGAGCTTTCTTACTAAATTAGTAAATAGTGACCATCTTGAAATGAGAGTAAATAGAAAACTATTTTTTTTCAAAAAGGTGGATTATTTAATTCAAAATATTGGTGAAGTGAAAGTTGAGAATGATATTATCTTAGAGTTCGTTAATGCAGTTAAAAATAATGAAACTATCAATAATCAATATTCTAAGTATTTGTATGACTATTATCGTTATAATATTTTAGATGATACAGACTATACTGATTGGATGGATACAACATTTGTTGATTAAGTAGAAGAAGCCCCCTCAGAGGCTCCCTAACAAGTTCTTAACAACCTCAAGCTTAGTATCATCAAGCTGATCAATCTTCTCCAAACAAGAGTCCACAATAGTATCTCGAAGCTCTACTTTCTCCATTGCATCCTTGAAGTCTGAAAATTTATAGCCGTAGGACTTCACAATATGGCGTATACGCTCCTCACTAAGCTCAATCCTACCATTTTCAATATGCCCGATAGTTGGCCTTGAATAGCCACACATAGCCGATGCTTGATCTTGGGAGATTTTCTTAATACGTCTAAGAGATCGTAAAACTTTGCACTCTTTTGTGACAATTTTTTGATAGCTACGACGATCTGAGTTTTTAAGGACAGTTTTTACAAATGTTCTCTTAGGCCTTCTTTTTGCTCCCTTCTCAATTAATCGCTTGGCTTTCACAAAATCTAAGTAGGTGAGACCATAAGAGTTGGTGATGGCATCAATCTTTTCATGGTTAAGGCTCACACGTCCATTTTCGATTGCTCCCATGCCTTTTGAAGTCAGGCCATACTTTGCACCAGCTTCTTTAAGCGTCATGCCACACTCAAGCCTCAGCTCTCTAAGGGCGAGGTGATCAGTAGTAATTGCTTTTTTAACGTTTTGTTTTGATTTAGGTTTTGTCATTTTAGTTCTCCTTAAAGTTGTTAAGGCGATTTGCTGGATTAGCCTAGCTAGCCAGCGGGTCGCCAGTGAAATTGCTCAAGGAATTTAGATGGTTACAAACCAAAGGCTAATTTTGTGACAGTGCATGAAGGGGAGGCTAATCGGCGTAGCCAGATTTTTGGCTACGAATAGCCAACCTCAGTCATTTTGAGTCACAATGGTTAGTTTTGGAACAACGGAAGAAGAGATCAAACACCAGATACCAAGTAATTGATTTCATAAGTGTTTAGAATGTTGTTAACGATGCCTTTTTAGATTTTGGACAAAAAAAAGGCCTTCTAAAAAAAGCCTTACGAAAAATGGTGGACCTTAGCGGGATCGAACCGCTGACCTCTTCGCTGCCAGCGAAGCGCTCTCCCAGCTGAGCTAAAGGCCCTCAATTGAGATATTTTCAAGAAAGATAATAGCCAAACCGTGAGGGCTTGGCAATATTATAATTCTGGAAGATCTCCATTTTGATCAAGTTCTCGAGCAAGTTCGGCCTTCTTTACACTTACGGCCTCTTCGTAGTTTCGATAGAAGCACTGTGACTCATAGGCCTCATTTTTCGTTGAGAAGCGCTCGCTTCCATTGACTAGGTAGGGAATACCACCGCTGTCATCAAGAATCTCAGCACATCTCTTTGCTAAGAATTTTGCTCTTAGCCCCATGCCTTTTTTCTTAAGCATTGGGTAGTAGATAGCACATGAATGGAGAGTGTCGCGATAGCTATCGTGTCTTTTTCCCTTCTTAAGAACTTTCTTTGCATTCTTATTTAGGATCTTAATAATCGACTTTCCAAAAACTTTCTCAAAGCTTTCTCTTGCCGTATTCATGAGAGGAATATTACTTGCTCCAACATTATCTCCTCTTAGTAGATTTTGTTGAATTCCGCGATAGATTGGGATTAAAAAAGTATATTTCGAATAATTTAAGCTATCCTCATATGTTAGCTGTGGGCTTTCTGCATATGGAAGTCCATAGAGGAAGTATTCTTCAACTGCACGGATGTAGTTATAGAAGGTCGCATCGATTGTCTCAACTGAAAGAACATCACCATCTGATAAATTATTTGCTAAATAAGTATAAGCTGCTTGTGATAGGTCCTTAAAGCTATTGCACTGGCAATTTGGAGCGTCGATATCACAGTCTTCTGGTGTCAGACTTGGAACATTGACAACAACCTTCTCAAAATTAACAAGGGCCTTAAGTGCTTTTAAAGCGTTTCTCATACGAACTGAAAATAGGGCAGTTGCTTGTGGCCTCGTTCCCGTTTTTGTTAAGTCCTCTTCAAAGATTTCGATGACTTCTGAGATTGAAAAATCTTTCTTATTATCTCGCCAATTATCTTCTGCTTCGATGATTTTATACAATCTTTCAACGTTAACTGAATTTCTAAGCTTCTCTGAAAGTCTTTCTTTGTCGGCCGCAAGATCAGCTAAAGCTGGTTTAATTACTTCTTGAATATACTGTGTACGATCTTCATTTCGAGCAATTTGGTTTTCCTGGCAATCACTATTCTGATTTACCCAGTACTTACCGTCTTGGAATTCACGACAATAGACATTTAACTTTGCATTTACATTAGCAAACCAGGTTAAAGTTTGTGACCACGTTCCCCAAGTTTTTATATTTTGATATTCATCATTCCACTCTTCGATTTGATATGGATCAGGCTGTTGCAGTCTAAGCTTTGCTTGCTCCTTTTGAAGAGTTGCAATGGTTACAATTGTATCTTGTTGATTTGCAGTTTCATAAATATCTCTTAATTCACTTAGAATTCTTTGGATACGAGGGTAGTGCTTTCTTAAATTTTTAATTCTTTGAAAGTCTTTGTCTGGAGTGTCTAGCCTTTGAATGTAGTCATATAACCACTTAGCTTCTTCTCTTGTTGCATTCTTACGACGTAGGTTACAAGTCATGGCATTGATATTCTTATATGCACACTTATAAGATACGTAGTAATTTCGATCATTATATAAGTCTTCTAACGCTTGATAAGCATCACTTCCTTTATAACTTACGTAAGAGACAAGACTATCAACCATATTGGCAAGTCCTGTAGAAGCTGCAGAAGTGAATAGGGAAGAGCCTGGGTATAGAGCACCGGCAACTTGTCCCATTAACATAACTGCAGGGCGAAGCATTTTTGGACCTAAGTCATCATCACATTCTGGCGCATCTCTTAGGTCATCTAAGATTGTTGTGGCCATTGTGAGACTATCAACAACGCCATTTTCTTTACGGTAATCTGAATCGAGGATCTCATTTCTTCTTCTTTGTAGAGAGAGGATCTCATCATCGTATTCACCGTTATAATTACTATTTGCCACAAGTTGATAAACCTCACTTGCAATCGTCTCTAAGTTTGAATCGATAATAGAAACTTCATTGGCATTGCCCTTATATTGCTCACTTAGTGAAGAAAGGAAGGCCTTTGAGTTTGCATAGATTGATTGGCAACGATAGCGCTCATCTTTGATGTCTTTAATTGCTATTGTTAGGGAGTCAACAACTTCTAGGACAGCTTGATCGCTTACAAATTCACATGAATTCGCTAGTCGACCACTAAAGAGAATTGAACGGTTAAAGTCTGCTTGTGTAAAAGTGGCCACCATCGTGATGGCCATTATTTTAAAAAGAATTTTCGTCATTAAAAACCTAATTGTGTGTGTTGTGTTTCTTGTGTGTTTTATATTTCGTTATTTATAGACGACGACGGTCTTGTAGACTAGGTCCACTTATACATTTTCTTAAAGCATTCACTACTTCATTTTGATCATTACATGCGAAGTGTCCATCACATTCATTTTCAAAGCAGGCAACATTAAATGTTCCTACACATTGTGACATAACTCTTCTGATGTCTTCTTGGCTATCAAAGTCTCTTCTGCTTAATCTTGAAAGCGCACTGTTAAGACATGAATTTTGTACTAACCAAAGTTGTGAATTTAAGCTTGTTACTTCATTAAGATCATTACGATCGTAGCGACTTAAATTTGCCATTACTGTTGCTTGAACATTTCCTGTTACGTATTGGCAAGAACGAGCAATTGCATAAAGCTCATTGTGATCATTTTGATCAAAACGTGAAAGAAGTCTCATTGAATTGTTAATACAACCTAAGTCCAGTTGTCTTGTACACGCATCGTAAATTCTTCTTAGTTCATAATTAGATGAACATTCTCTTTCGTTACCTGAACACAATTTTTCAACACATGCAGATTGTGTATAGTTCGGTATTTGTGGTGCTCTAAATTGTGCCATTGTGCTTGTTAGATAAACAATGGCCACTAGCAATATAACTGCTCTAAACATAATAAACCCCTCCCTAATATTTCCCATTTTTATATAATTTAAGAAAAATTCTGCAAAGGAATTTATTTTTCAAAAGTGCGTAAGTGACTGGAATTTCGTTAAGCGTTATAAAATTTATTCAGACGAGACTTCATATGGGGATAGATTTTGATGGCCTGCTCATACCACTCCTGAATACTCTCTTCTTTACGATTCATATCGACAGAGCGTTTGATGATAATTTCAAATAATTCTTCTGATTTGAATCCACTATTTAATGTGTCGATGGCCATCTTTAAAGACTGGGAAGCAGTAGAGTCTTTATCTGCGACGAGGGCATCCATGAGTGGAGCATTCTCATACTTTGGAAATTTTTCTTTTTGCTTAACTTGCACGAATTTGGTGGTCTTATTATCTGGTGTTTGAGTCAGGATAATAATCATTTTTTCTAAAATTGCAGGCTTTGTTGCGCAAATGATTGAAGCTTCCTCAATTAGCTTTAATGCCTTTAAGTATTTCTTATTTTTTTGTAAGTCTTGAATAGATGATTTATCAAATTCAATTTTTTCAAGTTCACATCGAGCATAGATGACAATGGCCGCAGAAATGGCATCTTTGATTTCATCTGAAGGCTCATTTACTTTCTTATAAGCATCATAATAATTTAAAATTAATTCATGCTTACCAGCTGCAACTGCAACCATTGATAAGTCTTTCAACATATCAGGTGAAATAGGGTAGTCCGCATGTAGTTTAAGTGAATACTGCAAGGCCATATAGTAATTTTTCTGATGTTTATAAGTTTTAAAAAATAGCTTTAGAGTATTAAAGTCTTTTGGGTTTATTGTATAAGACTTCTCAAGTGCTTTAAGGGACTCTTCAAAATTCTTATCTTTGAAATGACAAAGTCCTTCCAGATAATATGTTTCATATGGCCCTTTTGATAACTCTCTGGCCTTCTCTACAATCTCAAAAACTTTTGCATGATCTTTTCCTACTTGTTCATAAGCGGCATTGATAAGTTTTCGATAATCACTTGGAGATGACTTCATCTCGTATAACTTATCCATTAAGGCTTTTATACTATCTACAGTGAATGGGATCGGTAGAACGAGATCCACTTGTTGTTGAGCAATTTTTGAAATCGCATCAATGGAATCGTTTTGAGTCAGTAGAATGAAGCTGTTGTTGATTCGATTTGGCTGAAGCTTTAAGTGCTTCTTTAAAACGTCGTTATAGCGACCTTGATCAAGTACTTCGTAGCTAAAAACAAGATTGGGCTCAAAAGAGTCGAGCTCTTTAAGGGCATCATGAAAAGTCTTAGCAAAACGTACATTCTTACGTTCAATACCAAGTGACTTGAATGCATTCTCGTATGCAACACGGGCATTCCCGAGAGACTCAACCACTAAGACTTCTAAGTCTTTAAAGAATGTTTGTTTTCTTGAATCTTCGTTACTCATCGACTGGTACTTTCCTAAATTTATCTAATAAATTATTTGTCTTCTCTAATCGATTCAAAATTACATTTTCAATCTTCTCGTGCATCTCCTTACTCTCTTCCAGAACTTTAAAAGTTACGTGGTTCTGCTCGTCGTTATATGCACCAATATCCATGACTTCACTTGTTAGCTTTATGGCCTGCTCATGCTTTGTTAAATCGGCTGAATTGGCCTTTGTTACAAGTGAATTTTGGACAATATATAATTCAATCCTATGCCCTAGGGCACAGCTATTTTTCGGTAATAGAGCCGTTAGTTTTTGCGGAGACACAAGCATAACAAGATGGCACTTATTTATCTCAAGCACACTAGTGTGACTAGTAAGATTCTTAATTACTAAAATGAACCTGTTGCTTTTTTGGCTTGCAATTTTAAACACTTGCTTTTCCATCTCTAAAGACTATCTCAAGGAATGATTTTATGCAAAATGACGTATTTTACCCAGTTATTTAGGATAATTAAGCCTAATTTTCGGCGATTATAGGAGGCGATCGGTTTTTTTTATTGACGTAATAAATGCTAGGTACTTAAAATTACTATATTACATATTTTTCTACTAAAACAACTAAACAAGAGGTTTAAAATGGCTAAAAAGAAAAAAGCAGCAACTAAGAAGAAAGCAGCTCCAAAGAAAAAAGCAGCTAAGAAATCAACTAAGAAAAAGGAAATGCTACTAGTTGGTTCAAAAACTAAAGAAGCACTAAAGGGTAAAGGATACAACGTATCTTCAGACGCTCTTGAAGCAATGAACGAGTACGTATACTGGCTAGTTGATCAAGCTCAAAAGAGATGTACAGCTAACGGTAGAAAGACAATTCGTCCATACGATATCCTAGGATAATCAAACGAATTCATTTCGTTAGAAATAAAGAAGCCTCGCTATGCGAGGCTTTCTTGTTTCTCTTGACCTGTTTCCATGTCTTTTATTTTTAAAATTCTTTGTTCTTTTTCCTGATCCCCATAGAAGATTACATTCTTAACCCCACGCTTGTTGGCGTAAGTCATCTGCTTCTTCATCTTGGCCGAAGTAGGGTAGATCTCAATTGAACGGCCTTGTGCTCTAAAGTTGCGAGCAATTTGGAGGTATTCTTTTTGGTCGTCATCACTCATATTGATGATCATAAAATCTACGCTTGCGCTGATATCTTCAAAGAGTCCACGATCAAGCATGACATCATAAATTCTTTCAGCTCCAAATGAGATTCCAACACCTGAGAGCTTCTCTTTTTGACCAAACATACTCGTTAGATCGTCATAGCGTCCACCGCCACCGATACTTCCCATTGAACCATCAACAAGTTTTACTTCAAAAATGCAACCTGTGTAGTAATCAAGTCCTCTTGCTAGAGTCGGATCAAAGACAAGGTTTTCAATTCCTAGCTCACGCACATTTGAGAGAACGAATTCAAGTTCTTCAAGGCCAAGTTTTCCAACTTCGTCTTCTCCTAGAAATTCTTTGATTGTTGAAAGCTTCTCATCAGAGCTTCCTTCTAAGGTAAGAAGTGTTGAGAGTCTTGCTACTTGCTCTTCACTAAAGTCGCGTTTTAAAAGTTCTTCTCCAACTTTCTCAGCTCCAATCTTATCGAGCTTATCAATGGCAATAGTCATATCGGTAAGCTTATCGCTGACGCCGAGAACACTAGCAATACCTTGAAGGATCTTTCTGTTGTTGATGACGATTTCAACACCATCAAGCTTTAGGTCGTTAAAAACATCGTGATAGACTTCAACTAGGGAAACTTCACTTAGAAGTGATTCTGTTCCAATAATATCTCCATCACATTGATAGAATTCGCGATAACGGCCTTTTTGAGGACGATCCGCACGCCAAACTGGCTGAATTTGATAGCGTTTAAATGGGAGGGCCAGTTCATTTAAATTGGCACACACATAGCGAGCAAATGGGATGGTAAGGTCATAGCGCAGACCTCGATCACACATCTTTGCTGAAATTGCTCCAAGATTCTTCTCTTCTAAATCTTCTGGCTTTACCTTCTTTAGAAAGTCTCCTGAGTTTAGAACGCGAAAAAGAAGCTTATCTCCTTCTTCTCCATATTTACCAGTGAGGACGTTCAGGTTCTCAACGGCAGGTGTCTCTAGCGGCATAAAGCCATGTGATTGAAACCTTTTTTTAATTGTATCAAATATATAATTTCGTCTTGATGATTCAAGTGGACCAAAGTCACGTGTCCCTTTTGCATTTTGTGGCCTAATCGTCGCCATTTAATTACCCCTTCGAAATAAATATATTTGTTTATACCCTTATTTTTAGCACTTTTAAAGCAATAGGCCTTTAAAAATCGCAACTTATTTGCCATAATTTCCTTATGAGACACAATACAACATTTTTCCTATTTTCATTTTTACTCTTTCTCTGTTCATGTGCAGGCCTTAAGCCTCTACCAAAGCTTGGAACTTATGACGTTGAACAACGTATAGCCTACCCAGGTAAGGTGAATAAGATTATTTTAGACCTGCCAAGTCTCGGGGAAGAATTTCATATTCTCTGTGGAGATAAGAGGCTATCTCACGAAATTAAAAATGGAAAAATAACGGCATTCTATGCTCCGAGATATTGGTACTTTGAAACAAAAGATGGTGAGAAAACAGATGCGCCAAGTAATGTTCATTGCTACTTAAAGTCTAAGGTCTACGGAAGTGAAGTTCAGTATCACTTTACGACATTTAATATAAGGCCATTTGATTATAAGAAATCTTATATCAAGGTGGCAAAGAAGCACGTTGATCTTTCTCCTGAAGCGGTTGAGCGCTGGAAAAGAGAAGTAAAACTACAAAGTGAAGCTTATGCAAGTGCTGTTACAGATCGTTCATTAACAGATAAAGAATTTATCCGCCCGCTAAATAGTAAGATCACCGCTGTTTATGGTAATCGTCGTGTATTTAACGATAAGAAAAATAGCTGGCATTCTGGTACGGATATGCGAGCAAGAAGGCCAACGCCAATCAAAGCATCAAACGATGGGAAAGTAATCCTTGTTGAAGATCTCTTCTTTAATGGAAAGGCTGTCTTTATTGATCACGGTGCTGGTGTCATCACAATGTATTGCCACTTGTCAGAATTTAAAGTTAAAACTGGCGATACAGTTAAACGTGGTCAAATTATAGCTTTAAGTGGTAATACTGGACGCTCGAGTGCTCCACATCTTCATTGGGGAGTGAGAGTGCAAGGTAATTGGGTCGATGGCCTACAATTTTTAAAAGAGCAAAAGAAGCAGTTGAATCCACAGGCATATAAAATGCCTAGTGAAAAAGAAGGAATGAATTAATGGCCTTAACGATAGTAGTTATTGTTCTTCAAATTGTAATTATTGGATTCCTCTTTTTAATTTTTAAAAAAGAGCAAGTTGTTAACTTTGACGAAGTTAATAATTTAATTCGTTCTCAAAAGAATGAAATGACGGATACTTTATTCAAAAATAATAATCAGCTAGCAGAAAACTTCTCTAATCTAAGAGAACTTGTTGCTGAAAGATTGATGGAGACAAAAGGTGCTCTAAATAAGGATCTCTTCACTTTTAAAGATCAGCTTGGAAAAGATCTTGAGGCGAAGTTTGATAAAACGAATAAGTCAATCCAAGATAAACTGCAAAATATTGATAATAAAGTTCAAGAAAACCTCAACGAGAATTTCAAGAAGACTAATGAAACCTTTACTGGAATTATTGCTCGTCTTGCTAAAATTGATGAGGCCCAAAAGAAAATCGAATCACTTTCGACAAATGTTGTAAGCCTTCAAGAAGTTCTAACTGATAAAAAATCACGTGGGATCTTTGGTGAGGTTCAGCTAACTTCACTTTTAAAGTCAGTATTTGGTGAGGGTGATAAGTATTATAAGCTTCAGTACAAATTAAGTAATGACAAGCTCGTGGATGCAATGGTTGATCTTCCTGATCCAATTGGAAAGCTTTGTGTGGATTCAAAGTTTCCATTAGAAAACTTCAAAAGAATGTTTGAAGGATCATTGGAAGAGAAGGCGAGTGCACGTAAAGAATTCGTACGAAATGTAAAAAAACATATCGATGATATTTCGAGTAAATATATTATTAAGGGTGAGACTGCTGAGCAGGCCGTTCTCTTTCTTCCGGCCGAGGCCATCTTTGCTGAAATTCACGCATATCATGAAGATATTATTTCTTATTCTCAAAAGCATAATGTTTGGATCGCATCACCGACAACTTTTATGGCAACTTTAACAACTGTTCAAAGTGTTATGATGAATATGGAGCGTTCAAAGTATATGTCTATTCTTCACGAAGAAATCAATAAATTAGGTAAAGACTTTAATCTCTATGAGAAGAGATGGACTGATCTAACAAAGCATCTTGCAACAGTTACTAAAGACGTTAATAATATCAATATAACTACAGGTAAAATCTCTAAGAGATTCCAAAAAATTATGGAAGTAGAGATTGATAAGGCACAGTTGGCCAACGTGGCAGAAGTTGAATTTACTAGTCAGGAACCGTCAAATGACTTATAATAGTCTTTGATTCTTATAAAATTTTATCTATCGAAGGAATATATATGAGTTTAGAAGTATTTGTTGCATTGTGTTTAGTAGGGTTTTGGGCACTTTTACCAGCATCTCTAGCGATTGCATGTAAAGACTTTGATGATGCGATGATGGATGATCATCACTAAGAAACAGGTTAACTTTTTCCATGTTTCAATAACTTAAGTGAGCTCCTATAATAAATTAAACACTTATTATAGGAGTCTCATAAATGGCAAAAAATCGCCGACGCCTCAAACAAATCTGGATTAACCCAGAATTTCAAAAACACTTTCTCGTTAAATTTGGATTTTTAAATCTTATCTCGTGTGGACTTTTTGTTGCCACAATTTTGTCGTTTCTTGTAAATGTCAGAGAGATGGCAGAGGAGAGTGGCTTCTTTCAAAGTGCTGCCTTTCAAGGCTTTTGGGATGTTCAAGTTCAAATCATAAGCTTTTCTCTTCTTATTGCAGTCTTAGTTTCTTTCTTTCTATTTCTATATTTAGGTTTAACAATGTCCCACAAGATTGCGGGCCCTTTATATCGTTTAAACAATCACTTTAAGAAGCTTGCTAAGTCTGAAGAGGATGAAGAACATTTCCTAGAGAAAGTAACATTTCGAAAAGGAGATTACTTCAGAGAGATCGAGGATTCTTTTAATGATTTAGTCGATAAGCAGAACTCATCTCATGAGTAATGCCAAGAAAAGTTCTCATGTATTTTTAGTAAGATACGTTGGGACCAAATTGAGTTGAAGTAAAATCAGTAAGTTGTAAGTAGTTAAAAAACCTATGTTAATCTAAAGAAAATTACTTGCAAATAAGGGGATCTCAGAAGTGTTAGTACTAATATTTTTAACAATCTTTAGTAGTCATCAAGTCTTTGCTCAAGGAATTTCTGTTATTCCAAATAACACGGCCCTTGGAGTTAGGTTAAACCAAGTGGGAAATGTTATTAAGAAGAACTCGTGTGATCAATTTCGCTCAAAACATTTAAATATTACGCTAACTCCTACTTGTTATGGTGCAAACCTAAGGCATGCTAAGAGTACGATTGATCCTCGTGGTGGTGATATTAGAATGAATGTGAAGTTATCAAATGGTGGACAACACTTTGAGAGTAATACGGTCTTCTCTCCTCAGGTAACTTGGCCAAATACTTATGGGCAATCATGTACGTGGAATGCTGAATCAAATGATGTTAATTGTTTAATAAAAAGTGGAAACTCTTCACGTGATGTTAAATATAAATGTGCTTACAAGAGGGCAAAGTTCTTTTTAAACGATGCTCTTGATTGTCGTCGTCAAGGAGACCCTCTCGCTCAAGCAGCTCTCAATTCAAATATTAAATGTAAATTCTTCTATAATTGGAAGGGAACTGGCTACGCTGCCAAGTCTTCATATACGAAAAAGCCTGGGCTTGCCAATTGTGGTATCCGAGGTAAGGAAGCAATGGATGTTTCAACTGAAATTGTATCAGGTGCTCAGGAAGATACTGAAAGTGAAATTCATGAAGGTGAAGTTAATGTTTCAATTGCGCAATTAAGTATTCCAAAAAGAGTTGGAGCACGTGATCTAAGTACTGGCCGTGTAATTTTCTCTGGCTCTTCTAGTGATGTACGTGTGGAATTCTTTCAACATAATGAAAAAGAAGATAAGTGGGTTAAGCTCGACTATAAGGGAAGTATTGGCCTTAATGACTTTGAAGACTGCCTAAATGTAAAAGCGGCGTTTCTTGGAAGAAATCAATTCTGTGGCTCTTATTATTCACCACTAATGTTATTCTTCGATGCGAATCTCCCTGACTTCTTAGGAAGAAGTTCATTTCCACTAATAAATGATGTACCAGTCGTAAACTGGGTAGAGCCTAATTCGAAAGGTTATTTCCTTGCCATTGATCGAAACGGTGATGGAAAAATTAATAGTGCCCTTGAGTTATTCGGTGATCAAAATACATATGAAAATGGCTTTAGAGCTTTAGCTAAGTATGATTCTAATAATGACGGTGTAATCGATATTAATGACGAAGTATATTCAAATTTAATTCTATGGAATGATCTCAATGGTAACGGGATCAGTGAAAGTTCTGAAATGACGACATTACCAAAGAAAGGTGTTACTTCAATAAACTTAGAATATAAAAGAGGACATATCGCTTTTGAAGGGCGAGCAGAGGCCAGAGAGAAGTCGACTTTTACGACTGAAGATGGACGCATTGGAAGCGTTTACGATATTTGGTTTTCTCCTGCAATATAGTAATTGAATTGATTAAAAATGGATTTTTATGAAGTTGTTAAGAAATGAACGCGGTGGTGCTGCTCTAGCATTTATAATTTTTGCTTCGGTGGCCGCAGCGTATCTCACAATGAACCTAAATCAGGTTCTCGACGTTGTCTCAAAAAAGAAAAAAGATGGCCGCATAAATGCTGAAATGGATACCTTTACTCGCGGTATTATTTCATACACGACTCATGCTTTAAAAAATCGTTGGTGTATGGATGATAAGTGGGCCAGAAGCGAAAGCTGTTCTGGAGATATGCATGAAGTAATTAGTAATAAGTTAAATCTTGAAAGGCTTCTATGGTCTAGCGCTTCTCTAACTGCGATTAAGCAAGCCTATAAAAATGAATATAATAAAGAAATTGGCTTTGAACCTGCTCTTGATGAGGTCTCGACAACAATAAATATAAAGTCTCTAGGGGAGTTAAGTCAGTCCCATCCAATTAACCTTTCTCTAACTAATACGCTTAGAAATTGTATGGATGAAGTTTCAATTTCTTTAAAGAAAGCTGAAAATAGTGCTCTTTATAAATCAGGGGATGATCGCTATATCGAAATCTTTGTTGAAGCAAAAATGAAGGATATCGATAGATGCTCCGATTATAATAGTAGACCCTACGGGAGAAGTTTAGTTGGTCTATTTCCAAGAACCCTAAATCAATTTGCAATCATTAAAGGTGGGGATCTAGACTTATCTAAATATACTGGATCGGAGAGCTCAAAGGGCTTAAATATTCACGCACCAATTTATGTTGATAATGACCTTATTCTACCGTCGAGCTCTTATGCACCAGTTGGGATTTATTCCAATATTCATTTAGGAAGAGGTGCTGTCAAAAGTGGTTCTGGTAATTTTGTGCCAAAGAGTTTTGGTGGACAGGATGATCAACTTTATTCGACTTATGCTAATGTAAAAACGATAAAACGAGGCGTTGTCTTTGAAGACGAAGTCGATGAGGGGATTGCCGCCTTATTTGGTAATGAATATTATGTTGATACAAGTCTGGCAAAGAAGTGTGATATTTGGCGCGAGCTAGAAGAGAACTTATCTGAAACTAGAGATTCTAGATTATTTGGTAAATTAAGTGGTAGTGGCTTTAGTGTCGGACTTTCAAAAACAAATCTTCCGATATCAAATGAATTTAAAGAATATGCCTTCCCAAGTGAATTAGTTAGCTCAACGAAGGGCTATACTGTTATTTTAAAAAATGACAAAAATACAGTCTCTTATATAGATGTAGGTAAATCTGAAAAGCCAATCATGAAAATGGACGTTTCTGTTCCTGCTAATGGTGAAACTGCAGAGTTGTTACTAGCACGTGATACAGAATTCAAAATTAACTTAAACTCTAGCATTAACTTTATTAAATCTAAGGAAGTTCTTACTAAAGAAACAGTAACAGATGAAGAATTTGATGACACTTATAAGGAAAATGACTTTCAAAGAGTTGTTAGAAATATTTCAAGTAAATGTAGTGATCTCAACTCTAAAGATCCTAAGGTAAGATCAGATAAATGTAGCCTTGTTGATTCTAATTTCAATGAATCAAAAAGTAGTAGTTGTGCAAGTGTATACAACGATGATCCTGGTGCTAAGGCCAGCTGCGAGTCTCGTGTTAACGCAATCGAAACTGCTTCTAATGAATATGCTGAAATGAAGGATGAATCACTTGAAGAAATTGAAGAGTATTTAAAAAAGCAGCCTAGTATTGATTTTAGTCTTTCGGCCTCAACAACAAATATCACAAACTTTAAAGTTGATATAAGTAATAAGGATCAACTCAATAGTGATGCGTATAAGAATATATCTGATATTACATTATCGTTAACAGCTTTTGATTTTGCCATTGAGAATAGTTCTAATTACACAACAGGACGTCGTAATAATGAGGCCCATAAACCAGGACCTAATGAATTAGGTAATCCAAACCTCATTAATATAAAACTCATTCGAAATAAAGAAGGAGTGGTTGAATCTATTAAGTATACAAATGCCGGAGATGAAGAGCTTAAGGGCTGGACAATGTTAAAGCGCGATAATGGATTTAATGAACCTCCTCGCAAGCCGATGCCGGGACTATTTGAAAAACTTAGTAAGGAATTATTTATGCCTGAAGGTGGCTTAAGTATTTCTGAAAGTAAAGAGTTAAAAGAAAAGTGCTCTGGCATACCTGTTAATGACAATTATTCTTGGGATATCTCTTTTACAAAGAATACGCTGCATTCTTGGATGTATGATGTTGGTGGAAATGGAATTACATTGACTGAGACGATGGAAATGCAAGATCGTTACTTATTTAATCAAAGTAATATGTATCCAGGTGATGCTGGTGGGATACCTAATCAATCGGTCACTAAGAAATGCATTATTCCAAGTGATGTGAGTTTTATCTTTGGTTTCTACGCTTGTCTTGAGCTAGAGATTGAACCTCGTTCAACGCCTTTAACTTTTGTGGGAACACTACTAGTAAATGAGTTAGAAATATCAAGTGGTGCTCTTACCAGTGGTGTGAATTTCTATAGTATTTGGCATCCGGCCGCTATCGAAAAGCTAAGAGAGTATAAATGGCTTGCCCGTCGAGATGAAAATGGAGAGTTACTAGAATGTGATTCTAATATTACTGTTTGGAATAAAAATATTTCAAGACAGGAGCAATATGATTTAAGAACTTGCTCCCCAATTCATTTTGTCTTAGAGGGGCCAAATAATTATAACTGGACGACTGTTGATCCAGAAATAGGGCTTCCTGAAAGTGGGGGACTTGTCACAAAATCAAAAATACCAAATCGTTACCGCCGATTTAATATCCAAACATATTGGGTTGAAACTGGGAGTTTATAGTTGAAGTTGGATAATAAAGGTTTATCTTTAGCAGAGATTGTTGTCACAGCTGGCCTACTAGGTGTTCTAATATATGCCTTTGTCGGTGGACAAAATATTTTTAGAAGTGCAAATAAGAAATCGAGAAGTCAGGTCGTTCAACATAATCTTGTTAATTCTTTGTATCGTAAAATATCATCAAATAGTGCTGTTTTTCAGGTTAATATGAATAGTGATGAATTCTTATCAATGACAAGTGTACAAGATCTCAATGAAAAGCTTCCTCTTGCTTGGAATGATAAGTTGGTAACATCTGTTGAAGAGTGTCCTAGTTGCCCAGGCCGTATGGGCTATATTCTAACACCTCACCCGACATATCGTGGGCTTTTAAAGCTTGTTATTCGCGTAACACATAAGTCTTATATTGAAGGCTTTAAGGATTATGAATTTGTTATTTCAGGGGAATAGAATGTTTAAGTTTATAAAAAAGAGTAATGGTTTCTCCCTTGTCGAATTATTAGTTGCTTCAGGACTTGCAGGAGTAGTCTTATTGTCAGCAACGTCATTCTTTAGTCGTTATAAAAGAGATAATAAAAAAGTAACAGAAGAGATTTTAGAAACAATTAATTTAACGCAATTTGAACAGGTCTTAAGTAAGGACCTATCTCTTGCAAAATTCTCTCTGGGCTCACTTGAGTTAATGGATGATAACGATAGGAACTTTTTCGATTTTTATTTTGATGTTACTTGTGAAGAAAATTGTCAAAGAGAGTTCGTTCTTAAAACTCCATCGGGAGTAGGCTCATTTTCTCGCCCAATTTATTTTCTTATTCAAGACCCTTTCTTTTCTAAAGAAGTTATTTTAAATCCAAGTGAAGCTTATAACTCAAGTACAGAGTTTCAAAGTTTAAACTTTAATAATAATTTGAATAATAAATTATATCAGCCTTCTTTGCCTGATGAGCAACAAGATATTATATGGAGAAAGGGGGCGCTGATTTATGCCTATGCAAACCTTCCTGTTCGTAAAGATAGTAGTGAGCCAGGAAAGAATGCACCTACTAAATATAACTATCTTGGTTGGGTGAAGTCAAAAGGTGCATCTAAATTAGAAAAAGAAGATATTGAGCCTGATTTATTTATAAATTGGGATGTGAGATCGATGAATTATTATAATAGTGAAGATGACTTTTTAAGAAATATTCCCTTTGTTTATGGGCTTGCAAACTCTGTGTATGTAGCAAGAGCTCGAATCATTCGTTACCGTTTAAAAGCCTATAAAGATAATGACCAAGTACTTGGCCGTTTATATCGCGGTGTAAAGCGCTCAGATGGAACTTATAGAGAGTTTGTTATTGGAGACGGTTTTAAAGAGTTAAGCTTCTCTCGTAAAGATGTCTCGTTACCATTTATTAATGTTCGATTTGATGTTGTTGAAAACTAAATCAAACCTTGGTTTTGGGCCTGCTCAACAGTTAGTGTTTTAAGCTGTACTGCGTGAAGGTCCTCACTTAGTTTTTGCTTTAGAATATCCATAACCATACGGTGTTGTGCTAGAAGCATCTTTCCTTTGAATTCATCACTAATAATTGTGATTCCAAGATGATCACCGCCACCAGTTAAGTCATAAACTTGAACTTGTGAGTCTTTGATATTTTCTTCGATTATTGTTTTTACTTGTTCAAATAACATTTAGTGAATCCTCTTAATTTATAATTGGTTTTGCAGCAGCATAGAAGCTCGTTATAAAAGTTAGGATACGAAATGCTAATGTCGTAATTCCTAGGTAACGATGCTTTGGAATGAATGAGCGATCTCCTGCAAGAACCTTTCTACCTGAGATGATCATTGCGAAATAGAGTACAACACTCGATACTGCAAAGAATAAGTGTATTTTTAAAGCAGTTTGTGATTGAAAGACTTCCAGGGCCTTATCTATCGCACTGCGATTTAATTCAATTTGTAAAATTAGTAGGATATCCCAGATAATTGCGCTCGACATAATTTTAATATGCTTTTTGCGTTTCTTACTCTGCGTCACCCCGTAAACCATAAGAGCTAGGATGATAAATGACTGAATTTGAAAAAAAGTCGCTGAAGACATGTAATGGCCTTATAAAAATACCCAATTAATAATATATACCTAGAATATGACATAAAAAGTTGATTATCAATATGATTCAACAGTGCTAACTTATCTTTAGAGGAAGATGATATGAGCGAAGACAATAACACACTGGGTAAATGGGCATTATTAGATATTGAGACATCGGGCGCTGATGCAAGCGTTGATGAGATCATTGATGTTGGATTTCTTCAATTTGAAGGAACAAAACTTATTCATAAGTATGAATCACTATGCCGTCCAGAATTTGAAATTTCTAAATTTATTCAAAAGCTAACGGGAATCGATAATAAGATGCTTAAGAAGGCACCAATGCTTGATGATGTAATTGGTGAGGTTCTTGAATTAGATGGCCATGATATTTTGGCCCACAATGCTGACTTTGAAGCGGGTTTTCTTGATCATCATTTTGAAACTTTGGACTTCAGAGAAGGACATCGCTGGCAAGACTCCCTTTATTTCTTATCATTACTATTTCCACATATGTCTTCTCTTAAACTTGAAAACTTTATTGTGGGAATGGGACTTGCAGATAAAGAGCTACATCGTGGTTTACAAGACTCTATTGATCTATTGAAAGTTGTTATTGTGGCAACACTTATGACGAAAAAAAATGCTGGAAAGTATAATTTCATGATGTCTTTAATGCATAAGTATTCATTAGATAAATATTGGTTCTTTAAATTCCTAAGTCTCTATGAAGAAGACGTTTTAGAGATTGCAAATCAAATTGATTTTGATCCTATCCCACATATTGAAACAGCTCTTGAATGGGCATATCCAAAGACTTTAGAGGATAAGCAAGAATATCATCAAAACTTTGATATGACCTTTAATGGTGCCAATGTAAAAGAAATATTTAGTAATGAAGAAAAAGTCTCAAAATTATTTAATGGTTATCGTTATCGAAAGTCACAAGAAGACTTGGCCTTAAAAGTTGGGCAGTCTTTTAAAAATCATATTCATTCAATGGTTCAAGCTCCTACTGGAACAGGTAAGACTTTGGGCTACTTAGTACCATCTGCATTATTTGCTTTAAGTGAACAAAAACAGGTCCTCGTTGCAACAGGAACAAAGACACTTCAGGCCCAGGCCATGAATAAAGACGTTCCAGCACTTCATAAGCTTTTAGGTGTCTCACCAAAGGACTTAAAGATTCGCCAACTTGTTGGCTCTAGTAACCACTTTTGCGAGTTACTTTTTACACAAAGACAAAATGAAACAGATTTATTCACTGACACAAAAGACTTCAAAGAAAAATTTAGTGATATTTATTTTGAATCACTTTTCTTTCATAATTCAAATAGTGCACTTGAGCATATGATCTCTCGAAATGATCTTCCTTTCGTTTTGAAAATGAAATTAGAAGACTTTTCACAAGCAGAAAAAGACTTGGCCGTAGATTATAGGGCCTGCTCAAATAAGCAATGTCCATACTATGCAAATTGTACATATATTCGTGGACTTCGAGATGCAAAAGAAGCTGATATCATTGTTGGAAATCACGCCTTGATGTTTTCTTGGACAAAGTCATTTCCACGTCCTCCATACGTCGTTGTAGATGAGGCACATAAGATTGAAGGTGAGGCAACAAAGGCATTTTCTGCTGAAGTAGGGCAGTCTGATCTTGAAAGTCTACAAAAACAATTACAAAACCTACAAGGTCTTGGCTCTCTTTTTTATTTAATTGGAAACCTTATTGAAGGTAATCAGGAAGAAGAGATCTCGGCACTTCGTATGCTTTCAATTGATAGTGCAACAATGTTACGTGATCATTTATTTGAATTACCTGATAAGTTTGAAATGATCTTTAAAAAGATGCCTCGCTATACAGATAAATTCTGGAATGAGCTTCCAATGATTATGCCAACTGAAAAAGAAGGCCTAAGGCTGAGTGTTTTCCATCATCTTGAAAGTATTTACCATCTTCTTAAATCAATTTATGAGAAGGTCTATCCTTATACTGTTCGTTGGCAAGCAAGTGATATGCAAGGGCCGCCTGAGATTACAGCGTGGACTCGCTTTGAATCTTTTGTCGGAACACTTGAAGATATTATGAATGCCTTAGCGCTTCTTTTAAAAATTGAAACGTCAACGCAGCCGTATTCTCTTTCAATGAAGTATCATGAGCAGCAGGGATTTCTTTTAACGGCCGGCCCAATTAATACGGGGAAAATACTTCACGATCAACTTCTTCAGACATCTTCTTCAGTTGTCTATACTTCCGCAACATTAGGCAATGAACATGGAGATCAAGGAAGTCGTGGTATGGAGTGGTCAACAGGTTATCTCTATAGTGAGCCAGAAAGACGCTTCCGCTCAGGACTATTTCTTCCTTCTGTATACGATTATAAGAATAAGACTCGTGTCTTCTTATGCGATGATACACCATCTTTATATGATAAGGATTTTGTAAAAACAGTTTGTGATCGTCTGGTTCCATTTATTGAAGATATTGGTGGAAGAACGCTTCTACTTTTCTCTGCTCGTGCCAGGTTTGAAAAAGCTGTCGAGTATATGTTGGATAAATTTGAAGGTAAACTTCCTGTCTTTGTTCAAGGTATGGGCGCCAATGTCGTTGAAGAGTTTAAGGATTCTGGAAATGGAATTCTAATTGGAATGGAGTCTTTTGGTGAGGGGATTGATGTACCTGGTGACGCTTTAAGATTTGTCTTTATTGATAAAATTCCAGATCTTTCAATGGATCAGGTTATTCGATTAAGACGTGATTATTACGATACAAATATTGGTAATGAATTTGAAGATTATTATCTAGCACACCGTACGCGTAATCTTCATCAAAAGCTTGGCCGACTCCTGAGAACTGAGAATGATGCAGGAGCAGTTGTTGTTATTGATTCACGAATTAAAAAGTGGAAGAATTCAACGATGGCAAAGCTTACAAAGCAAATGGAGCCTTATCAAATTAATCGTACAAACTTTAAGCAAGCGCTAGAAGCTTCTAAAGAATTCGTCCAAACATTAGAATAGGCTATCTTAAATAGTATCCA
Source organism: Halobacteriovorax vibrionivorans (assembly GCF_003346865.1). Taxonomy (NCBI): domain Bacteria; kingdom Pseudomonadati; phylum Bdellovibrionota; class Bacteriovoracia; order Bacteriovoracales; family Halobacteriovoraceae; genus Halobacteriovorax; species Halobacteriovorax vibrionivorans. The sequence goes on along the minus strand of NZ_QDKL01000003.1, from coordinate 755,117 downwards.
GATTATTGAGATACTTAATTGTGATATTTGTGCCTTTATTATCCTTAATAATGTAGGGAATTGTTTGGTGTTGAGATAGCCAGATATTTAACATTTCTGGAGTCTCTTTCAATTCTTTTGGATCATTAGATTCAATTTTTTCAAATAGCTTATACTGAACGGCAGTAACGGTACTGCCGTCAATTTTGATATTTTCTGAAGTCTGGGCAACTCTTTCAACAACAATATTATTATTGATAATCGGTCCAGAATACGTCCATTGATTATTTGTTGAAAAGAAAGAGTAAAAATTCTTTCCTACGGAATCAAACTTCTTTGACCATAAGAAAAGCATTGAGCAACAACTTAGGGGAGTTGTGACAAAGAACTTAGGCGAGGTTGCAATTGATTCAGTCTTAACGATATCACCACATTCAAATTGATACTTAAGTTCACTATTGGAGTGATCAAAGAGAAAGATTTCTTTTGAAACTTGTTCACCAAGTGACTTCACAATATTAACTTTTATTGGAGTGTATTCCTTATCAACTGTATAGGCCACGTGGACCTTTAAAAGTTCCCCAGTCATTACACGCGCTAGCATTTCACCCTCAAAATAGATCTGATGGAATTTTGGCCTGCGATAGACTTCAAATGTTTCTTCAGCATAAAGGTTATCTTTACGGTAGTAGTTGTACGCACCGCGATATATCTTTTCACCCTTATTACTATTCCCAAAGTAGCTCATATTCAATATTATATGTTAAATCCTAAATTTATAATAGAGGTCAATTTGCGCTCAAGCATCAACATATTCTTTGAACGATTTATCTACTTGTTCAAGACTGTTCCTTTCTGGGTTATTACTTTCCTAGGTAATAGTGGTGTTTTAATTTTTGCCTATACTTTCTTTCATTTCGAAAAGGGTCATAATCCTAACGTGACAACTATTAGTGACTCAATTTGGTGGGCATTTACTACTATCACAACCGTTGGATATGGAGATGTTACACCTGTGACATTTTCGGGAAGGGTGGTTGCAGTTTTTCTAATGATTCTTGGTACAGGATTATTTGCTACATATACTGCCATCTTTGCCAATGTTATGCTTGGAAGAGAATTTCTAACTATTGGCCACCGCGTAAAGGTGTTAAAGAAAAATGTTGAGGGAATGCAAACAAGCTTACACCGTGAAGATTTAATGATAGAAAGAGAATTAGCTAGAATCAATAAGACTTTAAACTGTATTAACGACAGACTGACAAGTTTAGAAGAAGAGAATAATGGAGAAGAAGAATGAGTTATGAATTTTACAAAGTACTTCACGTTTTTATGTTAGTACTAATGGTTGCAGCTTTTGCACCGCAATTTGTTGGCCCTCAAGGTAATAACTCGAAGTTGCTAAAAATAACTTCAGGTATTGCAAGTTTCCTACTATTTGTAGGTGGTATGGGGCTTTTAGCTCGTATTGGTGTAAGCCACGGTGAAGGTTGGCCAATGTGGGTAAAAGTAAAAGTTGGTTTATGGGTAGCTGTTTCAGCACTTGGACCAATTTTAGCTAAGAGAATGAAGAATAATAGACTTGCTGGTCTAGGTCTTATCTTAGCACTTATCTTTGTTGCAATTTTTTCTGCTGTAACAAAGTACTAATCAAGTAATTCAATCTATGAATCGAGATTGGTTATCTTATAAGGGCCTATGGGCCCTTTCTTTGCCTTCTATTCTAGCATCAATGCTAGAGCCCTTAAGTTCAATTGTTGATACGGCCTTAGTTGGAAATTATGATACACAGATGCTTGCGGCAATGGCCGTAGGAGTATCAATCATCTCATCATTAACTTGGATGTTTAACTTCTTAGTTCATGCACCAATTCAAGCAATTTCACAAAAGCTCGGCAAAAAAGACTTTCCTCGAGTGGTCTCTCTTATTAAAGTTACTTTCTTAATTGCTCTGGCCCTAGGACTTATTTTAAGTATTTTTCTTGCACCATTTAGAGATTATATTTACCAATTTCTTTCAGTAGACCCTAAACTTTATAAACAATGTGATGAGTACTTCTTAACTCGAATATATGGCCATACATTTATCCTACTTTTTATGTCTGCACTATCCATATTAAGAGGCATGGCCGAGGTCAGAACAGTTCTCTATATTATTGGCTTCACAACACTTACTAATATTATTCTATCCTACTTAGGTCTTTATATCTTTGATGGTGGACTGGCATCAGTTGCAGCAGCTACTATTATTGCAAATGCACTTGGTCTTCTTATTGCCCTTTTCCTCGTTCTTAATCAGAAGTCTTTAAAAGGCCTTTTTATTAAAAGCAAGATTGCTCTAGAAGACGCATTTCATATGGGCAAGAATTCATTGAATGTATTTATGCGCTCAGCTTTCTTAACCACAAGTTTCTTTCTTGCTACAAAAGTTGCAAGTTCAATCTCAATTAAGGCGCTTGCTGCCCATCAAGTGATATTGAATTTATGGCTTTTTGCATCTTTTTTTACCGATGGCATTGCTACATCGGGAAATATTATTGGTGGTAGTTTGTATGGAAATAAGGGACATGAGAATCTTAAAGAAATCTTTAGAAAACTCTTAATAATGGGTGCTGTTGTTGGAGTTATTTTTTGCATTCTTTTCTTAACAGCTAACCGCTTTCTCATTGGACTATTTACTTATGATCAGTCGATTTATGAGATGATTAAAGGGGTCATTGTTTTCTTGGCCATCGTCCAAATTCCTGCTTCCATTGCGTATGTCTATGACGGACTGGTGTTTGGAATTAATCGCTTTGATTTCTTAGGCAAGCATATGGTCATTGCTTTCTTTACTTGTTTTCTGCCTCTTATTTATTTAAGTTTTACTTATCAGTCGTTTCTATTGCTATGGTCAGCTATTTTTTCTGTAGGAATCTATCGATTGATATCAAATGCCTATTTAATTAATAAAACACTAAAGGTGAGTGAGTTGTGAAAGAGTTGGGAGCTAAAGGCTTTTCCAAAGATTATTGGGACGTAAATTACGAAGATGCCGATGATATGGATGGTATTGGAAATGCCAAAGAGCACGTTGGTTATATTAAGTATCTATTTGGTATGGAGTATATTGATATAAGTTCAATAATTGATCTCGGCTTTGGCCTGGGACACTTATTTGAGGCACTTCTCGATGAGTTTAAACCATATAAGGCCCATGGAATTGAACCCAGTGAACATGCTTACAATATTGTTAAGAAGCGTGACATCAATAAAATTCCATCAACTAAATTTAAGCTAGAAAAAACAGATTTAGTTTCATGGTGTGAACGCAATAAAGACAAAAAGAAGTCCTTTGATTTGGCCGTTTGTACTTCTGTTTTTCAATACCTCACAGATGAAGAGCTAGAGTATTGTTTGCCAATTTTAGCAAATCGAGCAAAGTATCTTTATTTGACTGTACCTACCGATAAGGAACTCGATCGCCAAATAGAAGATCTTGAGTTCAAAGATGAATATGCCATAAGACGAAGTCGTACAAAGTATCAAAAGATGCTCAAGCCGCACTTCACATTTATTTCTAGTCGACTACTAGAAAGCAAGGTATATTTTGATGAAACAAACACTAATTTTACCGACTTATTATATCGATTTTAAATGGAGTTTATTATGAGTTGTCCATGTGGACTTGGAGAGAGTTTAGAAAAATGTTGTTTACCAATTATTAAAGGTGAAACAAAAGCAAAGACGGCCGCACTTCTAATGCGCGCACGTTATTCTTCTTACACAACTGGGGATATCGACTTTATTGTTGATTCAACGCACCCAGATCATCGTGAAGATATGGATGTAAACGAAATTAAGGCTTGGTCATCACAATCTGAGTGGAAAGGACTTGAAATAGTCGACACTGCAGAGGGAACAGAAAGAGATGATTGGGGAATGGTTGAGTTTAAAGCAACTTTTGGCCTAGGTGGACAAGACCATGTGCATTATGAGCGTTCTGAGTTCGTAAAAATTGACGGAGATTGGTTCTTCGTAGACGGAGAGCCCATTGTAGCGCAGGTTAAAAGAGACGGAGCTAAAGTTGGACGAAATGATCCATGTCCATGTGGCTCAGGGAAGAAATACAAGAAGTGTTGCGGTAAATAAATCGTAACTAAATAGCCTTCGTTTTGACGCATGATGGTCTCGTAATAAAGGCCAATCTTAATGGTTAAACTAGTTAAAATTAGGGTTACAACTTTATGTATTTCTGTTAAAAAATTAATAATTTCAAATTTTATTTTATTGTTAACAAACCAAAATAACGGGATTTGTCGCTATGATTCACATTAAGAGAGGATTGGATCTTCCTATCAGTGGGAAGCCATCACAAAAGATTGAGGCAGGACCTCAAGTGACTAAAGTTGCCCTTACTGGACCAGACTATGTTGGAATGAAACCAACAATGATTGTTCAAGTTGGCGACGAAGTAAAGAAAGGACAAGCGTTATTTTCTTGTAAGAAAGTTGAAGGTGTACTTTATACAGCACCAATCAGCGGTAAGGTTATTGAAATTAACCGTGGGGCAAGAAGAGCGTTTGAAACTTTAGTAATTGAAGTTTCAGGTAATGAGCAAGTTACTTTTGAAAACTACAAAGGAACAGGAGTTAAGGATTTATCTAGAGAAGACGTTCAGTCTCTTTTAGTTGAGTCGGGACTGTGGCCAACATTTAAAACAAGGCCATTTTCAAAAGCTCCAGATCTTGGATCAGAGCCAAGTTCTATTTTCATTACAGCTATGGATACAAATCCACTTGCTGCTGATCCTGCAGTTGTTATCGCACAAGCAGGTGAAGACTTCACAAACGGTATTGAAATTATCTCAAAACTTACTGATGGAAAGACTTATGTTTGTAAGGCAGCTGGAAGTAATATTCCAAAACCTACTACGACAAAAGTTGAAACAAAGGAATTTGCTGGTGTTCACCCTGCAGGTAATGCTGGTACTCACATTCACTTTGTAGATCCTGTAAGTAATAAAAAGACGGTATGGTCAATTAATTATCAAGATGTAATTGCTATCGGTAAGCTATTTACAACAGGTGAGCTTTCAACAGAGAGAATTATCTCTATTGCAGGACCAGCTTCTGTAAACCCAACTCTTGTTAAGACAATCCCAGGAGCTCACTTAGGTGAAGTAACTTCAGGTAAAGTTGGACAAGGTGAGGTAAGAGTTGTTTCAGGTTCAGTTTTCAGTGGACGTGCAATGGCCGGTTCATTTGCTTATCTTGGTCGTTTTCATAACCAAATTACTCTTCTAGCTGAAGGGCGTGAAAGAGAGTTCTTAGGATGGCACAAGCCAGGTCTTAATAAATTCTCTGTTAAGCGTACATTCCTTCACTGGTTAAAGCCTGGGCAAATTTTCAATTTCACAACTGCTACTCATGGTTCTGATAGAGCGATGGTTCCGGTTGGATCATTTGAAAAAGTAATGCCTCTAGATATGCTTCCAACTCAACTTCTAAGAGCACTTGTAACGAAAGATAATGACTACGCTATCGAGCTTGGTTGTCTTGAACTAGACGAAGAAGATCTAGCTCTTTGTACTTTCGTAAGCCCTGGTAAAGTTGATTTCGGACCAGCTCTAAGAGAAAGTTTAACTATTATTGAGAAAGAAGGATAATTACAATGTTGCGCAAACTTCTAGATTCTCAACATGATAACTTCGCTAAAGGCGGGAAGTTCGAAAAATTTTATGCTGTATATGAAATGATCGATACATTCCTTTATACTCCAGGTGGAGTCGCTAAAGGTTCAGTTCATGTTAGAGATGCACTTGATTTAAAAAGATTAATGATCACAGTTGCTATCGCTCTTATGCCTGCGGTATTTATGGCAATGTACAACACAGGTCTTCAAGCAAACTCTGCTCTTGCAGCTGCTGGAATGACTCCTGAAGGTTGGCGTGCTGATATCATCATGGCACTTGGAGCAGGTTTCTCACCAGAGAGCTTACTAGCTAACTTATTACACGGATTCTTATACTTCTTCCCAATCTTTCTAGTAACTCAAATTGCTGGTGGTTTCTGGGAAGCATTATTTGCAATCGTTAGAGGACATGAAATTAATGAAGGTTTCCTTGTTACAGGTCTTCTTTTCCCTCTAACTCTTCCTCCAACAATTCCATTATGGCAGGTTGCTGTCGGTATCTCTTTCGGTGTTCTAATCGGTAAAGAGGTATTTGGTGGTACAGGGAAAAACTTCCTAAACCCAGCTCTTACTGCTCGTGCATTCCTTTTCTTTGCTTACCCTGCACAAATTTCAGGGGATGCGGTTTGGACTGCAGTTGACGGATTCACTGGAGCAACAGCTCTTTCACAAGCTGCTCTTGGTGGAGTTGAAGCAATCACTGTTTCAATGAAAGATGCTTTCTTAGGATTCATCCCAGGTTCAATGGGTGAGACATCAGCTCTTGCTTGTTTAATCGGTGCTGCAATTCTAATCATTGCAGGAATTGGTTCTTGGAGAATCATGCTTTCGATGACACTTGCTGCTGTTGCAACATCAGGTCTTTTAAATATTATCGGATCTGATACAAATATGATGTTCTCTGTAACTCCACTTTGGCACTTAGTGATTGGTGGTTTTGCATTTGGTACAGTATTTATGGCAACAGATCCAGTATCAGCTTCTATGACGACAAAAGGACATTGGTTCTATGGTGCTTTAATCGGTTTCATGGTTATCCTTGTTCGTGTTATTAACCCAGCTTTCCCAGAAGGTACTATGCTTGCAATCCTTTTCGGAAACTGTTTTGCACCATTAATTGATTACTTTATTATTCAAGGTAATATCAAGAAACGTGCAAATGGATACAAGACGGTATAAGGGGGCAGTGATGAGTAATGATAGTACTGCAAAAACTCTGATCGTAGCAACAATCCTATGTGTTGTATGTTCAGTTGTCGTATCTTGGTCAGCGGTTTCATTAAGACCACTTCAAGAAGAAAACAAAGCTTTAGATATTAAGAAGAACCTTCTTATGACTGCTGGGATTGTTGAATCAACAGCTCAGAAGAAAGAGATTGAGGAAGCTTATAAGCAAATCGAAGCTAAACTTGTTGATCTTAAAACTGGTGAGTACGTAACAGATATTAAGCCATCTGAATACGATGCAAACAAAGCGGCTAAAGATCCAAAAAGAAATTACAAGATTCCTTCAGACGAAGATCTTGGAAATATTAAGGTTCGTGCAAAATACGGAAAAGTATACTTTGTAAAAGACGGTGAAGAAACGAAATCAGTAGTTTTCCCAATTCACGGTAAAGGTCTTTGGTCAACAATGTACGGTTTCCTAGTTCTTGAAACAGACCTAAATACTGTAAAAGGTATTGGATTCTACGCTCACGGTGAAACTCCAGGTCTTGGTGGTGAAATTGATAATCCTCAGTGGAGAGCAGTTTGGCCAGGTAAGAAGATCTTTGGTGAAAATGGAAATCCTCAAATTCAAGTTATCAAAGGTGAAGCACGCGATGCTAGCAAATTTGATATCGACGGTCTTTCAGGTGCAACTCTTACAGCTAATGGTGTAACAGGAACTGTTCGCTACTGGATGGGGGACGACGCATACGGACCATTTATTGATAAATATACTCAAGGTGGGGGTGAATAATGAAATTAAAAGAAACAGTTCTTAACCCATTATTTGAAAATAACCCAATTGCTCTTCAGATTCTTGGTATTTGTTCGGCCCTTGCCGTAACAACTAAAATGGAATCAGTTGCAGTTATGTGTTTGGCCGTTACATTAGTTTGTGCATTTGCAAACTTATTTGTATCGCTAATTAGAAATCACGTTCCAAGTGCAATTCGTATCATCGTTATGATGACGATCATTGCTTCACTTGTAATTGTTACTGACCAGCTTTTAAAAGCTTATGTTTATGATGTTGCAAAGTCGATGTCAGTTTACATTGGTCTAATTATTACTAACTGTATCGTTATGGGACGTGCAGAAGCATATGCAATGAAGAACCCACCAATCATGTCATTCTTTGATGGTATTGGTAACGGTATTGGTTATTCAATTGTATTAGTATTTGTTGGATTCTTTAGAGAGCTTCTTGGTTCAGGAAAGCTATTTGGAGTTTCTATTTTAGCAACAACTGGAGAAGGTGGTTGGTACCAAACTAATGGTATGGCACTTCTTGCACCATCTGCGTTCTTCTTAATTGGTTTTTTCATCTGGGGTCTACGTACTTGGAAGAAAGATCAAATAGAAGAAATGTAAGGGTAGGTGAAATATGTTAGAACATTATCTTAGTCTATTTATAAAAGCAGTATTTATTGAAAACTTAGCTCTAGCTTTCTTCCTAGGTATGTGTACATTCCTAGCGGTATCAAAGAAAGTTAAGACTTCACTAGGTCTTGGTGTTGCGGTTGTTGTTGTTCAAACAATTACAATTCCAGTCAATAACTTACTTTATAATTACTTATTAAAAGACAATGCACTTGCTTGGGCAGGTATGCCAGGAACTGATTTATCATTCCTAGGACTTATCTGTTACATCGGTGTTATTGCGGCAATGGTACAAATCCTGGAAATGTTCCTTGATAAGTACATGCCTGCTCTTTATAACGCTCTTGGGATCTTCCTTCCACTTATTACTGTAAACTGTGCCATCCTTGGTGGTTCATTATTTATGGTGGAAAGAGATTACACATTTGGAGAGTCTGTTGTTTTCGGTCTAGGTTCAGGATTTGGTTGGGCCTTAGCGATTGCAGCTCTTGCAGGTATTAGAGAGAAAATGAAGTACAGTGATGTTCCAGACGGACTTAAAGGTCTAGGGATTACTTTTATCACTGTAGGTCTTATGGCCCTTGGTTTCTTAAGTTTCTCTGGGATCCAACTTTAACGGTAAGTAATAAAAAGGAAATATTATGAATGCAATTATTCTTGGTGTTTTAATGTTTACCGTTGTGGTTCTGGCCCTTGTCTTAGTTATTCTTTTTGCTAAGTCAAAGCTAGTATCAAGCGGAGATGTTAAACTAACGATCAACGGTGAGAAAGTTGTTCAAATCCCTGCTGGAGGGAAGCTACTTAATGCTCTTGCTGATCAAAAATTATTTGTTTCTTCTGCCTGTGGTGGTGGGGGAACTTGTGGCCAGTGTACAGTTCACGTTCACTCAGGTGGCGGTGAAATCCTAGAAACTGAAATGTCACATATCTCAAAGAAAGAAGCTCGTGAAGGTCTAAGACTTGCATGTCAGGTTAGTATTAAAACTGATATGGAAGTTGAAGTTGAAGAGTCTGTCTTTGGTGTTAAGAAGTGGGAATGTACGGTTAGATCAAACCACAACGTTGCTACTTTCATTAAAGAATTCGTTCTTGAACTACCTGAAGGTGAATCAGTTCCATTTAGAGCTGGTGGTTATATTCAAATTGAAAGACCTCCGGGACTTTCTATTGATTATAAAGACTTCGATATTGAAGAAGAGTACCGTGGGGATTGGGATCAATTCAACCTATGGCAATATAACTCAACAGTAAACGAAGAGACAATTAGAGCCTACTCGATGGCAAATTACCCTGAAGAGAAGGGAATCATTATGCTTAACGTGCGTATTGCTTCTCCTCCTCCAAGAGCTCCTAAAGGAACTCCTCCAGGGAAGATGTCTTCATATATCTTTAGCTGTAAGCCAGGTGATAAAGTTACTATCTCTGGTCCATTTGGTGAGTTCTTTGCTCGTGATACAGATAAAGAAATGGTTTTCGTTGGTGGTGGAGCTGGTATGGCGCCAATGCGTTCACATATCTTTGACCAACTTAAGAGAATCAAAACTGATCGTAAGATGACTTTCTGGTACGGTGCACGTTCTAAGAGAGAAATGTTCTATGTTGAAGACTTTGACGGCCTACAAGCTGAAAATGATAACTTCAAGTGGCACGTTGCTCTATCAGATGCTCTACCAGAAGATAATTGGGATGGATACACAGGCTTTATTCACCAAGTATTACATGATGAATACCTGAGCAAGCACCCAGCTCCTGAAGATTGTGAGTACTACTTATGTGGTCCTCCAATTATGAACAAGTGTGTTATCGATATGCTTCTTGACCTTGGGGTTGAGCGCGACGACATCATGCTTGATGATTTCGGGGGATAAACCTCATAAATTCGTTTTAAATGCGTCAGGCCCCCGGTGGAATTGGTCGTGTACATGAGTACACTCCCGGCTTCCCCCGGGGGCCTTCCTTTTTAAAAGCAAATTTCTGAGGTTTATCCCGGTCTTAGGTTTTTATGTCCAGGATGGACGGTATGTCCGCGAAGGCAGGAGCCGAGAGCGGACGCATGCCCAGGATGGACGGTATGTCCGCGAAGGCAGGAGCCGAGAGCGGACGCATGCCCAGGATGGACGGTATGTCCGCGAAGGCAGGAGCCGAGAGCGGACGCATGCCCAGGATGGACGGTAAAATCTTAAGTTAAGTTATCCTTTCTTAAATTGTTCATTTTTTTTAATATGCTATTTTTTAGAAATGGATAGCATGAGCTCGTTATACATAGTTTTATTATCCTTCTTACTACTATGTGTTGTGAGTGCTTACGTCATTGCATCTCTGGATCGAGAAACTAATTATTCACAGCTGAAATTGGCCTTAAATATTAACTTCTTCCTTTATGCAATTAGGTTTGTTTTTGCTGAAAGTAGAGAGATGGATATTATCCTCTTTAGTCTAAAGGTTGTTCCTCTTTATTATCTTAGTAATTTCTTTTTAGATAATCGTTTAAAGTATTATCGTAAGAGAATCTCTATCTTCTTTGTCTTAGGCCTTGTTGCCGGAGGCATCCTTTATCTCTTTAATACCAAAATAATGTACTATACTCTTCCTATTGCCTTAGGGAGTTTCTCTCCCGGTATATATGCTCTTTATTTCTATGGAAAGAGACTTACGAATTTAGAAAATATTTTCTATTTTGGAATTTTTAGTGTTGCTGCCATTGTCACTCTTTCATTTTGTTTAAGCTATGAAGTTCCTGGCTCTGCTGTTTGGGGTTGGAGTGCTGGAGTATTAACTTTTATCTCCATTATGATGGGAGTGTTAGTTAAAACATTATCTAAGAAAGTAGAAGGTGATCACAAACTTCAAGAAGAACTAAAGCTTATTAATGCTATTTATAAGTCAGTAATTCACGATACTTCAAATGATTTAAACTTCCTCTCCTTAAGCCTTGCTAGAGCATTGCGAGATGAGAGTTTAAGCTATGTTAAACGGGCCTACGATCGACTTAGAGAGCTTATTAAGTTTAAAGAAGAAATGAGAAAGCAGTTTGATGGACAAGATAATTATTATGAACTCAATCCTGTCGATGTATTTAAGTGCGCTATCTCACGTTACGAAGAAGGTTTTCATGAGAAGAATGTGCAATTCATTACCACTGCACCAATAAAGAAAGAAGAAATATCCCTACCCATAAGCAAGGAGAGTCTTGTTAATTCTGTTCTGGGCAATTTATTATCTAATGCTCTTAAGTTTACTGACTCTGGTCTTAAGGTTTATTTTTCTATGGTGATAGACCATCATTTCATCTACTTCAGTATTATCGACTCCGGACAGGGGATACCTGAGGATATCGTAAAGTCAGTTCAAAGTTTTTCAAAAGTTCGCTCTAGTGCAGGGACAAATAAGGAGACGGGCAGTGGGATGGGGCTGAGTATAATATGCTACATCGTTAATCGAATTGGTGGTGAAGTTCAATTTTATAGATTGGAGCGCGGAACTAAAGTTGTGGTTAAGATTCCTTATACAAAAAGTCTTTCAAATCGACCAATTGATGACTTGGAGCAGGGTGATTTTATAAGTGCTCGCTATTAAGCCCTGATATCTTCTTACAGTAATAGTAATTTTAAGTTTTTCAAGGTGTAATTATGGATATGAAAGCACTACTTACTCTACTTATTACAACTTATGTGTTGGCCGCAAGTCCAGCTACGATTTCCCAATTTTCAAATTCTCTAGAAAAGAGCCATGGATTAAAACTTGGTCGGCTAGATGATGTTGCTCAAAAGGTGCGTATTCGTAAACCTAACTTCTTTGAAAAGTGGATGATGAATAAATCAGGGGCCGAAGCTACTTATAATGATAAGACCAATACAATTGTTCTAAGAGAGAAGAATTGGCGCGGTAGTCGAATTGTGGGGCTTTCAGACTTTCCAATGGGACAAAAGTATCAATTTACAATCTTAGCATCAACTGTCTTTCATGAAATGATGCATGCGGATTTTGATGTTTTAATTAAAAACTCAAATAGTCGTTCAGCAATTGCTCTTAAGAATGTTGAGAATTGGTTTCGTAAAAATATTAGAGGGGTAAACGCCCACGTTGCAGCCCACGAGTTCTTTGGTTATACGGCATCTGATATCATCACTGGTTTAAATATGGATATTCAGGATATTCTTATGAATCATGGTATCAATTATCAACAAGAAAGATGCTTTGGTAAAAAGGGCCTAAAGAGAATTAAAGATAGGCTATTTCCAAGTGGAGACATTCGTTTTGTTGATACAAAAAATGTTTCTCAATATTCATTAAAGCTTACTCCTCGTTCCGTTTTTATCAAAGGAAAGGGAATCGATCTTAAAGGCACGACTTTTCCAGACTCATATCGAGCAGGGATTTATGAGCATTTCATTGCTGAATATGGTGCTCCTAAATCATCAAAAGATCTATTAGACTTCTTAGAGAGAGAGTATGGTGATTTATTACGCCGCTGTTATCAAGATATTTAATTTGTTAAATGTAAGTTGCACGATCCGTTTTTTCAATGGAAAATATCTCTAAGTATTTTTGGAGAGTTTTTTAATTGGAAGTCAGTAATAAAGCGTTAAATGCATACTTTGATGGGATCAAGTCCATGGGGGATTCGGTTGACGAATTTCTGTGTGAAATTTCTATGCAGGATAAAAGCCTCACAGATGAAAAAGGACGAATCTCTTGGGAGGATTTCAAGCTAATTACAATTGCTTTTGCAAATCGTTACGAAAATTATACCGAGATTATTAACGAAACAGGTGTCGCAAATAAAGTTATCAAGCCTATTTTTGATACTATAACTTATTTTGTTAGCTATAGCTTATTATTTAATTTCTTCTTGAAGCTTTCATTTAAAATCTTTTATTCAAATGTTAAAGTGTCCTCAAGAAAAATCAGTTCAGACACCTTTCATTTAATATTTACTTTTGATCATTCTGATCAGATCTTTCATGAGTTTATCAATATGTATGTTGATCTATTTCGAACGGTTCCAATGAACTTCTTAGGAGCAAAAAGTCCTTCTAGAGTAAAGTTTAGAACTCTTGATAATAAAGTCATCTATACTGTTTCTAATCCAGTATTTGCTAAGTTTAGCTTACCAAATTTCTTTTATAATCTCTTCTTTACTAAGAGGAAGTATAAAGAGTTAATCTTGCAAAATATTGAATACTCTAATCAGTTGGAAGAACAAAATCTTGAATTGGAAAATTATCGAAAAAAATTAGAATCTTTAAATGCGGATCTAAATTTAAGTAATAGAACGTTAAATCATGATATAGCCAATAAGTTATTAAGTCTTGAGTTTGCAAAGAAAAAGATAAAAAGAGGGGATTATGAACAGGCCATAGATCGAATCGATCGTTTTTCAAAATCTGTTCTAGGTATAATTAATAATTCAAAAGGTCGAAGTTTTAAACATGATCAAATCTACGAATTTTCTGAGATTAATTTATACTCTCTCTTGTTAGACTCTGTTACTGAGTATGAAGATCTTGCTCATCAAAAAGGTATACGAATTATTCATGACTTTAAAATTGATGATAATTTAAAAATTTATACGAATAAAATAGCTCTTCAAAATAATCTAATCTCAAATATTATGTATAATGCAATTAAGTTTTCCAAAAAATATGGGAGTATAGTATTTTCAGCGGAAGTTCTTGAAGACCAATTATATCTAAGAATCATCGATTTTGGTGTTGGAATCCCACAAGAAAAAATTGATCTTATAAAGATGAATAGCGGTGCTATTGATTCAACAAAGGGGACTGAAGGGGAAGCTGGAACAGGACATGGTATGAGTATTATTATGGATACTGCTGCTGCACTTGGTTTTAAAGTAAATATTTCTTCAAGTTTAGATAATGGTACATCTGTTGAGTTATCTAAAAATATTGCTCATGAGGATAATGATTATTCAAATATTCTTTTTTTAAAGAATTAGCTCTATATAGGCCATTCTTAAGTGTTTTTCTCGAAAGAATGACCTAGGTGTTTCTTGTATTTTTATGCTGCTTTTTCAAATCCAATATTTTTAGCTTCATTGCATTTTTTTAACATTGATAAATACCTCGTTTTTGTCATTTTTATATTCTCAATAATTAAATCTAAATTATCTAATTTCTCTACCGCTTGATATGCTTTTTCTACATGTTCAACATCTTCGTTCGAATGAATAAACATAAATCGCGTAGCAGGTTTTCCATGTATGGAGATGAGCTTATCAATGTATTCTTTAGGAACAGAAGCAGCAAAAGCTTCAAGAATAAGAACCCATCCAAGGACACTTTCTCCAGAATACTTTTGTGCAAGAAAAAACTGTGATTGATAAAAAAGCTTTGTTTCTTCAAATTCAATGAAGTTTTCTATTTTGAACCCAAGTCGTTTTAAATCACCCAATGCTAAATTCTCATGGCCAGCTTCTTCATCAGCATGTTCTAGCCATCTTTTTGCCATATCTGATTTTTTACTCTTTTCTGCACAAAAAAGAAGGATATCCTCAGAGCTTGAAGTATAAAAATATGTTTGTGCCAGCCAGTTTGCATATACTTCACGAGATTCTAAGTTCGCTGCCATAAAGAAATCGATCATTTCAGCAACTTCATTATCAACTAATTTTTTTAGCTTGCTCATAAATTTTCTCCTTGTCAGATAAACTCTTAATTTTTTCTTTGAAAGGTTGATAGAGGCTATTAATTGCTTTTGCTAGCTTTTCATCTTCTATATCTGGAACAGTTTTGTAGTTCATATGTAAAAAATCACAAAATAAACTTTTATATATAATATTTTGAATAATGATTTCACCATGGACCCGACCTTTTAAACTTGCTTGGTTTGTTTTTACAATAGGTGCGATCACATGTTCTGCTTGAAGATCACGAATGATATTCATAAGTACTTGCTTTAGGCCTTCATAAACATCAATTTCGAAATGGCCTTGTCTAAAATTAGGGTGGACAGTTAAAAGCTCAACACTCCATGTTTTTTGAAGTTCTAGTTGCGTAAGTGTCTCTAATACTTCATTTGGCATATTAGTGAAAAAAGAATGATGTCGGTAAGCTAACAAAGTATAATCGTACTTGCTCATTGCACAATATCCAATAGGCTTCATTTCGTGATAAAGCAAAATATGTATATCTTGTCTTAATAGTGAATCAGAGGGGAATACCTCGTACTCTGTGAATATATTTTTCCATACATCCATATAAAGCTTAAAGGCCTCATTTATGGAAAATGAGTTTACAGATGAGTTCATTATTTCATCTTTTAAAATAATATTCATTGATATATTCATAAATTTTATTTTAGTAAGGAAAGGCTGGCCATAGGGATAATTATATTAGATCTTGAGTTTTCAATACTTTATATACAAAGTAAACTTGTTTTGTTTACTTTGGTGTGCCACTATTTTATGTGTATGTTTTACACATCAAACTGTCTATACTTACTTATATGGTAGATAAGAACATATGATGAACGATTTACAAATCTCAAGTGTCGTTGCAAATATTCTCATGGGCTCTCTTAAGAAATTCAATATTGAGAGAGACGAGTTCAACGAGCTCTACAGAGAACATTTTGGTAACAAACAAAAATATAGCAGTGTAAGTTTTCTTAATGAATACTTCGCAAAGCTACGCAAGAGTTATTCTGATGAAGAAATCGTTCACATTATTGCTATAGAGGGAATTCATTCAGAAGAAATCGCATTATTTAAAAATCTCGTTTTTAGCTTCATTTCACATAAGAACCTATATCGTTTTCAATCGAGGCTAGTTCTTCCTTATCTATATAAGGGAATAAAGTTAAAGGTAGAGTTTCGAGATCGAAAGATCATATTAGAGCAAATAAATGAAACTCAAGAAAAAATTGATCCAATATTTTTTAAAGTATATCTCGAGGTTTATCGCAATTTTCCTGTAATCATTGGAAGAAAATCAGCAGTTATTTTATTTGAAGAAATTACATCTAATTCTTTAAAATTAGTTTTAAAGCCTGCATTAGGAAGTAATATCTTCTCTTCTTTTTTCCTATATATTCGTACTAGAAGTGCTCATTTTGGTGCAAGATCAAAGTACTTAAAATTAATTAATGAGCTAAAGGATGAAACAGACAGAAAAAACGAAGAGTTAAAGCGCTTAAACATGATGTTGGATCAATCTTTAAAAGAAAAGTCCGTTCTAGTTAGAGCGATGGGCCACGATGTAAATAACTCTATTTATGCCTCTCAGCTATTATGTCAAAGACTTGAGAAGAAGCTAGAAAATACAAAAGAACTAGAGTTAGTTAAGAAGCTTACAAACCATATTAATATTATTCAAACCATCTCAGCTAATACTTTAAAAAATGAAATGGATGAGGACCACATCTTAAATGAATATAGTTATGAAAAGGTTTCTGCCATTGTTCATGAATTAGA
Organism: Halobacteriovorax vibrionivorans; assembly: GCF_003346865.1. Lineage (NCBI taxonomy): Bacteria > Pseudomonadati > Bdellovibrionota > Bacteriovoracia > Bacteriovoracales > Halobacteriovoraceae > Halobacteriovorax > Halobacteriovorax vibrionivorans. The sequence goes on along the minus strand of NZ_QDKL01000003.1, from coordinate 738,442 downwards.
AGAGATCTATCAAGAGCAATTGACTAGAAAACAAATTCAGGTGAATTTTAAAATTGATGTGGAAGAAGAGATTATTCAAATCAATAAATCAGTCTTTTTATATAATATCTTATGTAACTACTTCTTTAATGCCATCAAATATTCTTCTGTTTATTCAGAAATTGATGTCGAAGTAAAGCAAGTAGGAGATTGTTTTTCTTTCAGCATTATTGATTATGGAAAAGGAATGAATGTTGAAACTGTGCAACAGATAGAAGGAACTTTAGGTGAAAAGGGATATGGCCAGGGGATGATCATTGCTAAGAACCTTCTTGCAAAAATGTATGGTGAAGTAAAAATTTCAAGTGAAGTAGGAAAGGGAACAACGATTACTTGTGTAGTCCCTCGTCTGCTATCAAAAAGCTCAATTTCTGGAGTTTCATTAAATCACTAAAGTAACTATCAATTGTAAATATGCATCGTCTTATTTCTTTGCTAAACTTAATTTATGAAATTTAAGCTCAGGGATTATCAGGTTGAAGCTGTAGAGCGTGTTATTTCACACTTTCGAAAAACCAAGGATCCATCTCTCATTGTACTTCCTACTGGTGCCGGAAAAAGTCTGGTGATTGCTGAACTTGCAAGAGTTGCTAAGGGAAGAGTCCTTGTATTGGCCCACGTAAAAGAGCTTGTTGAACAAAATCATGCTAAGTATGAATCCTATGATTTAAAAGCGGGGATCTTCTCTGCTTCAATGAAGAGAAAAGATTATAACGATAAAGTAATCTTTGGTTCAATTCAATCAGTGGCCAGAGCGGACGATAAATTTTTTAAAGACTTTTCTTTGATAATTATAGATGAATGTCATCGCATCTCTCTTGAGAAAGAAACTCAATACCAACAAGTTTTTGAAAAGATAAAGAAGGCCAATGAGAAGGTTTTCTTCTTGGGCCTAACTGCGACACCATATCGCTTGGGAATGGGGTGGATTTATAATTATCATTACCATGAAATCCTTCGAACAAATGAAGAACGATTCTTTAAGTTTTGCCTCTATGAGCTACCATTAAGTTATATGATTAAAAATGGTTATCTAACGAGGCCGATTAAGATTGATTCTCCTGTTGCTTGTTATGACTTTTCTAAGTTAGAAGTAAATGGAGATAATGGACGCTTTCTAACTCAAGAAATCGAGAAGATTTTAGAAGATTCCGCTCGAGTGACTCCTGGAATTGTGAAACATATTGTACAAGAAGCAAAAGATCGTCGTGGTGTTATGCTTTTTACCTCTACTGTAAAACATGCCAATGAAGTTCTTTCTCATTTACCTGAAAATGAAAGTGCTATCGTGACAGGAGAGACTCCTCAGGAAGATCGAGACTTATTAATTACTCATTTTAAAAATCAAGAAATTAAGTACCTGGTGAATGTCTCTGTTCTAACCACAGGCTTTGATGCCCCTCATGTGGATCTTATTGCAATTCTTCGTCCAACAGAGTCAATCAGTCTCTATCAACAAATCGTTGGAAGGGGCCTAAGACTTTTTGAAGGCAAGCAAGATTGCTTAATTTTAGACTATACAGGATTGGATCACGATATTTTCAAACCAGAAGTTGGGGAAGTAAAACCGAGTGGTGATACACAAGAGGTTCAAGTGATGTGTCCGGATTGTGGGCATGCAAATATCTTCTGGGGAAAAATGGATAGTGAGGGAAATATCACTGAACATTACGGCCGAAAATGTCAGGGAATACATCTTGATGAAGTAACAATGGACGTTCAAGAGTGTGGCTTTCTCTTTCGCTTTAAAAGCTGTGATAATTGCGGGCAAAGTAATGATATTAGTGCTCATATTTGTGTCCATTGTGAACATGAGTTGCGTGATGCAGATAAGAAGTTAAAAGAGGCCATGCAGCTTAAAGATGCTCATATAATGCGAGTAGAGGAGATGTTCTTTAAGCAATACCAAGGTAAGAAAGGACGATCTCTAGAAGTTAGTTATTTTGATGTAAATGGAGAGTCTTTAAAAGAGTATTTTCAGTTAAATACTCAGTCACAACGCATGGCCTTCTATCATGCTTTTGTGAAAAAACACCTCAAGCGAAGTGATTTGAAATATAAAGTTGATGATATTGAAAAAGTTATTCAAGATCGTATGTTCTTTAGAAAGCCCAAATTTGTAATTGCTCGTAAGAAGCAACGATTCTGGCAAGTTAGAGAAAAGATATTTTTAGAAGAAATAAATAGTAAACGCTATTTATAATCTGCGGGAAATACGAAATAGCTTCTGCATTGCTAGCTCTCCTAAAGTTTCGGAAAACATTTCAAAGAGTGTATCTGGTATTGATGACTTTTCTCCTTTCCAAAAACTTTTAGAAAAGAAGAGGCAACGTCCATCGCTTAATTGTCTAACATTTATTTCACCACGTAATCCTTTTAAGAATCCTTTATCAAAAGTGAAGGGATAGACACCCGGTTTTTTTATACGTGGAATCTTAAAAGTTAGAGACATTGGAAATGGCATTAATGTGTGATCAAGATAGAGATAGATTTGTTTTTTCTTCTCTGAATAGCCAGATAATTTAACCAGATCAATATATTCATTGAATTTCTCATAACGAGAAAGTTTTCGCAGTGCAGTCTTGCACTTGTTTGGATGGATGCCATATATTTGGTAATCTAAACTTTGTTTATTTCCTTCGGTCTTTACGATGGATTTACGATAAATTCTTTTTTTATCTACTAATATTTCCTTAATATCAGGGTTAATCCCTTTGAAATCAGAGGCATAGGCCTGATTTGAAAATACTAATAATTGGCAAAAAAGCGCTGTAATTATAAATGGTTGACGCGTTGTAACTTTCAAGGCCTTTAAGTTTCCCTTATTCTTTATACTGATTACATTATAGCACGAAGCTAAGATAGGGGAAAAGTTAAGGATGGGACGCAGCATTGAGTCAGTTAAAAGAAAAGGGAAGACGAAAGACGCAGTCATTGAGAGTAAAGATCAAAGATGGCACTGTCGAAATCGTATCACTCTCGTTTTCGGATCCAACGATATTGAAGACTTAGAGACTTATGTCTATGGTGATAAATCTGTTGATTTTCAGACAGTTAAGTTTCACCAGGCCAAGTCTAAAGCAATAGAAGAGTTACTAGATAATTGTATCGATGAGTATTATCGTGGCCACGTTACAGAGGTTCACACTTCATTAAGTGAAGATGGAAAGACGGTAACTGTTGCAGATAATGGAATCGGTTTTCCACTGGATAAGGTTAAACAGGTTTATTCTGAATTTAGAACAGGTTCTAAGTTTAAAGATGAAGAAACTGACGAAAAAGGTTTTCTTCACAGAACATTGGGACAAAATGGTCTTGGTGCAGCTGCTACATGTTTAACGGCCGATGAGTTCAATGTAACAATTAAACACTATAACTCTAAAAAAGAGCAGACAACGAAGTTTATCGATGGTGCTCTGAAGATAACACAAACAAAGCCTAAAAAGTTTAAAGGTGCTTCTGGGGTATCGATTCAGGTTACTCTTGCCAAGGAAGTTTATAAAGATAATAAAATTGATGAGGACCTTTTAAGAAAGCGTATTATCGACCTTGCTTATAATAATCCAGGTCTTGCTTTTTACTTTAACGGTGAAAAGTATCACTTCACTAAAGGACTATTTGAGCTTTCACAACGTATTGACGAAGAAAATGCTCATGACTTTGGTGTTCATTCATATGTTTATGAAACAGTAAATACAAAGAAGAAAAAGGTAAAGGGACGTATCGACATGTCTCTTTCATTCTGTATTGATAAAAGTAGTGAAGAGCGTGAAAGGTTTATTTCATTTGTAAACTCTACACCTACTTATGATGGTGGTTTCCACCATGATCGAGTTCGTCGTATCTTTATCAATGCCATAAAAGATAAGTTAGAGAGACAAGCTAAGAAAGAAAAAATCAAGCTAGTTGATAACGATGTTCTCTCAGGTCTTACTTTTGTCCTTGGTATTACAATGCCAAACCCAAGGTTTGAGTCGCAAACAAAGCGTAAGCTTGTACGTGATACACATCTTGAAAAGGCCCTTGAAGAATTCATGGGTAAGAATATTGATAAATTTATGAGAAAGAATAAGGACTATCTAGAAGTTGTTCTTGAAAGAGGTAAGTCTCGTCATAAGTACCAAGTTCTAAAAGAAGCCGCTAAGAAGGCCCGTAAGCAAAAAAGGCAAAGAGTTGAAAAACTTCTTGATGCCAACGAGAGAAAGAAGCGCGATCTTTGTACTCTTTTCATTTGTGAGGGAGATTCAGCAATTGGTGGTTTAAGATCTGCTCGTAATAAGCTTTATCAAGGAGGGATTGCCCTTCGAGGTAAGCCAATGAACGTTGCACAAGCAGGTATTAAAGATATTCTAAATAACCAAGAATTTTCAGATATTATGGCCTCAATTGGCCTGGCCCTAGGTCAAGAAGTTGAACCAAAGAAACTTCGTTATTCTAGTATTGTCTTCCTGGCCGACTCAGATGTTGATGGTGGCCATATTAATACACTCTTAACGAATTTCTTCTACCAATTTTGGCCGGAGTTATTCGAGATGGGTGCTATTCAGATTGCAAAGGCACCTCTTTTTGAGGTTATCACTGATAAGAAGACACTTTATTTTGAGTCAGAGAAAGAATTAGATCAATTTAGAGATTCAGGTGAAGCTAAGATTAAAATGATTCACCGAAATAAAGGGCTAGGGGAGATGTCTCCTGAAGCTTGGAAGTACGTTCTCTCAAAAGATGAGTACACAAAGATAACAATTGATAATAATGCTAAAGCTAAAGAAATGTTAAATATCTGCTTTGGTAAAGACACAAACTTAAGAAAGGACCTTCTATTAGATGAAGCCGAGTCTGAGATCATGTCTGAAGTTATCGAAGAGCAAGAAAAGGCCCCTGCTAAGAAAAAGCCTGCTAAAAAAGCAGCAAAGAAAGTTGCCAAAAAAGCAGCAAAGAAAGTAGCGAAGAAGACGGCAAAAAAGACGGCAAAGAAGAAAACTGCAAAAAAAGCAGCAAAGAAAACTGCAAAAAAAGCAGCAAAGAAAACTGCTAAAAAGGCCAAGAAGAAAGCAAAGAAAGCAGTTGGTAAAAAAGCGGGCTCAAGCCTAGCAGATATGATTGATTATCTTGATTAAAAAAGTATTAGGAAGGAAATAAATAATGCAAGAAACTTATCTTCACTCACTTGAGTCTATTAATTTAGAAGATATTGTAAGAGATGAATACCGCACATATCAGATCTATACCTTAATGGATCGTGCCATCCCTTATCTACAAGACGGCCTAAAACCAGGACAGAGAAGGATTTTATATACTCTTTGGAAAAATCAATCAAAGGGGCTTTTAAAAGTATCAGCTGCAACGGGATTAGTTCTAACTCTTCACCCACACGGACCTGCATCGATTGAATCTGCCATTGTTAACATGGCACAAGATTATACGTTCTCAAATAATTACCCTCTTATCGATAAGAAAGGGTACTTCGGAGAACGTATGGAAACCGATCCAGCGGCCGGAAGGTATATTGAGTGTAAGTTAGGAAAGTTTTCTGAAATTCTTTTATTTGATGATATGAACCAAGTTGAAATGGTTCCTAATTATGATGAGAGAACAATGGAGCCAGTAGGGCTTCTACCAAAGCTTCCAATTATGCTACTTAATGGAGCAGAGGGGATTGGAACTGGTTTTTCTTCAATGATTCCAAGTTTTCACCATAAGGATGTTATCCGATCGATGATCCATTGTGTAGAAAAAGGAAAACCTCGTAAGATGAAGCCTTATGTGCACAATTATTCACTTCCAATTCATGAAGATAAGAAAACTGGAAAGCTAACCTTTGATATGTCTATCGAAGAAAAAGGCGGAAAGTTTTTTATTACTGAATTGCCACGTGGTTATGATGCAAAAAAGATCTATCGTCACTTAACGAAGTTTATCGATAGTGGTTTTATAAAAGACTTCGTTGATGCATCAGTTGATAACGAAATTAATATTGAATTACTTTTCAAAAAAGGCCAGGAAGTAACGCTAAAAGAAGTTACTGACACAATTGGAGTAACATCTTCACTATCTCCAAACTATACTCTTATTTCTGAAAGAGGAGTTAAGATCTTTGAGCGTGCTGAAGAGATTATTGAGATCTTTACGCAAGAAAGACTTAAGGTCGTTAAGCGTCGATATGAACTTCTTTGTGAAGATCTTAAAGATTCAATTACAAAAAATAATGAGATCATCAAATTTATTAAGAATAAAGAATACGAAAAGGCGACAAAGTCAAAAAACAGAAAGTCATTTGTTGAGTATCTAGAGAAGAAGAAATATGTCTACTCTGATTACCTTGCAGATATGCCTATTTATCGTATGACAAAAGATGAAGTAGAAAAGCGTAAGCTCATGGTTAAAGATGAAACGAAGAAGCTGGCCGAGTATACAAAAATCGCAAAGTCTCCAAAATTAATTGCCAAGAAGTTAATCGAAGAGCTAAACGATGTTGATACTAAGTTGACTGATTGGATCAAGAAAAAAGATCAAGAGAAGCAGAAGGTTCTAAAGAAAATTGCTAAGGATCAAGAAAAGCTTGGAAAGAAGAAGGCAAAGAAAAAGGCCGTTAAAAAGAAGTCTAAGTAATCATCTCGAAAATGAATAAAAAAAATCCCCAGCAAGAGTGCGGAACCTATGCTGGGGATTGTTCATGTCAATACGCCAATTTGACAAGAAGAAGTTGATATATACATATTACATAATAGTTGTTTAGTAAGACAACTTAAGAAATTCTTAAAGTAGGGAAATGATCGCTTTACTCTAAAAATGTCTAAGTTATTAAAATGAAATATATTTCCCATAAAATTTTTTTTGTGAAATATTCATAATTCTGCTAACCTATTAATATATATAGGTTCTTTTGATTCATGGAGGAATGCAATGAGCTTGACCAAAGCTGATATAGTTGAACGAGTTTACAAGGAAGCAGGGTTTTCTAAAAAGGAAGCTTCTGACCTAGTTGATCTAGTGTTTAAGGTAATTAAAGACACTTTAGCACGTGGTGAAAAGGTGAAAATTTCTGGTTTTGGAAATTTCTCAATTCGCGATAAGGCGTCTCGTGTGGGGCGAAACCCTCAGACAGGTGAGGCGATGGAGATTTCTGCTAGACGTGTTCTTACGTTCAAACCATCTCAAGTACTAAAAGAAGACATCACTGGACGTTATGCTCATCGTATTGATGAAAAGGGTAAGGAAGATACTTCTATTGCTCCTAAGGAAGGTAAGCCACAAGCGCTTAGCTCTTTCTTAAATAATGATGATAGTAAAGATGATGAAAATGAATTCAATGGATTTTAATCAATGTTAGAGAACTTAGATATCCCACAAAAATCACTTTTTAAATTAGATGAAGTTTGTACGATCGTCGGTGTAAAGCCGTATGTATTAAGATTCTGGGAAAGTGAATTTGAAGAAGTTTCACCCCTTGTTTCATCGACTGGACAAAAGTTATTTGAACAAAAAGATATCCAAATTCTTGCAAAGATTAAGTCATTGCTTTTTGATAATAAATTATCAATTGATAAGGCCAAGCTAGTCCTAAATGGAAAGCTTGATCTAGAAAAAGCAACTAAGCCTAAGAAAGTTGTAGCAAGATCAAATAAGCCAATTAAAGCTGTAAAGTCTAAAATGGCAAACTTTGATATTGATCTCGATAAGCTTGAACAGGCACGTGGCATTCTGAAAGAATTGAACCTAAAGAGTCAAAGTATTCAACAAAGAAATAATTGGATCTAATGAGGCGGCTTGGGCCGTCTCTACATCCTCTTCATTCTTGAGTTGCGATAGATGAGAGATGATCGTCTCTTTACTATTTTCTATTATTGAGAGTATCTTCCCTAAGTATTGTCCATAGACAAATCTTAAGTTTTCACAGCCATATTTTTCGAAGAAATGTTTTTGATATTCTAAATTACGTTTTAACTCATTAAAGCATTGAGTTTGTCTTGTAAGCCATGGGTTTACTACTGATTCATGCTCACTAAGTTTTTCATCTTCTAGCTCACATAAATCATCTAGAAGTTGAAATGCAACTCCCATATGATGACCTAGTCGGTGAAGTGCTTTGGCCTGTTGAAATGTCGTATTCTCTGTTTGGAGATATGCTCCAACAATGGCCAGTTGAATGAGTCTGGCCGTTTTAAGTTTATGCGTAAGAACGAGATTCTCAAAACTTTCAGTCATTTGGTGATCAAGGTCTAGGGCCTGGCCAAGGATTAGTCCTTTTGCTCCTAGACACCAGTGAGCATAATTTAATATTTCATATTTATTATTACATTTAATTTTATTAATAAGATTAAAGCTTAATCCGTGGAGTGCATCTCCGGCCAATAAGGCCTGCCACTGACCAAATTTTGCGTGTGTCGAAAGTCTACCGCGACGATATTGGTCGTCATCCATGCATGGCATGTCATCATGAATAAGTGTATATGTGTGATGGATTTCTAATGCGCACGAGAAGCTCTTAATTGAATTATGTGCATCTTTATTGTCTAAATTGATACCAAAGTCCATGGCCGTTGCATATGCCAGGAGAGGGCGAAATAACTTACCAGCAGGAAGAAGAGAATAGTCATAAATTTCATGGAAAAAATTTTGATAACTATGTTTTTCTATTAGCTCTTTTAGGTCAGCTTCGATATGCTGCCTTGCGTTTTTTATATCCAGATTATTCGTCGTTTGCATCGATTAAAGATGCTCTAATTTGTCTTAGTAGTCAACTAGAACTATGGACTATGGCTTTACGATAATTGGTGTTCCAGGGTTTCCAAGAGTACCGTTAATTCTCATATGATAGAAGCCTTGTTCGTCTGGTTGACCGTTTCCTAAAATAAGATTCAAAATAGCAAATTGTTCAATAAATTCTGGAGAGAACTTAACTTGTGCTTCAATCTCTAACTTCGATCTTTTAATATTGATTTTATCCAGGTCAATAATCCCACTGGCCTTAGCACGGATAGGTGAGTCTTGAGTTCCAAGAATAAGCTCTTTTATCTCAATTGGTCCACCATCAGATGATGCTTTTAAAGATAGGTTATTAATTGCTAAAGTTGGAATTTCAAAACTTTGAATGATCTGTGATGGTATAACTAAGTCTTTTGAACGTAGATATATATCGAGATCTTTAAGTGCTTTTAAATCAGTGCTAACAAGGGCCTCTATATCGATATTTCCATTGATTGAAACTGGACCCAGCATTGGTCTAAGTGATTCCAGATTAATTCTTGTCTCTTCTAATTTTAGATACTGAGTAGAGAAGTTATGAATTGATTTAATATTCAATGTACTATCAAAACCATTGATTTTATCGATTTTAGAAGAAAAGCTAATTCCAATAGGAGCGACACTTGGAAGACCAAGTGATACGTTAGCAGATTTTATCGTTAGAGCATCTGGTGTACGTAAGCAGCGTCCAGAAACTTCAAGCCCTGACAACTCTAGGCCAGGTAAGAAGTAACTTAATTGTGCTTTCTTATAGAATATTGGACACTGGCGATTCTTTTTTAGGCCACTTTGTAATAGCCCATATATTTTATCTTCAAAAGAGAAGTTTGCTAAAAATCCTATAATGACTGAAGAGAAGGAAAGGACAATAATAAGAAATATTGTTTTCTTATTAAGCTTATAAGTTTCTTCTTGTATATTATTTTCGTTCTTACTCATCGTTTCTTGCATTAATCGGCCTTCGTATAAAACTCAAAAGTAAACTTACCTGAGACAAATTTTGTGTCTTTCGTACGTTCTAATTCTACTTCTGTAATAATTACTTTGAAGCGTCTATGTAATTCATTGAGTAGACCTACGAGGGCCTTATTTGTAAATTTGTTAATCATAAGATTTGTTTCAATTCTACTAATAGAGCCACCAAGGTTTGAACGACTAAAACCATCAACAGAGACTTGATTAGATTCGATATCAAAACGAGTTAGAGAGTTACTTAACATTTGTACAAAGTCCGGCTTTTCATAGATCTTTGCATCAGATATTATTCCACCTTCTTGAGTTTTAAGTTGAACATTTCCTTCCTTAAAACTAATGATTGAATCTTTAAGCTCCAGTCTTGTCGTTAATTCATTTTTTTGAATCGTTCTAAAAATAAAGACACCGGCCAAAAGTAGAATAGGGATAATAAGAGTTACAGCAGAAAAGAATTGATTGATAATTCTTTGTTCTGTTTCGGAAAATGCTCTTAATTGATCAGCTGTTGATTGAAAGAAGTTAGATGATCTTGCTTCTTCAATTTGCTTATCAATTGCAATATCAATTTCTTTAAATAAACTTTTATCACTCATATTCTATTTGCCTTTAAAGCTAATGATTACGCTACTTTGTTTTGACTCGTCTATATTTGCTTCGTTAACATTTAATTTTTTTAGAACCTTAATGAGTTGGTCGCGATCTCGTTGCGTCTTTGTGTTGAATTCAGCATAACCGCTAGTGAGGTCACCACGATACTTTGTTAATGAAACTTGAGTATTTCTTTTAATTGCTTCAGTTACTGTGTGAAGGTTTTTAAGTGCACTTGAAGTAGGGACACTTTCTAATACTTCTAAATCGATATTAATTGCCTTGTTCTTACGCTCAACAATCTTTTGAAGTCTTTCTGGTCTTTTTCTTAAGTAAGCAGTTTGTTTTCTTGTTAAATTTAGATCACTTGTTTTAATAAGTTGTCTTATTTCACGGTTAGTTGTCTTTATGTCATTGTTTATGAAATAGAATGATTCAACGAGAAGGCCTGCAATTATAATGAGACAAACAATTGCAACACGATAAAAAGAAAAAATTGTATTTTCTAGTTTGATTCCATCTTTTAGGGCCGAGGCAAATTCTTTAGTAAAGAAATTCTTTGCTGGTTCTTTGAAAGCATTAGTCGCACCCATTGTGTAACCAAGCGTGAGGGCATTGTACTCGTGTGTTGATACCATCTTCTCAAGACCCGGTGACATAAATTGAGAAACACTAACTTTTAATCTTTCAGTAATATAATTATCAATATTTTTAATATTTGCACTTCCACCAGTAAGGTAAATATGCTCAATACTTTGACCCGTCTTTACTCGATGGCCTAGAAGCCAACGATCAATTTGTGACAGTAGATCCTTAAATGTTTGATGCATCATCAGTGCGAAATCTTGTTGCTCTTTTGTAACACTATCAAGCTGAGACTTTGTTAAAAAGAAGCTATTTTCATGCTTGAAGATACGCGCTTCACTTGGCCCAATGTCATAAGTTTTAGAGATCGCCTCATCAATTGCGGCACCTGCAACGTATGAAATATGGTGTGTATAAATAATTCCATTATAAACAAGATACGCCTTAGTTGTTTCGTGACCGATATCTAAGATACATACATTTGATTCGATTTTCTTTTCTTCAACGAAACTTTGATAAACACTTAACTCGGAAGTTAGGTTAGAAGGTACTGTATGATAGGCTTGTAGGAAATTGCGATATGTTGCAAAAACATTCTTTTCTGCAATTTGTACAATAGCAGAAAATTGCCCATTAATTTTCTTATAGAGATTCACAATATAGTGAGTATCAATAATATTAAAAGGAAGATCCTCTTCAAGTTGAAAAGGGATCATAAGCTCAGCATCTTTTTTATTCTTTGCTGGCAAATCAAGATAGCGATTTGTTAAGAACTCATTTGGTAATTGAGTGATAATTCTTCCATGGAAGTTTTGATCCTGGAGGTATCCAGAAATAATTCTTTGTTGTAACTCATGAATAGAGATATCAATTTCATTTGGCCCTCTAACATCTTCAAGTAGAATCTCTTCTAACTCTTCAACGATGAATTTCTTCTTTTGAACTCGGCCTTCAATAAATTTGATACTGTACGTACCACAGTCAATAACTAAAATGCTCATAAATTTATTTTACCAAATTTCAATAACTTTGCTGTTACTTTTTATAATGAAAATTTTGCCATGCAAAAGGAGGGAAGTTAGTATGTACGGATTTCTACAACTCTTGGCCTTAGAAGATAGTATTTACTTTCTTCATTTTGTTGCTGCTGACCTTGAGTAGTCTGGTTTGTTCCTTGGTTATTTACTTGGCCATTATTAGAGCCTTGATTGAGTGAACCAGTTTGTCCTTGTGAGTTTGTTGAAGGTGATTGAGGCTTGATTGGTAAGTCGATAAAAGCAGTCAACTTATAGGTAGAGTTTCCATAAGTGCCGATGGACTCAAGTTTAAATAATTTTCCACCAGTTCCAATAACAATGTCAGCATCTGCAAACTCTTTAATTCTCTTATCATATTCACTTGCATCGATGGCACCAATTCGCCCCGTGAGAAGAGCTTTAAAGTCCTTTTCTGTTTTAAAAGGTGTTGCCGTAATACCTGACTCTTCATCTCCGTCACGGTATTTAAAAAACTCTTCAAGTGCCACATCTGACATTTCTGGAAAGAGAACTTTTAATTGATTAAGAGTGATTTCATTGACGTTAATTACAGATACGTTGTGAATGCTAATACGGTCTTTAATTAAGTTTACGATTTCATCATCCCAGCCAGCTAGAGAGTAGAGCTCGTCTGTTGTCTCAAATGCTGCATGTTTTGCTTCAATTCCCTCATTTTGATAAGTTCTTTGAATATCGGCCTTCTCAGGCTCATCGTAATCATTTTCTCCAGATACGTAATATTTCAATTCTTTTACTAGTAACCTGGGATCTAAATTCGAGTAGTGTAGAGCGAATGTTTCACTATTTTCAATCTCTTCTCTAAAAGTTTTCTCAAGCATTTCAATAAAAGTTTTTTCCATAAACTCATGTGGCTTTAGTGACTGGCCACTTCCTTGTTGTGATGAGCTGCTCTGAGAAAAGCTATTGGCATTTTGATTGATTGGCTTAATAACTCTTAGTGTATTAGGGTTTAGAAATCCTGTAATCGATTTTAAGCTAACTGAAAGAGTCCCCTGAATGAATGATTCATCTTCAAACTCAGCAATCGCATTCTTTTGTAGGGCCGACATCTCTCCAGTTGTCGGAATTGGAATCATAAATGGCTGTGTCGCAATCGCTTCAATATCACTTTTTGAAATAGTATTTTGAAGTGAAGTATTATCTTCTAATTTATTCCATGCTTCACGATACACTTTTAGAATTGAAAGAGCATATTGTAGACCTGCTTCAGCATTTAGCTTTGCTTGGGCCTTATCAACTTGGTGCTCAATGCGAATTTTGTTAAGCTTTGTCTCATAAGTAAATTGTGCCAAGAGAACAGTCAAGATAGCAACCGCCGTTGTTACCATGATAATAGCAATACCGGAATTGTTCTTTAATATAATGTTAAAAGTGCTATTTTTTGACTTCATATTTCTCTTTTAAATCTTCAGTTGTATCAAACGTAGGCCATAGGACTCTTACTGTTCTTTCTATCTCAAATTCATCGCCATTTTTTGAAACGTAGTCTAGGTTCAGTTTTATTAGTCTTGGCGTATTTCTTAACTTATTTAATTCTTTTAATGATGCAACAAACTTTTCTTTTTCTGGGCTATAAAACTCAAAGTAAAAATCCCTTAAGTTATTAATGACAGCGTACTCTTTTGCATCTTCCCAATCTAGCTCTGTATCATAGAGGTTTTGTGAAATTACTGTTCTAGTTAATGAGTAAGGAGCTTCTTTATTCTTTTCTTCTTCATCAACTCCTGATGTTTCAGTTGTTACAACGCGATATCGAACCCAAATCAAATTAGACTGCTTTGAGTTTTTTATAAGTCTTCGGTTTGCAGAAGTCATAAAAATTAGCGAGCCTTTCTCTTCATTGATAAGAATAGGGATCGGAATATTACTAGATGATAAATTATCAAAGTTCTTATTTTGATAGAGGTGAGAAGTCATCACTGGAGGATTCGTGTTCTGAGTTTGAGACTGACTCTGGCCTTGTGTTTGTGAACCAGGTTGTCCACTTCCAAGTTGTGAGCCTGAAGTACTTGAGCGCTGGCTTTGCTGATATGTCTTAGCAAATAATTTATTATCTTCTGACTTTTGTGATTCAAAATATAGAGGAGAGTGGATTAACTCGAGGTCTCTTTGAATTCGCATAAGACCAATTTCTAATTGAAGTCTTTCTCTGTCTTCTGAAGTTATTCGATCGTTTGTTGTGGCACTACTATCGACAATTTGATAAATGGCCGTCATGAGAAATGAAAGAATAGCAATAGCAATTAAGACTTCGATTAATGTGAAGCCAGCTTTATTTGCTAATATCTTTTCATCTCTTTTATAAACCATTTATTTGAACTTTGTATTTTTCGTTTGAGATCCAAGTACTTAATGAAAATGACTCTTCAGTCGTTTCGTCTTTTACTGTTACACGAACCTGCCAAATTAGTTTTTCTAAATTATCTTTAACAACTGAAAAAATTTGTTTTTGAATAGAGTTGTTACTGTCATCTCCATCTTCAGGAGTTTCTTGACCTGTAATTTTTTCGTAATCGGGAACAATAAACTTATTCCATTCTACGCTGTAGCTAATATTTTCGTTTTCTTCAAACTTTCCTGTTTCAGCTTTTAAAGTTAGGCTTTCTTTAAGCTCTGGTGGGTAGGCCACTATTTCATTGACCTTTTTAACAGCGTATTCACGCAGAGTGATCTCTGAGCGCATCTCTATTGAGTCTGTAATATTTAGACCTTGTGCTGTAATATATGCAGTAATGAATACTGCAAATATAGCAAGTCCTATAAGAACTTCAATTAATGTGAAACCAGAGTTGTTTTTTAGTTGCTTAACCATTCGTCATACAATTCGTTTGCTTTTTCAATTAACTTCTCAACATAGTCTTCGTTTCCAAAGTTGACACCTTCAAGTGCTACGTACTCTCTATTAATTACTTGAGAGTAAGGCTCGGTTGAAAGAGCAACCATTTCTTCTTCTGTTGCTAAGATAATTATAACAGAATCTTTTTCACCTGTCGGGTAAAAGTAGACGAAAGGTTTTCCCGTTGTATGGAGTTTTTGTGTCAGGGTGCTTCCAACGGCGACAATTTTAACTGCACCACTAGGCGTAAAGTCATCGGCGTTAAACTCTGGTAGAGGTGTGAAGCGTCCAGATGACTTCATCTCTTCTTGTTCTTCTTCAGTTAAATCATCAAAGTTTCTTGTACCCTCAATATCGATAACAAAGTCATTACTTTGGGCAATTTCAAGAGTTGGTCTTTGATCAAGTTCTTCTAAAGGAAAACCAAGGCGAATAAACTTATTTTGAAGGCTTGCTTCATCACTAGAGAAGCGAATAATGCGTTCAATATTATTGATTGTTTCATCGAGATTGCGGCGACTTGAAAAAGAGGTTCCCACAACCATGTAGAGCAGTAAAGATGCTAAGGCCATGGATACCAGAATTTCAATTAATGTAAAACCTGATTGTCCATGGCCTCTATGCATGATTACCTTTAATCTTTAATTACTTTCTATCTCTTAGGTATAGATCTTTAGCGAAACCTTCTCCGCCTTCTTCATTATCATTACCATAAGACATAATATTGTACGTCTTACCATCAGAAGTATAAACGTATTCCATATCCCATGGATCTAGAGGAATTTGATCTGCATCAATAAATCCATTTGGTGGATAGTTACGACACTCACGTCCTCCTGAAGGCTTTGATAGAAGTGCTTCTAGACCTTGTTCTGTAGTAGGGTAGAAGTTACACTTTCTTCTAAAGTCTTTTAGAAGTGATTCAAGTGACTTCATCTGAATGTTAGCTGATTTAACACGACCTTCTTCTAATGAATCAAAAACTTTACCTGCAATAAATGTCCCCATTAATGAGATAAGTGTTAATGCAATTAGAATTTCAATTAGCGTCATACCTGCTTGGTTTTTTAAAGCCTGAACCTTAAAAAAGTTTTTAAAATTGTAATCTTTCAAAATAAATCTCCTTAAATATCTTCTCTTCCTAAAATCAAGTTAAGCTTAGTTGATTGAGTTCAGCTCCATCATTGGAACAACTACCGACATTACAATAAATGCAACGGCACCACCCATTCCCACCATCATAATCGGTTCTAAAACAGATGTTAACCCACTTAGCTTAGATTCTACCTGATCTTCGTAGTTTTCCGCAATAATGTTAAGCATTGGCTCAAGTTCCCCTGACTTCTCTCCTAGGCTGATCATGTGTGTCACCATAATAGGAAAGTGTCCAGATTGAGCCAAAGGCGCTGCCATTGAAGAACCTTCAGATATATTAACACGTGCACTCTCAATTGCATCCTGCATGTGGACATTGCCGATTAGATTTTTGACAATTTTCATGGCAGCAAGAATTGGAACACCCGAATTCAATAGAGTTGATAGAGTTGAGGCAAAACGTGAAACGTTTACCATTGTTATAAGTTGACCAAAGATTGGTAGCTTTAAAGTTAATGAGTCCCAACGTGAACGGCCTTTCTTTGTATTGATATAGCGTTTAAATAACCAGAAGGCACCGAAGAGACCAACGATAACGGCCCACCAGTATTGTTGAAGAAAGCTTGAGAGCCAAATTGAAATCTGTGTTGGTAGGGGAAGCTCTTTTTTCATTGAGACAAAGATTTTTGTAATCTTTGGAATAACGAGAACTAGAATAACACCCATAACGGTTGCACCAACAATAAGCATAATTATTGGGTACATCATGGCACCCTTCACTTTATTTTTTAATTTAACTTGCGCTTCTGTAAATTCAGCAAGACGTAGTAGAACGATGTCTAAAGTTCCTGATTGTTCACCGGCTTCAACCATGTTGACATAGATATGGTCAAAAACTTTTGGGTAATCAGCAAGGGCGGCAGCAAGGGAAGAACCCTCGTTAACCTTTTGTCTTATTTCTGAAAGTATAACCTTAAGTTTTGGGTTTTCACATTGCTCGATTAAAGCATTAAATGATTCAACAATTTGAATTCTTGCCTTAATAAGCGTTGCTAATTGTCTTGTCATTAATGAGAGATCATTAATTGAGATTGTGCTACCAAAGTTGATTTCAAAAGATGCTTTTGATCCCGATTTATGCTCTTTTATTGATGTGAGCATAATACCTTGAGCGCGAATTTTTGCCTTTGCGGCCAATTCATTTTCGGCCGTAATATTGCCTTTCTTCTCGCTACCTGTACGATCAATACCTTTATAATCAAAAATGGCCATGTATTACTCTTTTGTTTCTTCTTCTGTTTCAATATTAATGGCACGATTCATTTCAGAGATAGAAGTGATACCTCTAAGAACCTTCTCAATGGCATCATCGCGAAGTGTCTTCATTCCAGCTCTTTGTGCCGCACGTTTAATCTTTCCAGAAGGTGCAGAGTTAATAATCATCGTTCTGATCTCGTCGTTAATCATAAGAAGTTCTGCAACTACTGTCATTCCAGAGTATCCTTTGTTATCACAACTTGGACAACCTACGGATTCATAAACAGTATGACCTTCTGGTATTGCTTTAATTCCTAAAACTTCTAGATCAAATTTAGATATATCTTTTGGCCTTTTGCACTCACTACAAAGTGTACGGATTAGTCTTTGTGCTAGTGCGCCAGATAGGGAAGAGGCAATCATAAATGGCTGCACACCCATGTCAATTAGACGGTTTGGAACAGAGGATGCATCGTTGGTGTGAATTGTTGATAGAACAAAGTGACCTGTAATCGATGCTTGAATTGCCATTTCCGCTGTTTCATAATCCCTCGTTTCCCCAACCATGATAACATCAGGGTTTTGACGAAGAATAGCTCGAAGTGCTTTCGCAAATGATAATTCAATTTTGTGGTTTACCTGAATTTGTGAAATACCTGGTACTTCATATTCCACCGGGTCTTCAACTGTAATGATCATACGATCAGGAGTGTTGATACGACTTAGCATTGCAAAGAGAGTCGTTGACTTACCGTGACCAGTTGGCCCTGATACGTAAACAATTCCATCTTTTCTTTGTGATAGGGCATCGAGATCATTTAGAACCTTCCCATGGAAGCCTAAGTGATCCAGTTGAAGGATATTATTATCCTTTTCTAGAATCCTCATAACAATACGTTCACCATTTTGAACTGGTACTGTTGAAAGACGAATATCAATATCTTTTCCGGCCATCTTAATTGGAATTCGGCCATCTTGTGGCATACGCTTTTCTGCAATATCTAGTTTTGCCATAACCTTAATACGTGAGGCAACAGCAGAGTGAGTTTTTAGAGGTTGTCTTAAAACTTCCGTCATAACTCGGTTGATACGAAAACGATAAATCGACTCTTTTTCATAAGGTTCAATATGAATATCTGTTGCACGCTCTTTAACAGCTCTAAAGATAATAGAGTTAACAAAGCGTATAACAGGAGCCTCGTCAGCTCCAGCATCAAGGATATCAATTGGCCCATCTAGGTCGAGAGTTTCATCAAACTCGTCCTCAAGAGATTGAACCATATTCTTATTAGCTTTCTCGTAAACTCTGTTGATTGCATCATTAACTTTTAAAGGCTGAGCAACTGAGACATGAATATCTTTTTTAAAGATTTCTCTTAAATCATTGATGGCATCAAAGTTAAAAGGGTCGGTGATAATAATTGAAACAAAGCGTGGTGTTTCTAGTACTGGAATTAACTCCTGACTTTTAGCATAGTTAATCGGAATATTAGTAATGAGTTCAGGGTCAATCGTATCAACATCAATTTCAGTTTCATAAGGAATATCAATTTGATGACAGATTACTTTTGTGATGTCATGCGGATGAATGTAATTCTTCTTTAAGAGAATTTCTCCAATTAGCATTCCCGATTCTTGTTGAATATCCAGGGCCTCGTCAAGTTGTTCACGAGTGAGGGAAGTGTGCTTAATTAAAAGCTCACCAATTTTCTCTTTTCCCTGTTCAAATGTTTCTAGCACTTGGTTTCTCATATACTGTGTATGCCTTTATAACTCTTACTTACTAATGATAACGTCTTTATTACTTGTTTTAATTCTTACTTCATTGTCTTTTTTTGAAGCAGCTTTTTTAGACTTTACCTTCTGAACGATATCTTCATACTTTGGTTTATCAACAGGAGCGCTACTGTTTAAGTCCATCTCCTGATTTTGAACACCTTTCTTATTCTGATCTTTGTAGTAACGGTTACGACTTTCATCATAAAGTGGACCGTCTTGTTGTTTCTTGGCCTTATTGTAAAGTCCTTTGGCCGTTGATTTAAACGGATCGTTTTCACCATGGTATTTCTTCAGGTGAGAGGCACGACGATTTAAATTCTCTTTAACAGTTTCAGCAACATCTTGCTGGTAGTTATCTAAAATACTTGGTGTTAAGAAAAATAACATATTAAGTTTTTCAGTCTGTGTACTTGTATTCTTAAATAGCCAGCCTAGGACAGGGATATCACCAAGTAGTGGAACTTTTGAAACAGAGTCAACTGTCTTGTCTCGCATTAAACCACTCATGGCAATTGTGTCACGATCTCTTACTGTAACTGTTGTAACTGCACTTCTAACAACTGTACCAACACCGACGTTTTGAACACCTGATGGAAGGGCACGGCTAGAGAAGTCTTCTAGGTTCTGATCAATCTTAAGTTTGATATAACGAGTAACCTTATTAATTTGTGGTGTAATCTTAAGTTTAAGAGTTACGTTTTGTGTTTCAAGTGATGTCGTTGTCGACCCATTTGAAGCTTGTGTCTCTTTAGGCACAGGAATCTTCTCACCAACTTCAAATACACCTTCTGTATTATCTTGAACGAGTAGTTGAGGAGTCGAGAGAACATTTGTGTCACCGTGACTTGCAATCGCTGAGATCAGTGCGTTCACTGAATCGATCTTAACAGTTTGCCCACCAACATCAACTTCAACTTCGTTTCCGATACCAATACCTGCAAATAGTCCACCGATTGATTGCCATGAACCTGAAAGTAGTTGAGTTAGTGTACTTCCTGAAGAACCTTGCAGTGAACCAGCTCTATCAGCAGCACCTGTACCGTAGGCTCCAACAATTGATACACCTAAGTCTCTTGACTTAGAAATATTTGTTTCCATAATTAGACCTTCAACAAAGACTTGGTCTTTAGGTTGGTCTAGTTTCTTGATTACTTTTTCAAGTGTTAGCCAATCAGTAGGAGAGGCAGTAACAACAAGAGCGTTATTTGATTTGTCTGCTGTAATTCTAACTTCAGCATTGAATAATTCGTTTTCATCATCGTTACTTGCTGCTCTCGAGAAGCGTGATCGTCTCGTCGTTCTCGATGTTCTAGAGCTTCCTGAGCTACTAACTAGTTCAGAAAGTGTCTTAGACATATCCTCGGCATCACCGTGGTAGAGGTAGTAAACATGGATTTGCTCATTATTTGAAGCGACTAGCTCAACATCAAGTTTATTAATTAACTCTTTTAATCTCTTTGCACCACTTGAGTTGGCCATGGCGATAATAGAATTTGTTCTTGGCTCAGCAGTAAGTTTTGAAATACTTTGTCCTCCGCCATCATTACTACGACGTGCGGTCTTCTTTGATGTGTCATCCTTGAGGATTTTATCGAGAAGCTTTGCAATTTCTGAGGCAGAAGTATTTTTAACAGGTATAATTTGAAGCGTTTCTTCGTGTCCTGGAACATCGATGAACTTAATTAAGCTCATAAGACGATTAATATTAGAACCTGTATCTTGAATGATAATTGTATTTGTTTGTTTAATTTCAATAATACGCCCATAACGAGACATAAATGGTCTAAATGAACGAGAGACCTCTGTCGAGTCAATATTCTTTAGGGCAATAATCTTCATTAAGTAATTTTCAGTTTCTGGAACGTAGTTTCCCGTGTAGATCTTTGTTGGGATATAACGAATATCTCTTGCTTGAACAATCTTATAGAATGCACCTGATTTAACCATTGTTAAACCATTCATATTAAGAGCTGCTAGGTATGCCTTCCATGCATCTCCAACTGTAATTGGAGTAGGTGCAGAGATTGAAATCTTTCCTTTAAGGTCTTTGTCGATAATAAGATTGAGACCAGTAAGCTTTTGCATATGTTTTGTCAGATCTTGTAGGGATGTATCTTCAAAGTCAAAGCTAGTAACAATTTCAGGACCAAAAGCTGTTTCTGGATTTAGGTTTACATAGGCATCATCAGTTTTCTTTGGTTGATTTGCAGTTCTTCCAAAAGCATCACTCCCTGAAGTCGCTGTACTTGTGTTAAGTAAGTTTGCTGCAGATGGTCTGTCGCTGCTATCGCGATTAACTTTCGTCTTTGACTTAAACTGTCTAAACTGCGCTTCTGCATATGGTGTAGACAGGCAGAGTAGTGAAAGTGCTGAAAGATTTAAAAATAGTTTCTTCATCCGTGATCCCTATGATTTAATCAACAAAGTTATAATTAAAGCTTTGGTGAACGCCATTGCGTTTGATACCTAATTCGTAATAGTCCGTAGACTTAATTTTTCCAAACATTCCCATAATCTGGTTCATGTTATTTATTTTTGCGCCGTTGATTTCGCAAATAATGTCATCATTTTGAACATTCAGGTAAGAGTAGATTGACCCTGGCTTTACCTGTGTCATTTTAAAACAAAGTGAACCATCAGGATTCTTAATTGTAATGGCCTTAGCTTGAGTCAAAACATCACCAATATTACTTAGTAGTTGATCTCTTAATTGCTTCTTGATCTTAAAGTTATTACCTTCAACTTTAATATCTTTATTGAATTCAGGCATCACATCCTTTGCTCGACTAGGAGGAAGGATCTTTGTTTTTGTTTTACGTGCAAAACGTCTCGCACGATCATCTACATTTTCAATATATTCACATTCACCTGAGCGAAGGTTTTTAAAGATAACCTTTTGACGTGAAATATTTCCAATCTCTGCAATATTATCAATCTTACTTCCAATCCTAACGTTTAAACGCTTTCCTCGGTTTGTGATACTTGCAACAGACTTTTTATTATTTTGTAGAACAACTGTGTTAATTAGTTTCAAGCCAAGCTTTGATTCCGCTTCGGCGCTACGACAAACTTTTATAATATTGCGTGGCTTCTTAGGCTTATCTTCAACTTTTTCGTTCTTATCCTCTTGGATATTGAAAGGATTATAATTTCTTATATTAGCAATAGGACGATTATACTCATATGTTTGTGGACGACTAAATGTTGTCTGAATTGAAGAGCCTTCACCTTTATCTTTTAAATAGAGAGCGGCCATCTTTCCAACTTGATAGAGTAGGACGAAGCTAATGGCCAAGATAAAGTAACGATGTACTTGTGGACGATTCTCTGAACTAAGTAAGTTTGGTAGAAAGTATTGTGGCCCACTTAGTTGTTGCTTGCCTTTCTTTCCTGTTACATTAGCTGTTGAGAGCTCATCTCTTTTTGATTTGATACGATCAAGCATACGTTGCATTACGTTGTACTTATTTGCATCTTCATCTTCTTCTATTTCATCTTCTTCTATTTCATCAACTTCAAGCTCATCGTCGTCTTCAGAGTCATGAGAATCATTATTCTTTTTTAATTTATTTTTTAATTTGCTTAAGAAGCCAGCGCTTTGCTCATCATCTGCTGATAGGTCATCAATATAGACTTCTAACGTTGGATCTTCCACCGCTGGGGGAGTTGGAGGAGTATCCTCTTCTTCGACTTCTAGATGATCTTCACCATCAAGTTCCTCATACACTTCTTCGTACTCTTCATTATCGAAGTCTGCTTCTACTTCTTCCTCATCTTCATATTCTTCGTATTCATCAGATGGAGGTGTCTCAGGAAGATTTTCACTAGTGTACTCAGCATCATCCTGATCCTTCGACAGTTTCGATTTAATTTTTGAAAAGAATCCTTTCTTTTTCGTCATTCAATTTCTTCTTGAAAGTTTTTATATTTTAATACCTTATAGTATTTTAAGGTTGTTTACCCAAAGCATCAACCATTGATATATCTGGTAAGATTTTTCTTAAGGAAAGCAGAGCGTTGTGCTCGGATAATCATAATATCTGTTTACTTTGCGTATTTGACAATTGTCGTGCTAAAATGTCAGGGAATTCTAGTCAATCAATACTCTAATATAGTTAGAAGGATTTAAAAAAGGACTTAATGATGAGTGAAGAGAAACAAATGATGGACTCCATTGTTGGAGACCTGTTCTTTGGTGAAGTTAAAGAAGAAAACGTTTTTCCATTTCCAGGTTTTACTGAAGAGCAGCAAGACTTTGGTCGCGAAATGGTTAACGCTGTTAGTAAATTCTGTGAAGATGCACTAGACTGCGAAAAAATGGATGAAGAGTCCGTTATTCCTGATGAAGTTATGAAAGGGCTAGCTGAACTAGGTCTTTTTGGTATGGGTGTTAACGAAGATCTAGGTGGTCTTGGTTTAGATTACACTCTATATAGTCGTGTTTTTGCTGAAGTTGCTGCATTTGACGGCGCTGTTGCAACAATGATTGGTGCACACCAGTCAATTGGTTATCGCGCACTTCTTAACGAAGGAACAGAAGAGCAAAAAGCAAAGTGGCTTCCACAACTTGCTACAGGTGAAAAGTTAGCATCATTTTGTCTAACTGAGCCAGGGTCTGGTTCTGATGCTTATTCTATTAAGACTAAGGCCGTTGATAATGGTGATGGTACTTATACATTAACTGGACAAAAACTTTGGATTACGAATGCTGGAACAGCAGAGTTCTACTCAGTATTTGCTAAAACTGATCATGAAATTGATGGAGAAACAAAAGAGAAAATCTCTTGTTTCATCGTTGAAAAAGGTATGGAAGGTGTCTCTTTTGGAGAAAAAGAGAAGAAGATGGGGATCAGGGCCTCTGAAACTCGCGCCGTATACTTTGATAAAGTAATTGTTCCAAAAGAAAATATCATTGGTGAGCTTGGAAAAGGTTTCAAGATTGCTATGAACGTTCTTAACTCTGGACGTCTATCACTTGGTGCTGGTTGTGTCGGTGGTATGAAGACTCTACTAAAGATGGCAACTGAGCACGCTAAAGGGCGTAAGCAATTTGGTGCACCAATTGCTGAGTTTGGTTTAATCCAAGATAAACTTGCTCTTATGGCAGCAAGAATTTATGCAACTGAATCAATCGTTTACATGACGACTGGAAATATGTGTAAAGGTCTTAAAGATTATTACTTAGAGACAGCTGTTTGTAAGGTTTATGGTTCTGAAGCACTATGGGAAGTATGTGATCAAGCAATGCAAATTGCGGCCGGTAACGGTTATATGAAAGAGTATCCTTATGAAAGATATATGCGTGACTCACGTATTAATATGATTTTTGAAGGAACAAATGAAATTCTTAGAATCTTCCTTGCTCTTTCTGGTATTAGAAATCCTTCTGAAAGTATGAAAGAGTTAGGTAAAGCGGCAGACGTTTCTAAAGCACTACAAGATCCAATTAAATCAGTTGGTGTACTAACAAACTTTGCACGTGGTCGTTTCTCTAAAATGATTGGTCAACGTCTTATTACTAAGCAACATGAAAAGCTAGATAAAGAAGCAGGGAAGTTTAACTCTCTTCTTGGTCAATTTGCGATTCAAGTTGAAAATACACTAATGAAGTACGGTAAGAATATTATTGGAAATGAGCTTCCACAAAAGAGAATTGCTGAAATGGCAATGAATCTTTATGTAATGCTTGCAGTAATTTCACGTACAACTTCTATTTTAAACAGTGAAAAAGTTGATCAGGCCAAGAAGGACTATTGTCTTAACCTTGCTCGTGTAGCACTAAAAGATGCTAGAGCAGTAGTTGTAACAAATCTTAAGTCAATGACAAATCACGATGATAAGATTGTTAAAGCAACTTCAGATATGGTTTGTGATAATGATGGTTACGGATTAGACATTATTAACTTCTAATTTCTCTAAAAAAATATTTTTCACAAATATTGGCCCTAGTTATTTGCTAGGGCCTTCTTTTTTCTATTATCATATAGGTATGAAAATTCACTACTTATTAGTCTTCGCTTTATTATTTAGTGCTTGCTCTTCTTTTAATAAGAAGAAAAAAGAAGTCAAAAGAAAGCGTGCAAAAATTAATTACGGCCCACAGAAGAAATCATCTGCATTTATTGATGTGACTCAGAAGGTTGGCCTTGCAAATATCGAAGCTTCTCGTGTTTATATTTATGATATCAATAGTGATGGGCTTGAAGATTTAGTTTTTCTAAGTGGGAATTATTCAACAGCTCAGTTCTATTTGGCCACAAAGAGTGGAGAATTTGTTAAGGCGAAGAATATTTACTTTGAGGATGATGTTCAAGCAACGTTTTTTCAGTTTTCTGATTTTGATAAAGATGGAACGACAGATGTATTAGTTGGGCTTCACAATCAAAAATCGGCCTTAACGAAAAAACCAATCTCTATTTATTTGGGAAATAAGTCTCGCGGAAATAGTATTATTTTTAGAAAGGCACATGAATTTAAATTTGATTTCATCGCACCTATTACTAATGTAAACGTCTTTGATTACGATAATGATGGTGAATTAGATATGTTTGTTGCAAGTTGGTTTGACCGTCGTAACAAGGGGAAACCTGTTGCAAACCGACTATTTACGGCCAAGAAGAAAAAAGTCTATGAAATATCAGGGGCCTTAACTTCTGAACTGGCAATGCGAGGTGATGAAGAGTATAACGTCGCACCTACATTCTCATCTAGTATCTGTGATATCAATAATGACGGATATCCGGATATTCTAACTAGTAATACCGCCGGCTATCCTAATAAACTTTGGCTTTCAACTGAGCAGAATAAAGTTTTAAAATATGTGGATTATGGACCTCAATCTGGTTATGCCATGGATAGTATTACCAGTGGTGGACGTTTTAATGGTGGTAATTCAACCTTTGCTATTTGTGGTGATTACAATAATGATGGTTATTATGATATTGCCATGGGAGAGGTCTCAAAGTCTCTTGATCTCGACTATCGTGACCGTTCAAGTATCCTGACAAATAGAGGTCTTAAAAAGATTTCATTTTTAAGAACAGAATATACAAATGATGGTGCACTTACTAATTGGAACCAAGGTGATATGCGCGGACTTTGGAGTGATCTTAATAATGATGGCCTCATTGACCTAATTGTTGATAATTCGGGGTTTCCCCCGCACACAAGACTCGTTAGCTTTGTACAAGAAAATGATCACGAATTAGTAAACCGCTCAAAAGATTACGGTATTGATATTGTAAACCCAAGCTCAACTGTAGTCTTTGACTACAATGGTGATGGAAGAAATGATCTTTTAACAATTCAAGTTAATACCAGAGATGCACGCATTAAGCCGCGTGTTTATCTTTTTGAAAATAATTTACCACAGAAGAACTTTATTAAGTTGAAGCTTGAAGGTAAGAGGTCTAACTATGATGCAATCGGTGCAAAGATTATTGTTGTCACAGATAAAGGTCGTACACTAACGCGTCAACATTATTTTTCATATGGACAATTCCAACCACAAAACTCATCGATTGTTCATATCGGCCTTGGAGATGAAAAGGTTAGTGAAGTCATCATTGAATGGCCTTATCGCTTAAAAAGTGGAAAGAAGCTTCGAAGAAGTTATCCTGTTATAATGAATGATTTAACATTGATTAAAGAATAGGTGCCATGCACCTTTTGTTTCGCAACTGCTAAAGAATTCTCCTTGAAGATTGGTTTACTATCGGTTTATAGACTGGTTTTTGCAGCGACTGTCTTGTTTGGTCTGTCGCTTTTTTATCTTCAAGGTTTACCCATTTTAAAAAAGACGTTTTATCTCCATATATCGGGTCTTTCAATTTGAAACCAAGATTTTGGTTGTTTATATAATGGTAGAGTGAAGAAAACTCATATTCTTCACAAAGGCTTGAAAGGTCTTTCCTCAACGGATTTTGATATATATAGCGTAGAACATTTAAGTAATATTTTTGATCTTTTATTAATGACCACTTATATCGATCACCAAAGATACGGTTTATTCTTCCTGTATATTTTCTGATAAGTTTGCTTAGGTGAGAGTTAAAAAAGAACATAAACTTATCAAGATCACTATTTGGGGTCCATATCATTAAATGATAGTGATTTGACATTAGGACGAATGATTGAATTTCTACTGGATGATGAAGATTTGCATAATTTATTGATTTCATACAAAAAGACCAGACAATAGGCATGGGAATATCAAACCATTCCTTATTATTAGTTCTTATTGTTACATGATAAGGACAAGTATTCGTTCTTATTAAAGATTTTCTTGGCATAAAATGATTAATAGTGCCCAATGAAAATGTTGTATATATGTTTTATGAAGGTAGTTGAAGTTTTTCAGTATTGAAACATAAGTATTAAGAAAAAAAATAAAAAAAGACTTCTGAAGAGAAGTCTTTTAGCAGTTGCGAAACAAAAGGTGCATGGCACCCTTTAGAGATTATTTTTGATTAAAGAGATCATCTCTTTTACTTGCTTATCACTGGCCTTTCCATTGATTTTATAAATGATATTTCCGGCCTTATCAAAAACAATAATATTAGAATCATCATCTTTTACAATTCCGTCCCATTTTTTTACGACGACTTTTTCTAGGTCTTTAACATATAATGTATTAGGGTACTTCTTTTGCTTATCTTCAAGAGCACCTTCTAGGATTGAGTTAGGTAGCCAAGTTGCATCCATATTGATTACGGCAACTGAAGCGTATTTTTTTAGGTCAAATTTTTCAGCGGCCAGTGCTTCAGAAGCATGGTTATTTAAGTCTTTCTCATCTGGATCAACATAGAATAGTACGTGTACTTTGCCTTTTAGCTCTTTTGAAGACCAAGCATTCCCATTTAAGCGTCCGCCATTATCTCCTGAAATTTCTACTACTGGTGGTCTAATTGCAAATGATGCCACACTTGAAAATAGTAGTGCCCCTAAAATCAACTTCTTCATAACCTCTCCTAATCGATAAATGTTTTATTGAATATTTGCTTAATATTCTTATTAAATTTTGAATCTTTCTTTAGCGTATGCTTAAGTATTTTCGTTCTTAAAGTATCGTTATATTCAACTAATTCCTGCATCAACTCGTCAAACTGATTTAATTCAATCACATTTGGGATACGTGTTTGAAAGAAGTCCTTTAGTTGTTTGATTCGATTTTTTTCAATGTCCAAAAAATTCGTCAGCTTATGTCCTTCTTGTCCATTATCGCTTCTCTTTTGAACCGGCGCAAACTCTTCTCCTAACACTTTTCGGATATGTTGATCAATTTTCTTAGCATCGTTATTATCATTATTGTCGTCGTTCATACTTTATCCCTTGGCCTCTTCTTCAAGAATTTTTAGAATCTTTTCAAGTTTACTTCCTTCCTTGGCCAATGATTTAATAATTCTTTGAGATGAGATTGTGCGAGAGAACTCGTCTAAGCATAGCTGAACATCTTCATTTCTTATGTTAGATGCTGAGATATCGATGAAGTCCAGTATTTTTTGTTCCTTAGTCGTAGGTCTCGTTGCTTCAAATTGATAATAGCTTGGGAGCTCTTCTATACTTTTGAAGATTGGAAACTTAGTCCAAATATCTTCGATATCGGAAATAATATAAAAAGGGTAAGGAAACTTAGGTGATAAGTTTTCCTCTTCCATAACATTGGAGAGAAGGCCAAGTAACTTGATAAGACGATCTCTTTTAAGGCGAGAAGCATCAAGGTAAACCGGTTGATGGCCAACACGATAATGTTTTAAATTTGCCTTGATTTCCACTTTATCAATGGACTTCAATTTGAATTCTTCAAGAATAGGAGTTTTCATTTAATTATTATAACAGTTTCTTGTGTTATTGATAAAGCGAATATAAGTCTGGAAAGTGATGGAAATCTCATTTATCATAGGTATATGGAATTGGATTACATAGAACTTCCCGAGGCATTTTGTCAGTTACTCATCAGTAACGTATCAAGCTCAAGTCAGACCTCTGTGGATCTTCAAAAATATATTTATCAATCACCGGCCATGGCAAGAATTCTCTATCGAGTTTTAAATGCTGGTGAAGAGACAGACCTCACTTCACTTATTAAGAAGTTTGGATGGCATGGGATTCGTGATCGTTTATTGGCCTATTATATAAACTTCTTAGAAAATAGTAATCATCCTCATTCAGTTTTAGTTGATAGTGTTGATGATATTACAAATCTAGAAGCTAGGTTTCGTGATAAAACAGTAAGTGGATATTCTAGACTAATATCTCTTGGCTTTTATTTAAAAGTCTCTTGTTATGAACAAGACTTAAAGTCATTGGATGAGCATCCTTATTTTCCATCTCGTAAAATCGATCAATTAATGGCCTCTGTTACAAATCGAAATATAAGAATTGATATTCTGATTTTGATGCTTGTGCATTTCTTAAAGTTTCTAGGTGAAGAAAAGCTTTTTGGATTAATAAAGGCCAAATCAAGCTTTGATATGATTGAGACTATGCTCGAACCAAATCAGAAACAATTACTACAAAAGAATTTAATAAATTATGCGCTTAGTATTGGGGATCTCGAACTAGTTGCGGCTAAGACTGTTTAGGATTCATTTAAAGGAAATATATGACTGAAAATAGTATTTGGAAAATGTTAGATGATCTATCAACAAAACGAGGGATCTCTGAAATTGTCATTAATGGACCAAATAGTGTTTTTGTTGAAAGGGCCGGAGAGTTCATTGGCCTAAATGTGAATATTAATAAAAAAGATATTCTCGACTTTGCTACAGAAGTTGCAATTTTTAATAAGAAAGAATTCTCAAATAATGATCCTATCTTAGATGGCCGTCTACCAGATGGCTCACGTGTTAATATTATTAGTGAACCATTTGCCTCAAGTGGTACATCCATAACAATTAGAAAATACCTCTCAAATAACTTTGAGCTCGAAAAACACGGAGCTCTCTTTAATATTCCTGAAAATGTCGTTCCATTTCTTATGGCCTTAATGCGCTCAAGAAAGAATATTCTAATCTCTGGTGGAACAGGTTCTGGAAAGACGACTTTTATGAATATGCTTTTAAAAGAAGTTGATCAAGGAGAGAGAATTATTACCATTGAGGATACTATTGAGCTTGTTTTAAAACAGCCAAACTCTGTTCGTCTTGAGGCGGGGCTTGATAAGAATATCTCAATGAGTGAGCTCGTTAAAAATACTCTACGAATGAGACCTGATCGAATTATTGTTGGTGAGGTTAGGGGAGCTGAGACTTTTGATATGATTCAGGCGATGAATACTGGCCACGATGGAAGTATGACTTCAATCCATGCGAACTCACCTGTCGAGTGTCTACAAAGAGTTGAGTCTCTCTTTCTAATGTCAGGCTTTGATCTGCCATATCATGTAGTTAGACGTTATATCTCCACGGCCGTTGATTATATTATTCAATTAGGACGCGGTGAGAATGGAAGACGTAAGGTTACTCAGATCATGGAAGTAAATTCTATGGAAGGTAATCACATTCTAACAACTTCAGTTTTTGAGACTGAAAATGATGAATTAATCTTCAGTGGAGCAGTTCCTTCAAGTGCTAATGATCTCCAGCATAAAGGGGATTTAGAAATCAATTATTGGAATACTCTTTAATTCACTATCATTGTCGCATCAATCTTAGTGAAAATATTCTCATTCATCTCATCGGAGTGAATTGCCGTGATGAGACAATGATGGTCGATATCTAAAATAAAAGCAGCGATGGGAGTAATGATCAAGGACTCATGAGAGCCTTTGGCCTTTAGTTTCATTGCGGCTTCGCTGAGTTTAAATAAGTCCCTATCATTTAATTCAATCTGACGCTGAGACATTCTCTTTTGTGCATGTTTTGAAATTGATAATTGATTAATGACTCTTTCCATACAAACCTTCCATGGTTATTGTTAAAGTCATTTTGCCACCTTGCCCATTATTAGCGGTAGGTGGGAAGCGGTAAAGAAAAGCTTATAATTTCTTTAGCTCTTTTAATTCCATGAGAATTCCAAGCTGTTGATGACGTAAGCTTAGACATTTTGATTGAAAGTAGTAATTTCTCGTTTGATTAAAAAGTGAATTGATTTGTTTTTTAAGGTCCTTACCAACCTTCTTGGTTCCAACCTCATTAACAACTTTCTTAATTCTTATGAACTCTCTTGTGTTCTTATAAGCAATATTCTGATCTTGTTGTTCGCAACTTGCGAGGCTCTGTAATGAAAAGATTGTTGTAACTAAGGTAAGCGTGGTGAAAAGGAAAGCTTTAAACATTCGATCTCCGGCTAGATTGAGTAGCATCTTGCTACTTATCTATCAATACCATAAGAACGCGTCTACTTACACCTTAGTAAGAAGATGTTGTGTTTTTTTCACCATTCATAATCGCAATTCCAGAACTTGTTCCAAGTCTTGTCACACCCATTTCGATGTATTTTATTGCGTCTTCGTAACTTCTAACACCACCAGATGCCTTTACCTCACAGCGTTTCTGGGCCTCTTCTAACATAATTTCAACAACTTCTGGTGTTGCCCCTGAGGAAGAGAAACCAGTTGATGTTTTTATAAATTTTGCACCAGCATCGATGGCCGCATTTGTGGCCAAACGGATTTCCTTTTCATTCAATAGGCATGTTTCAAATATAACTTTTACTGTCTTCTCTCCAGCTTGTGCAAGAACTGCTGCAATATCACTTTTTATATAGTCAATTTCGCCTTCTTTAAGCTTTCCAATATTTAAGACCATATCAATTTCACTGGCACCTTTTGCGATGGCATCTTTTGTTTCAAACGCCTTTGCCTCAGTTGTCATGGCGCCTAATGGAAAACCAATAACAGTACAAATCATGGATCTTTGCGGGTCAAGATGCTTCTTTGCTTCTTCAATACGAGAAGGGTTAATACAAATTGACTTAAACCCATATTCATTGGCTTCAGTACATAACTTCTTTATCTGAGCAGCACTTGCTTCTGGCTTTAAAAGAGTGTGGTCAATATACTTTGCAAGATTTTGGATTTTTGATTCCATTTTGTCCTCATTATTAAACATTTTTCCTTAACTTATAGTGCCAATAATTGCTAAAATTTGCAAATGGCACGTCAAATTAGGGGACCTGTATTTTTACATCCCGTCTTTATTTTTATTTCATCCCTTGTAGCTCTTGGGGTTTCATTATACCTCTATATTTCTTCATATTTAGAAGTTAACGAGAAGCTAACGATATTTGTTGAAAAGTCTGGGATTCAACTCGTACAATTTCAGCAAACTCAGACCTGGGTTATGATCCTGGTCTTATCAATTCTTGTTACTTTGATTATCTTAGGCTTTAGTTTAGTTTTTTATTACTATCAAAAATTACGTCAGCTCTATCGTATGCAACAAAACTTTATTAACGGTTTCACGCATGAACTAAAGACACCTGTTGCTTCTATAGGGATATTTATCGATACCTTAAAGAAACATGAATTTCCTCGCGAAAAACAAATGGAGTACTTAGATGTTATGCGCCAAGATACGGAGAGACTAGGCGATAATATCGAACAAATCCTTCAGCTTGGACGAATTGAAGAGAAGAAGGTCGAGCCAGACGTGAGACTGATTGGGGTTCGTACGGCCATTGAAGAATTTCTTGATAGAAATAAGCATAATTTTAAAGATCTTCAGGTTAGTTATCTTCATCTTGAAGAGGATGCTTTTATTGATTTTGATCCGAAGCTCTTTGATATTTTACTGATGAATATTTTTACCAATGCGATTCGATATAATAGTAAAGCTCAGAAGAAAGTTGAGGTTATTTTTCAAAAATCTAAAAACTTTGGAGAGTTATTCTTTGTCGATAATGGTGATGGTGTTGAAGAAAAAGAATTAAAGAATATATTTAAAAAGTTTTATCAAGTTGGTAGATCCTCTAAGGGCAGTGGTGTTGGTCTTTATATGGCCACTCAGATTATGAAAATTCACTCTGGTAGAATCACTGCTTCTAGTGAAGGTAAAGGCAAGGGTCTAACTTTGAAATTGTCATTAAAACTACATAAGAAGGATTAGATTATGAGTCATATTTTACTTATTGAAGATGAGGAGAATATTGCAAAGGGAATCATCCTAAATTTAGAACTAGAAGGATTTGAAGTTACTCATGCTGCCCGTGGTGATGAGGCCATTGAGATCTATGAGCAAAAGAATTTTGATTTGGTGGTTCTTGATCTAATGTTGCCTGGACTAAGTGGTGAGGATATTCTTGTCAAAATTCGCGATGTAAATGAGAAGACACCTGTTTTAGTGCTATCTGCTAAAGATAGTAGTAAATCTAAAGTACGCTGTTTTAATTTGGGGACAGATGATTATCTGGCAAAACCATTTAACCTCGATGAGTTTATTTTAAGGGTTAAAAGGCTTCTCAAACGATCAAGTTGGACAAAGAAAGAAGTCGAAGTTTATAAGTTTGGAAATAATGAGATTAACTTCTCAGACTTTAAAGCCTATTCAAATGAACAGGAATATTCACTGACT
The DNA here is from genome assembly GCF_003346865.1 of Halobacteriovorax vibrionivorans. Lineage (NCBI taxonomy): Bacteria > Pseudomonadati > Bdellovibrionota > Bacteriovoracia > Bacteriovoracales > Halobacteriovoraceae > Halobacteriovorax > Halobacteriovorax vibrionivorans. Next base: position 704,972 of record NZ_QDKL01000003.1, on the reverse strand, counting down.
GAGCAAGAGGCTAAGATTTTGACACTTTTAACTCAAAATGAAGGAGAAGTGGTAACGCGCGGTGAGTTACTTGAGTTATTGGGCTACAAAAAGGATTCAAATACTCGTACAATTGACAACTTCATTGTACGTTTTAGAAAATACTTTGAAGAAAATCCAAAGGAACCTAAACATATTATTAGTATCCGCTCTGTCGGCTACAAGTTTGTTAAATAAAGTAATGGAGATATAAATGGGAATTTTAGAAGGAAAGAAAGTTCTAGTCCTAGGCCTTGCAAATGATAAGTCAATTGCATGGGGAATTTCAAAACAAATGAAAGAGCAAGGAGCACGTCTTGCATTTTCATACTTAAACGAAGCTCTACAAAAAAGAGTTGAACCACTGAGCGAAGAAATTGGTGGAGAGTTTACATTTGAGTTAGATGTTCAAAATGAAGAGCATATGACTAAGATGGCAGAAATCGTAAAAGAGAAATGGGGTGATGTTGATGTTATCGTTCACTCACTAGCATTTGCAGATAAAACAGATCTTAAGGATCGTTTCCATAAAACAAGCCGTGAAGGTTTTAAAATGGCACAAGATATCTCAGCTTACTCACTTTTAGGTGTGTGTAATGTTCTTAAGCCACTTATGGCAAAAGATTGCTCTGTTATCGCTCTTACTTACCATGGATCAGTAAAAGTTCTTAATGGTTATAACGTAATGGGTGTTGCAAAAGCATCTCTTGAATCAACAATGAGATATCTTGCTGATGATTTAGGCCCAGAAGGGATTCGAGTAAATTGTATCTCTGCAGGTCCAATTAGAACTCTTGCAGCATCTGGTGTACCAGGGCTAAAAGGATTCTTAAATGACGTTGAAGAGAAGTCGCCACTTCGTCGCAATGTAACTCAAGAAGATGTTGGTGGAGCTGCTGTGTTCTTAGGTTCACGCCTTGCAAATGGTGTAACAGGACAAGTTCTTTACGTTGATTCTGGTATCTCGATTTTAGGAGCCTAGTTTTGACTAAGATTTCAAGTTGGAACGTTGCAGGTCTTAGGGCCTGTGAGAAAAAAGGTTTTTACGATTGGTATTTAGAAGATGATTCAGATGTAATTTGTCTCCAAGAGACAAAGGCACTACCTGAGCAATTAAGTGATCGCCTAAATAATCCTGATAATCACGAAGTGTTAATAGCACCTGCGGAAAGAAAGGGATATTCAGGTGTGGCCACTTGGGTACGCAAAGGAATCAATGTTAAGCACACGGTTGGACTTGGAATACCTGAGTTTGATTGTGAAGGACGTACCATCATTTCAGAATTTGATGATTATATCCTCTTTAATTGTTACTTCCCAAATGGACAAAGAGATCACGCAAGAGTTCCATATAAGATGGACTTCTGTCGTGCTGTTGCAGATAAAGCTTTAAAGCTTAAGAAGAAGACAAAGAAAGAAGTTGTGATCTGTGGTGACTACAACACTGCTCATACTGAAAATGATCTTGCTAATCCAAAAACAAATAAGAAGACGACAGGTTTTCTTCCTATTGAGCGTGAATGGATGGATGAGTTTAAGGCCCAAGGCTTTACTGATCTTTTCCGTGAATTCACTTCTCCAGAAGAAAATGGCCACTATACTTGGTGGACTTATCGAAGCAATTGTCGTGAACGAAATGTTGGTTGGCGTATTGATTACTTTTGGTCAACTGATGAATTTGTTTCAAGAGTAGAGAATTGTTGGCATCAGCCAGATGTAATGGGAAGTGATCACTGTCCATTATCGATTGAATTTAAGTAATAAAAAAGCCAGCTAATGCTGGCTTTTTTTATATTAAAGTTGAGAGATCTGAAATTATCTATCAAGTTCAATGACAAATGATAGGGCAAGCTTAGCAAATTTAAGTGCATGATCTGCTGTTCCACCCATGTAATCTAGAGTATCACGTGATGTGTGAATTCTTCCATTCATTTCACGCTTACGAGTTTCAAATGGTGTCGAAGCTGGAAATCCTTGAGCTGTCCACGAAGCATGGTCTGAACAAGCATATCCACAAGTATCACGTCCCCAAGTTAATTCTGGAAGATATGTATCAATCAGAGATCCTAGGAAGTTATTTTGTGCTTCATTAGTATAGTCAGTAATAATCGTAATATCGTCGTTAGAGTTATTGAAGTTTGTCATATCAAGTTGCATGACACCAACAACACTTTTTCCTTCACGCTTGTGAGTTTGTGCAATATCTTTAGATCCAAGAAGTCCAACTTCTTCTGCTGCATAGGCCATGAATTTAATTGTCTTCTCTGGTTGATAACCACTTTGAGCTAAAACCTTTAAAACCTCTGTTACAGTTGCTGTTCCTGAAGCGTTATCATCTGCACCTGGTGCGTGAGCATTTGTACGTCCCCACCAACCAGCAATAGAGTCAGCATGTCCACCAATTACGATAATATCATCTGATTTACCTTTAATTGTTGCAATTACTGATGGTTGAGGGAATCCTGAATGATTAAAGAATTCAACACTGATGTCATTTCTGTGTGCCGTTAGGCTCGTCCAGTGATCCTTAAGCCATTGTTGTGATTGAACACCTGTTTCTGACTTATAATAACGATTATGGAAGCTAGACATCTTTTCAATAACACCTCTAATTGAGCTTTCCTGTGCTTTTGAAATAGTATCTCTTACAAGATCTTCTTGGTTAAGAGTGTAGTCGGCAACAAGTGAACTATAGTCTTGCTGTCCTTTCATATTTTCTTGAGATTCTTTAACGAATTTTAATGCTTCTTCTTTTGTTTGAAATGCGAAGTATCCACCACATCTTTTATGTTCTTCGTGGGCAAGGTGAGAAATTTCAGCTCGCTCTTCCATTCTTTTTGTTTTTGCAATAACAAGATCTTTTTCAACTTTAATAACATCAAGTTGCATTTCAGAGTGTAGACTCTGAGTTGATGTGAATAGGTCTTTTCCTGTTACAATGTAATTATGCTCGTGATTCCCGTTTAGATCTTGGGCAAAAGAATTAATTGTTAAAAGAGACAGTCCTGCTACTAATACCTTTTGTGTAAATTTCATTCAACCTTCCTTGGTCAATTTTATCTATTAACTAAACAAGTTTATGGCCAAACAACTGATTAAAATAGCGATAGATTCTATTATATTCTTACATAGAAGCTGTAAGGGCCTTGTATTAGGAGAGTTTGGGCGCTATGCGCCCAAACAATTAGTATTGAAACTTACTTTGAATTAATTCGACACTTTTTCTCACGTTTTCTTGGTCAATCCACTGAAGACAACCGTGTCCAAGTCCACAAATCCATTTATTCATCGGAGCATTGGCCGTTTGGAGTGACTCGTAAAGCCCCATCCATTTCTTTTCTAGAGTTTCCCATGGAAGCCCTAAGTATGCTGGTTCAAGGTTTCCTTGAATATAGTAGTCGTTACCTAGAGTGTTTAGAACATGACCAAGATCATGTCTCCAATCAACACCAAGAACATCAATATTATCGTCCTCGATTGCTTGTAGATAACGAAGGTGAGTCATTTTAGAATAGTAGATGACTTTTTTATTTGGGAATTCTTTTTTGAATTCTGCTGTAACTCTCTTGAGTACAGGAAGAACGATCTGAGTATAATCTTCGTAGTTTAACTCACCAGAAGCAGTGTCAAATAAGCACATAGCATCTGCTCCACCTAGGGCCTGAGCACGCATCTCACCAAGAAGTTCTGGGATAAGTAACTCGACAAATGCATCCCAACGACCATCATAAAGACCTAGCTTTGAGCTATAAAGTGATCCAGCATGAGATCCTTCAACAGCATAAGTGTATAGAGTGAAAGGAGCACCAACAAATCCTAGAAGAGTCGTTGTATTTGGTAGAGTCTCTTTTAAAAGTGTACAGGCTTCACCTTGGAATTTATAAAAGTTCTCTGCTGTATCAAGAAATTTTAGCCCTTTAATATCAGCTACAGTTTCTAGTTTCTTTTCTAATTTAGGTCCTGGTGCATATTTTAGTCCCATTCCCATTTGCTCAAGAGGGAAAAGTAGATCTGAAAATAAGATGGCCGCATCAAATTTAAAGTCATTGATAGGACCCATTGTTACTTCACATGCTAGCTCTGGTTGCTTGCATAATTCCATAAAAGTATTCTTCTTTTTCATTCCTTGGTAATGATCGTGGTAGCGTCCAGCTTGACGCATAAACCATACAGGTACAAATTCTTTTCCGTTTTCACTTTTGCGATCGTTAAATAATCCCATCTCTTAATCCTTTTTGATTATTTATTAATAATCAATTTATAGCCAATTCCACGAACACTTTGAATCTCTAGGGAGTTCTTGGAGTCGCTCTCGGCCCACTTTCTAAGTTTAACAATATAATTATCCACTGTTCGTTGAGAAGGGAACTTGTCTTCACCCCAGACTTTCTCAATAATAAGATCCCTCTCTACAGCTTCGTTCTTTTTCTTTAATAAAATCTCAAGAATTGCGCATTCTTTTTGCGTTAAATTAATTATTTTTCCTTCACCATCTTGAACTTCAAATCTTTTTGGCCAAATCTTTAAGTCACCAATAATAATTTCATCATCTAATGAATCAATTGTAGTTTTAAAGCTAAGAAGACGATCAAGCCTAATTGTTAGCTCTTTTAAAGCAAATGGCTTTGTTATATAGTCTTCTCCACCTGCTTCAAATCCTTCAACCTTCGTTTGAGGATCATTAAGGGCAGACAAGAAAAGAAGTATGAAGTCTCTTCTTTCTTTTCTAAATTCTTTTGCTAATTCGATTCCATTACCATCAGGTAGACCAATATCCATAAGAATGATATTTGGGCCAAATTGTTCAAAATAATATCTCGCATCTTTGACATTTTTTGCAAGTTTACATTGATGACCAACATCTTCTAAGTACTCACTAAGAGTATCACCAAGGTTATTATCGTCTTCTACGACTAGTATCTTTCCGAAGTTACTCATTTTCTTCCTCGGCTTTTGAAAGTGGTAGAGATATCTTAAAGATAAGCCCATTCTCCTTCGTAATATCTAAACTTCCATGCATACGACTTATTAACTTTCTTGATAGATAAAGCCCTATTCCAGAGCCTTTTGTTGACTCATGTTTATAAAAGAGATTTCCAAGTTTGTTAATTTCACCATTAAAAGTACCTTTGTCTTGGTATGTAATAATGGCCTTATCTTCAAGGGTAGTAATTGTTATGGAAACATCTTTCGAGTTCGTATGTGAAATCGTATTTTCTAAAAGATTTTTGAATATAATACTTAGGGCAAACTCATCAGCACTTACACTAACTTCCTCAGCACCGTCTTCTAGTTCAACATTAAGTTTTGAAGAGTAATCTGACTTTACAATATTAGCGATAAAGTGAGTGATGTCCACATCAACAAAGTTAAGATTTCCACCTCTTTCTAATCTCGAAAGTTGAAGGATTTTATCCATTTGATTCTCAAGTCGAATGGTATCCTCAATTAGGCGATTCGTTAATTTTTCTAATCTTTGGTTTTCTATTCCATCAACTTCGTCTTTAATGACTTCCGATTGAAGCTTGATACTAGCAAGTGGCGTTTTAAGCTCATGTGTAAGACCTGCAAAAAAAGCCGTAATAGATCGATTCTTTCTTTGGTCGCGTATAAATAGGAGAGTATGTGAAACTACTAGAACTAGAATTAGCACTAGAAAGGTTGTCCCTTCCCATTTTATAAGTGAGCCAATATTTAGGTCTTCTGTAACATTTAAGCTACTGAGGCGGTCACTAAGCTTAAAAATTAAATAAAGCCACCAAACTCCAAAAAGAAAGATTAGGCCACTTGTGATGGCCGATACAATGAAAAATGGTGATGATGACTTCTTAAGTTCCAAGGTCTAACTAGCTCCAAAGTCTCTTTTCGAGGTCTTTTGCAACATCTTCGTCGTGAGCAAGTGAGCCAAAACCAACTTCATATGCATTAGGTGAGAGATAAATCCCTTTTTCTAATAGTAGTTCAAATAATGGAACAAAGTCTTCACCGATATTTCCTGGAATATTACCAACTGACTTTATCTTATCTCCTGGAACAATCCAAAATAGAGAAGAGTGGTGGATAATATTATAATTTGAAAACTGTCCATCGTTATACTCAGCTAGCCATTTCTTAAAGATATTTACAATTCTTAGAGTGTTTTGTTCTAGCTTTTCGTAATTTTCCTTTGTCATCTGCTTAAGCGTCTCAAGCCCTCCAACCATTGCAAGTGGGTTGGCACTTAAAGTACCTGCTTGATAAACACCACCAACTGGAGCAAGGTGTTCCATTATCTCTGTTTTCGCTGCTAGAGCACCAACTGGAAGACCACCACCGATAACTTTTCCGTAAGTTACGATATCTGGTGTGATTCCTGTAAGCTCGGCCATTCCACCAAAGGCAACACGGAAACCAGAAATAACTTCATCAAAGATTAAAAGAGCATCATTTGCTTTTGTGATATCGCGAAGTCCTTGTAGGAATTCTTGATCTTGAATAAGAAGTCCATTATTAGCTGGTAGAGGCTCAACGATAATTGCTGCAATTTCATCTTTGTGGTCTTCAAAACATTTTTTTACACCATCAAGATCTTCTAGTTCTAGAATTAGAGTATCGTCAGCTACACCTTTTGGTACACCTAATGAAGATGACTCTGCTGCTCCAGCAAGACCTGAACCTGCTTTAATTAACATGGCATCAACGTGTCCGTGGTAACAACCGTTAAATTTAATGATTTTATTTTTCTTTGTTACACCTCGAGCAAGTCTTAAAGCTGTCATAACCGCTTCAGTACCAGAGTTCACAAATCTGATTTGATCAACGTGTGGTAGACGAGAAAGTAGGTATTCAGCAAGGTCAACTGAGTATGGCTCACAAGCTCCGTAGCTCCAACCACGACCAAGGGCCTGGGTCAATTTTTCTTTTACTGCTGGATTTTGGTGTCCAAGAACGAGGGGACCAAAGCTCATGCAAAAGTCGATATAGTCTTTACCCTCAATATCAGTAAAGTATGCACCATTTGCGCTCTTGAAAAACTTAGGAGTTGACTCCATTCCCTTGAAAGATCGAACAGGTGAGTGAACTCCTCCTGGAACCATCTTCTTACTCTTTTCAAAAATCTCTGTGTGTAAATTACTCATTATTTATTCCTTTTCTTTTTTTTGCTTCATCCAGTTTTTAAATTCTTCCATTGATGTGAATGGACGAACTGTAATATCTTCTTTTGATAATTGTTCAAAAGTCTTTCCAAGCCCACAAGCATGGAACTTATTCTTTATTTCTGGAATATGTTGTGTATAAGTTTTATATTGTGAGAAGCTTGTCCAAAAGAAGACATCACATTGTCTTAATTCGTCCATAAATCCTTCACGAACGTCATTCGTACTTTTTTCGTAAGCTTCCATAATCTGGCCGTAGTCAGAATATGAGTCCTTATGAGTTAGAATGGTTAATTCTTCTTTTGGCCCATTCATCACTTCAATTGCTTTGGAATCACGAATTTTATCTAGATATGCTTCACCTAAACTGTCACAGCTTCCATGAACCCATTGACCATTCCTAGCAAGTAGTCTCCAAGTTGAAAGTCCTGCCGTATAAACTGCCTTACCGTGGTTTTTGAATAGGTTTGCACCGTAACGAGCAGAAACAAGAAGATCATTATTAGGAATAATTGCTTTCTTAAGCGATTCCTTATTTATTAATTCACAATAAATATATTCATCTTCTCTGTGATCAGCGTGAGGAAGACCGATGAAGGCGCGCTCTTTCTTTTCTGGAGAAGGAAAGCTTCCTTCAAGATGTCTCTCAAAGATAACTTTGTCATCTACTTTACCTTTATGAGTATGAACGTAGTAGTCGCCTTTTTTAGTAACGTTAATTCCAACTGCTAAGTGACAACCTCCACCATAGCTTGCAAAGGCCTGGCGTTCACGACTTACTTCACTAACTGTATCTTTATCTTGAAGCTGTTTTAACTTTGCTTCTAATTCACCATTATCATCACGTCCTTCAAGGCATTCAATTCCTAGAGCACCTTGAGATGCCGCTGCTGGGAATTGGCTATGAGGCATAACCATAAAAGTCATATCTTTTAAAAGTGGCTCGAGCTCTTTTCTCGATGACTCAGTGATTGCAAGTCTTTCAATCCCAGGCATCGCAAGAACGATGGCATGATAATTACCATCTCTTAATTTTTGTAGGCGTGAGTTTACATTTCCTCTAAGCATCTTTGTCGTAACTTTTACGTTCTCTCCATATGGAAGATATTCAGCAAGTGAGCTTTCGATATTTGTAATTCGTCTTGGTGATGATGTTCCAACAACAAATTCTTTAATTTCTTTGCACATTAATTGGCTTACAGTTTCCTCTTTAATAAAGAGAATATCGTGAGCGTAATCTCTTTTTGTAATGGCCGCTAATTTAATACCTTCAGGCCTATCACTTCCAAGGTCTTTATAAGAGTGAACCACCATATCAATTTCTTTATTTAAAAGGGCCGCATCAAGTTCTTTAGTAAAAAAGTCTTTACCTTCAAGTTGCCAAAGAGGCTTGTCTGTAACCTGATCTCCTTGAGTTTTGATAACCTTTAGCTCGAACTGATCTCCAGTTAATTCTTCTAATTGATCTTTAACTTGATTACATTGTGTAAGTGCTAAAAGAGAACCGCGTGTTCCAATGATGTACTTCAAAATATATCCTTGTGTTTAGATGTGAGTCTGTAAATTACAATACTTAACTTACTTTTTTGTCATGAATTTGTCATTAAAAGTGGGGTAAAAACAACGTGTGCGCTATGTGTTAAGAGGTGGTAGTGGTCCCATATCCGATGAAAAATGTAAGAAAAAGATATTTTCTTTATTGATTTTATATGGCTACACTTAAGTTGTTGAAATTTAATTAGCAAAAGGAATTGCAAATGAATCGTTCGATCTTGATTGGGACAATCTTAATTGTTCTGGGTTTTTTTCTGAATATATCAGCTAAGGCCACATCAATACACGCCAACTCGAAACGAATTGTTATCAAAGTAAAGAAAGGGAAGTCGCTGCCACAATTTTCTGGTGTTCAAAAGATTAAACATTTCTTTGGTGAAAACTATGTCGCTTACACAAATGGTGATGAATCATTAATAGATCTCTATCTTGATCATGAAAATGTTAAAAGAGCATACTTCGATACATATGCGGACTCTGAGAAGTTACCTCGTCCAACTGATGTGGAAAAAGTAGCGCCTCAATTTAATAAGTCTCGTGCAACTCTTTTTAATGATCCAAAGATATCAAGGCTATGGGCATTCGATTCAGCTTCTGAATATGGTATGGGCGTAACAAGAGCGTATGAAGAGTTTGGATTCTCTACTGGAGCTCCTGTTATTGTAGCAGTTGTTGATACTGGAGTTGATTATAATCACGAAGATCTTAAAGATGTGATGTGGATCAATGAAGATGAAATTCCAGGTAATGGAATTGATGATGATGGAAATGGGTATATTGATGATATTCATGGAATCAATACTCTTGAGCGTGACTCTAGTGGAGAGGCGACAAGTGATATTATGGATAAGCATTCTCATGGGACACATGTTTCAGGAACAATTGCAGCAAAACAAAATAATGGAAAGGGAATTGCTGGGGTAGCTTCAAATGTTAGAATCATGGGGCTTCGTACTGTTCCTAGTCGTGGTGATGAAACTGATGTCGATGTTGCAGAAAGTTTTCTTTATGCTGCAAGAAATGGCGCGCGTATTATTAATTGCTCATTTGGAAAGTCTCATAATGAAGGTGGAGACCTTGTTAAAGAGACAATTGATCATATTGCAAAAGTTTATAATGTTCTAGTTGTTACTAGTGCTGGTAATAGCTCTAAAGATATTGATCGCTATCTTACATATCCTGCATCTTTTGATAGTGAGGGGATGATTGTAATAGCCTCATCAACTAAGTATGGGCGTTTTTCGTATTTTTCTAATTATGGAGTTCAAAATGTTGATCTCTCATCTCCTGGTTCATCGATCTACTCGACAACACCTGGGAATCGTTACGGAAATATGTCTGGAACATCAATGGCCGCACCAAATGCTTCTGGTGTTGCAGCAGAAGTTCTCTCTCGTAACCCAAGCTTAACAGCGGTGGAGCTAAAGAAATTGTTAATGGATAATGTCGTAAAGAATTCATCAATGGATGGCGATATTCTTACGGGTGGAATTATTAACCTTAATTCAGTATTACAAGCACTTTAAAAAATAAATAGTGCCCTATTCAGGGCACACTTTCCTTTTAGTTAGTGCCAAAGTTTATATCTTTCCTTATGATTTACTTTCAACTGAGTTATATTTCCTACGTCATTATAACTTAGATTAATTCCTTTAGTGTTATTTGCGATATAAATGCCTTTTTCTGACTCATTAGCAGATTCACTTGAGTTGGTTTGTAAATACTTCTCATAATTAAAACCATCACCGCCATCGATGATGTTGATTAAATAATATTGATCACACTTTTCAAAAGTAATAATGATGGGTTCTTTATTTCGATTTGTTAATATCTCTAGATAACTTTCATACTCACCGCTTTCTTTGGTTCTAAGTCTTTCTTTTTTATTAATTTTGAGTTGGCCATGTTCGAGAGAGTTTAGAATCAATTCAAAGAAGGCCCTTTCTTGATTTAGTGTAGCATTGGTTATCTGTTTTAAGGTTCTTGCACAGCCTGCTACATCGGCCAACGTTCTTACTTGCATATGTGCTAATGAGATAACATCAAGTCCACTTTTATGATCAATAGAGTAGTTTATAATTGAATTAATCCGAGACTGTATTTTGATTTTAGACTTAACCATTTGTTGTATAAGAGGGAAGCTCTGCATGTCAATGAAGTCACTTATGTCATTTTCAAGAAAATGTACTTTTCTTTTTTCGTTAATCTCTTCTGCTAACACAATAACTGGAACGTTGGTAAAGCGAGGGTATTTCTTCATCATTGAAATTAGTGAGAGATCTTTTTGGGGATCACTATCATAGTAAATAACAACATCAATATGTTCTCTTTTTACACTTGCAAATAATTGAAAGATCATTGATAAGTTCTCTCTTTCAATTATTCTAAAATTATCTCCAAGTAGAAGCCTGAGCCTATTTGAAATTTTTTTATTATTTGAAACGATAAGAATACTAGGCTTTTGCTCCTTTATTAGGATATGTTGTTTGTTTTTTTTGTTTTCAGGTAAGTTGGTGCTACTTCTTTCGAAGTCTGATGAGTCTGGAGTATTCCCAATGGCCTGTAAGATTTTTTTTAACATTTATTGCTCCGTTAATGTGTAGAAAAATGGTTTTCGAGTTACTTCTTCCAGTGGTCCAATTAGATATTTTAAGATGCTTTTTCTAGCGGTGAGAATATCCGCATGTATTTTCATACCTGGTAAAATTAAATTTTGAATATCATCATTTCCCATGTAGTTTTTTGATAGCCTAACAACCCCACGATAGTAACTCTCATTCTCGTCTGAGTAATATGTGTAAGGTGAAATTGATGTGATGATTCCTTCAACTGAGCCATATATTCTGTAGTTATATGAGTTCACTTTAATATCAACAGGCATGTTGACTTGAACAAAGCCAATATCATTTGGGCTGATTCTAATAATTGCATTTGTCGTACTCTCAATGGGAACTATTTCCATAATCTTTTCATTTGCTACAATTGTATCTCCAATGTTCTGTGCTTTTATAGCTCTAGCGATACCTGCACTTTCGGACCTAATATTTAATGTTTCGATTTTATTTGTAATTTTACTTAACTCATCCTTTAAGGATATGAGTTTTTTGTTAATAAGAGAGACTTTTGATGTTTTTGTGGAACTATTTCCAAGTTGTAGGTTCTTGAATTGAATCTTTAACGATTCGATCTCATTTCGAATAGAGTTTTCTCGACTTCTTAAACCCTTATCTTCTAGAGTGAATAAAATATCTCCTTCTGCAACAATTTGACCCTCGTTAACATATATATTCACAATTGTTCCTCCATGCATATGTTTGATAGAGTGAACCTTTGTAGAAGGCCTTATTTCACCTTCACTTTTAACGATTTCTTTTACTGTTGTTGTCGATGCCCAAAGTATTAATCCGCTAAAGCCTAGTAGGAGAGTTAATATAATAGATTTCGTTAGTAAGGGAACTCTAGCTTCTGCCAGTAAAATATCCTGTCCTATATAATCGACTTGTCTAGAGTATTCGATATCATCAACTATTGATGTAAATTTTCTTTTGATCATTTAAATCTCCATTTTGGACAACTTTAATATATGACTCCTTAAGAAGCGTAGCTTTGTTTTTTGTGATTATTTTAGCGTCTCTTGTTAGATATAAAACTTCATCACATTCTTTAAGTATTTCAAAATGGTCACTTTTAAAAATAACAGTGAAGTTATTGCGAGCTATATTGATAAATTTCCTTAACATTGGCAGACTTTCGTTGATTATTGATGATGGTATCTCTTCGATTAAAACAATTTTTGCCCTTGTTGTAAAAGGGATAAGTAATACAGTCGCGGCATATAGTTCTTTTGAAATCTTGTAATTATGTGGTCCATTCAGTGGTGTATCGATAGTCAAATCACTGTCTTTAAGCATTTTGTTTAATCCAAATATTTCCATACTAATTAGTAATTCTTTTTTTGTTATTAGTGGATTTATGTATTTTATATTCTCAAAGATGCTAAGGTTTTTTAGTAAGGACTTTGTTAAATTAAGAGTTATCAATCGTTGTCTTAGATACATTGTGTCAGCTTGGCGGTGATCAACATTTCCAATTGTTATAGTCCCAGTGTGAGGCATGTATGTTTTATTAATAAGTTTTATTAGTATATCTTTTCCTGTGTTGTGATCACCATCAATACCAAATATCTTTCCATGTCTTAAGCATAAGTTAATATTTTTTAATAATGGGATCAGAGTAATTGGGTTTGTGTAACTGACTTGAGTAAATCTCAAATCGAGGCTTTTTAAATAGAGATCTTCAAGTGAGTATAGTGACCTTTTTTCTATATCTTTAATTAATTCTATGTGTATGTCTTTTAGAACTTTTCTCGAAGATAAATTGGAATTTCGATTAGTTAAGTAGCGATTTATTGGAAGAAAGATAAAAATAATGAGCGAGATACTTGCTAATAATTTTGAGATACTTAAATCTTGATTCCAGTATTGATTTATACCGATCGTTAAACACAGAATTATCGTAATAAATGATAAAACGTAAAAATGAATTGCATATTTGAAAATAAGCATTTCACATTTTAAATCATGTAAAGCACTACCGGCAGTCATACTAGTAAGTCTTTTATTAAAAATAGGAAGTATATTTTCAAAGAAAATAGATTCAGAACGCCTTTTTAATTCATTTGTTAGTATCATTCTTTGCTTTGAAATATTTTGGAATAAAGTTTTTGCAATACGAAGGTTACGATGATGTCTCTTATAATGAAGAAAGTAGAAAGGGGACATGATCAATATTGGAAGGGCCATCTTCCATGATATGATCACTAATGGGATAAGAAACAATGGTACAAAAAGTAAATCTAGAATTTGAGCGGTTGTATTTGAGCCAAAAAACCTTGTCATTCGATTAATCTGCTCGTATAGGTTTATATTGATATGTTCCTTTTCAATATTCGCATCTTTAAAGTTTATCATTTGTCTAAAGAGTTCTGTCTTTAAAAGATAATTAACTCTTGATGATGTCCATGCGATTATACTCGATCTTATATTTCTTATTCCGTAATCAATGGCCAGGACTATGACTACTCCCGTTGATGCATTGATAAGAGTTAGACTATCTCTTGTGATTAAATAGTTCTCGTGTATAAAATAAATGTAGTAGGGTATTACTAGTATTGAACAGGTGGAAATTAAAGTTAGTAGATATAGAGAGTTTATATTTTCCCTAAAGCGAAAGAAAAACTTTATCATCCATTTTTTTTCATTTTTGCTTATGTTGTTTACGGTGTTTTCTTTGTCGTCGCTACTGATCAAAACCCGTCTTTTTACAAGTATTGCTGAATTAATATTTATATGACTTGTTTTTGAAAGGTCTTTTCTTTGACCTTTTGAGTTTAGAAGGTAATATTCCTTTTTGCCATCATCATAAGAATAAATTAATAGGTCACCATCTTTACAGTAGTTATCGATGTTTTCATTTATTATTATAAAGCAAGGTAGTGCCTCTCTTTCTATGTTTTTAAAGCTAATATCAAGATGAATGCTTTCAAATCCTAATGATGAAAGTGCATTTCTAATGTCTACTAGTCGCATTCTTGGGTACGACAAAAGAATCTCACTTACATCTTTCTCATGTATATCGTCTTTTTTAAATTCAATAAAGTAGCTAAATAACCTCTTTTTATTATTCATACATTATCCTAGGTTAAGTAACTACTGTATTCACCTATGCGATTATTAAATAAGTCTCTATTACATAGGTTTATGTAGTTATGGTCTTTTGAGTTTATGAAAATTATTTTATTGTCTCTAATGTTTGCGATATGATTGTATACTTTTGCGTAATCTCTCTTATCAATATTCGCTTCAAAGTCGTTGAGGAAGATGACCTCTGGGTCTAAAGCAAGTTTTCTTGTCATGTAAATTAGTGCTTTTGCTTCGTTTGAAATTAAAGATGTATCCTCTTGAGTGATATATGTCTCTAGTCCTAGAGGTAATGCGCTTAGTATTTCGTTTAATCCCAGTGTGTTAATGTAATAGTTTAAATTTGATTCTGGTATCAATCCAAACGAAGTTAGGTTCTCTTTGATTGTTCCATCCCATATATTCACCTGTCCATTGAGTATAGTGATTTTCTTATAGATAGAGGTCTCATCAATGTTTATGAGGTAATCATCATTAATGAGAATTTTATTTCTTAATTGATTGATTTTTGATGATAAGATGTAATTGATCATGTTTTCATCTGCATTCTCTAAAGAGATAGTATCTCCTTTCATAAATGGAACCATTACTTCTTTCTTATTTTGCTTTAGAGGGATAATCATTGAATAGATGGTTTCAATAACTTTTGTTCCCATCTCCTTTTGATGTATAGAGGGGCTGATTGATAAGTCTTCTATTATCTTTGTTTCATGTAAACGTTTTATAACTTTAAACATACCAATGGTCGGGCCAAAGGACTTACTTGCAATATATACACTTGCCACAAGTCCACCTATTCCTATTTGATTTATCGTTATTAGATACGAACCTACAGCTATTATTAAGATGATATTTATTTGGGCAAATAAGTTATTTAAGTTTATGTTATTTAACTCTTCTTTATTGGTGATAAACTCCTGTTTAACTGCTCTTCTCATTAATACTTTAAAACGATTGTGAAAAAGGTTAATTCGACCAAATCTTTTAATTGTTCTGAGGTTGTTTAGTGTGTGATAAAGAAGGTTATCTTTCTTTATAATTGAGAGATGCTTAAAATATATTGAATCTCCAACTTGTTGTGTTGAGTTTAGTGAAAATATTGTGAATATGATAATTAACACTAATGGAATAAATGCCAGTATTGGATTGATATATAAAAGAAAACCAATGTACATAAGAAGAAAGGGGAGCTCTGTAAGAGTAACAATGCCACTATTTGCATAAAGGGCCTTGTCTGCACCGATCTCATTTAAAGAATGCTGAAAGAGTCCTATATTATAATATGATGGATCCATAATGATATTTTTAATAAGATTTTTAGTCTTGTTGTTATCGTAACGGGCGCTGTTAAACGTTATTATATAAAATCTTAAATATTTAAGGCCGGCCTCTACCAATATAAAGACAACGAGTGCTAGCAGGATGTAAAGTAAGAGCGCTGTATCTCTTTCTGGAATTGCTCTGTCGAAGATATTTAATATAAGAATCGGTATCGCAAGAATGGCCAGATTAATGATAAAGTTTAAAGAGATTAATAATGGTAGAGAGATAAAGTTATAATTATATAATTGAACACACTCTTTAAACCACTTTCTAAGTGAATTTGGTAGGTGTGAAAGGCTGATATTCTCTTCATTAGTCATGCCATCTCCTATAGTGGGAAACTATATGAGATTAATCGACGACATTGAGAGACTTTTTGACTTAATAAAAGTTAAATTGCAGCTCTTGTATTTGCAATTGCCAAGTGTTTAGCTCTTCTTTCTACAAGGTCTTGAATAGCAAGTTTTGCTTGATCAATCTTTTCTGTCTTCTTCTCGTTTAATACTTTACCGTGGTTTAGGATATCTCCAAGGCGGTAAACTCCATGCTGCTTGTCGTATTCAGTTTGAATCGCAGAAGGTGAGCCAAGGTCGACGAAAACAGAGTTATTTGGACAGTGACCTCTGAAGTGCTCATCAGCAAAAATGGTATCATTAGATCCAATTGTATTCACATGAGAGTTGAACTTGTAATAAGAATCAAAGTCTCTCCATTTAACGGTTTGAATATTTACGTTTGGAAATTCTTCAATGAGAGCTTGTACTTTTTGTGGATTTCTAGCACTGATATAAATATTGTATTTCTTCATTAAGTGCTTAATCGAATCTCTTGCAAGTTGTCCTGAGCCAAGAATTAAAACATCACCAGTTTCATATTTTGACTGAATGATTCTTCTCATGATTCCGGCATATGATTGTTGACCAATCTTAACGAGGTGCTTTTTTCTCACCTCTTTAGCATCTTTAAAAAGTTTTTCTAAAACTCTTAAAATAACAGAAGAGCGAATATCTTCTTTAAGGTAATTTGCAAATGCTTCTTTAAATTGAGCAACGATCTCACTTTCACCTTTTAGTTTACTTTGTAGACCGCAAATCGTTTCTAAGAGAAAGTGATAGGCTTGTTTTGAAGTATGGTATGTACCTAAGGCTTTATCCTGTGAATCAAACTCTGTAGTTGTGAGAATGATTGTTCTTTGGCAAGTAATTAGAACAAATGCCCCTGGCATCTCTAATAGTCTTTTAGGTATTTCGTTACTTTTTGTTTGAATATTAAGTAAATGGATCTTTTCTAACAAAAATCTGTTCCTTGCGTTGTGTTATTGTCCGATCTCTGTAAAAAGAGATTACAAAATTCAACACTTAAAAGTGTCACAATTTTGTAGAATTCATTATGCATTGACGATATTGCGTTAATTTGTCTTCATTGAGCAAAATAGTCAATGTTTTCTTTACAATATTACTATCTTACACATTTTTATTTAGGTCTAATTGAGTCTGTCTATGATGCGATCAATAACTTCCTAAAGTTCTTTTCACGGGTAGAAATTTCTGCTAATTTGTCCTCATCATGAATACAGTTACGAAAAGTTCAAATGATGTGGCCAGTGAGGCCAAAAAGCCTAAATCAGCGTTTAAAAGAGTGCTTGAGAGGCTGTGGAATAAGTTGAAAAAGCCTGCTTTAGCATTTGATCGCAAGGTTGATGGGGCCATTTCTTTCTTTATTCAACACTATGGCAAAACAAAGTTCATGGTGGCCATGTCAAAGAAAATTCAATACTTAGGAATTGAAGGACTTTGGAATAAAGGCCCAAAAGCTTTTATTTATTTTTTCCTATTTTATCTAATTCGAGATACAATATTGTACATAATCATACCAATTTGGGTGGCCAAGGCTACTTCGTAAATTAATTTTATTATGTACTATTTGCAACACATCTTATTTTTTATCTCAGGTCTCGCAATTTTCTATTATGGCCAAAGAATTATTTCAGCTGGAATTCAAAGTTTAGGCTCACAAAGTATTAAACATATCGTCTCTGATATTGATGGTAAAAACTTTGTGGTTAACTTTTGGAATGGAGCAAGACTAAGTCTTCTAGCATTTTCCCCAACTATGGCAAATCTTGTTACCATTGGTCTAGTTAATGCTAACCTTATAAAGCAAAAGAGGGTGTTGCCAATGTTTTTAGGCTCATCTCTGGGCTCAATTGCAATATTCATTATTCTTGTTTTCTCATCTCAAGAGACGGCCTTGAATCTGATGGCCTTCGCTTTAATCTTAGGTTTAATTTCTCGCAATCTCTATATTAGGAAGTTATGTAAGCTCTTATTTGGTCTTGCTTTCCTATTCTTAGGCGTTGCAGTTATGCACGAGAGTTTTGTAAACCTTGTAACGTGGAAGTATATTCAAAACTTTATCGTCTTATTTATCGATTACTCACTTTTTACAAATATGCTAATAGGACTCACTGTTGGAAGCATCATTGCTGTTATCTTAAGAAGTCAGACAATGACTTTGGCAATTGTAGTGGTTCTTTTAATTAGTAACCTTTTTCCAACTAGTTTTTGCTTTGCAATGCTTACAGCGTCTTCACTTTGTTCGTTTGTCATTAACTTTGATACAGCAAGACGAAATGCAAGACCTTTGGCGATAAGACTAAGCCTTGGCCCATTAATTCATTATTCAGTCGCTACAGCAGCTTCTTTTCTATTGATTGTATTAATTGATCATAATGTTCAAACTGATTTAGATCCACTTAACCTTGTTGTTCTGGGATTCTTCTTTGTAAACATTTTAGCTATTCTTAATTATTTCTTTTTTAAAAACATTATTTCAGAAATGGTTAAAGGCCTATATCCTGATGCTAAGTTCAAGGATCGTCCAAAGCTTAAATTTCTAGGTGATCGTCGTCACATATCTTCAACAATGGCCTATGTCCTAGTAGAGCTAGAAATTGGGAAGCTCATGGATATTGTTTCTCGAATGTTTGATAAATGTTATGAGTACGTAGAAAGTCCAACTAAAGGTGCTAGAGCACTTGCAAAGATTAAAGATTACGAAAAGATAATCGACAATATTCAAATTGAAATCAATGAATTTATATCTAAGGTCATCTCTAGCGGAGTTGAAGAGGAAGAGAGTCGCAATGCCATTAAGTTAATGCAGATTGCTTCTGATCTTGAGCAGCTAGCTGATAGTCTAGATAAGTTAACGACAATGCTTACGAAGTACTATGAAAATTGGCAACTATCGGCCGATGAGTCTGAGCGCTTATTAAACTTTTATAAGGAAGTTCAAAATCTTTTTGCAGAAAGCTTAAGCCTTTATGAAGGGCATATTGCCTCTGAAGAAGATGTTGAACGAGTTATTCATGATACAAGAGAGCTCAAGAAGCATCTGATGACTGAAAGAGAGGACTTCGCTAAAGTTCATCACAATGAAGATGGTCGAAAACATATCTATTATTCTGATATGATGACTTCAATTTCTGTTGTTAGAGCAAATGTGAGAGATATTTACTTACTTCTTTCAAAGTAATTATTCCCATTTCTGCGTTAATCCGTTTTGACAAACGACTAGTGGAAGCTCTTTAACGACAGTATTTTGATCCTTATTAATTGCAAAAGGAAATAACTTTTTAGTTGAAGCTATCTTTCGTCCAATAATCTTTTCTTTATGTGCACGAGAGGCTCTTACTCTTCGATAACGAACACATTTTTTTCCTCTCATTCGAATACATTTTTTTATAATAGAAACTTTATGAATTTGATTTTCGTGATACTTCATCTCCTTTTCTACTTCTTTTTTTGTATTTGTTATAGGAATGTACTTTTCACCATTTGTTGTTCTAATTCGGTAATTACCAAATGGTCTAACCGGTCTTAAAGTCAGTAGATCTTCTTTAGCTTTAAGATTGATATCAACTTTATATTCAAAACAACTATAGTCTTGATCAACAACTTCACTCATTACTTCTAATGCTGTTATTTGAATTTTAAAAAAATTTGGTATCTCATAAAAGTCACGAGCAATCTCAGACAGTCGTTGCTGAGAAGGTTTTTGGTTACAACTTATAAGTAGTAGGGGAATGATTATTATTAAAGCTCTCATGAAATAATCATAAGGCCCTAATGCTATCTTTTAATAGTGGGGAAACGCTTAAATTAGGTTAATAAAGCTAAAGCTAAAACCAAAGTGCTTGCATGCGCTTAAGAGAAATATCAGTGTATTCGATATCTTCTGTTTTAGATGCAAGGCCTCTTCCCTTATCTGCTTTTTCTTTATGTGCTAGATTTTCAATAAGTAGTTTATTAAATACTACGCTCATCTTAACTAGTGAATTAGCACCTTTTAGAGTTTGTGCTGATACTTTCTTATCTTTAGCTAGTGTAATGTAATTAGCAAAAGTATAGTAATTATCTGAGAATCCATTATAACAAAGTTGCTCAAGTTCTTTGTGTGTTCGATCCATATGATCTCTCATCGCCAGAGGTAGAGTCTTCTTTGTTGCTCTTTTTCCTTCGTATGGAAGATGCCAAACAACATTTTCAATATCGTCTGTAATTTCTTCTTTCAAGGTATATTCCCACATTTTCGGTCGATCATTATAATTAATGAACTCCTGATGAAAGGAAGCACATGTTTTAATCTCTTTTTTAAAACTAGGGTATATCTGTGAGAAAGTTAAATATTGTTCATATAAAGATAAGAAATAGACTTTCTTATTATCTAGCTTTGAAATATCTTTAGACGTTTGTGAGTCTGCACTTGCAGGACCTCTTTTTTTCTTTTCAAACTTACGAACTTTATAAGTCGGGGTAGGGTTTACTTCGCTTTCTGATCGGTCTGTAAACTGTGCAAATTGGTCACCAAGCCCGTTACCGTAATGTTGTGATCCAGCACAGCTAATAAGTGTTGTCGATAATAGAAATAGTGTTCCAATTTTTTTCATTTTAGTCACCTCTTACTATCTCTTATCGACAGAAAGAGGCTTATATTTAGAAAAAATAGATGTGTTCTAGAGTGAACCTATCACCATCTTAAGAATCGTCTTGCCGTCATTATTGCGGCCGATTCATTTAAAGTTCCACCACTTACACAAAGATCACTTAATTTAGCTTTCTTAGTAGCTGATGATAATAGTATGTCTTTTACATGCGCTGGTGAAATAGGCTTAGCGTAGTAGTCGGCCATTGCGAAAATTTTGGCCGCTATATTGGTAACGTGAGGAGCTGCCTGTGATGTACCATTAATTGGAATGTAGCGATCTCCTGGTGAACATGAGTATATGGCCACACCTGGTGCAAAGAGAGAAACAGTTGTTTTCCCAAAATTAGAAAAATAAGCTTTATCTTCATTGTCTTCGTCAATTGCTCCTACGGAGATAACATTATCAGCGATAATTGATGAAGGGTAGTGAAGCATTTCATCTGTATTATCTTTCTTATTTCCAGCAGAGAAGACGAATAAAAGATTTGAATAGTTTTCTACGACTCTTTGACCTTTTTTCATAAGGCCTTTCATATAGTCGTTACGAAATTTCGTGATTGTTGACTTGTATTTCTTATCAGCTTCTTTCTCACTTATATCAAACTCGTCTTGAAAGAGTTCGTTTACCATATCGTATGCAGGCTCCCAGCTTTGGCCCCATGAGGCATGATAAATCTTTGACTTACTTGCTGAGTATTTAACTGTCTCTTCAAACTTTTTGATCATCCAAGACTGATAATAGTTTAGGTAATTCTTAATATTTTGAATTTTATAATAGCTTCTTGAATATTTACTCGGTGTAAACTCTTTCTTTTTAAATAGCCCGACTTCATCGTCACCAAGGTAGCGTATAGGCATGAACTTAAGGTCCCAGCTTTTCATTTCATACGGAAGTTTTTTTGTATTCATTGCAAGACAAGTGACATGAGAGCCATGTGTATATGAAGAGAAGTCACTTCGATGATCCATGAAGTCATCATCTTTTCTTATCTCTTTATACCATTCAAGTTCTTCATCTGTTGCAATCTTTAATGTTTTTCGACGTCTAACTTCATAGTACTTGTATACATTTGGATCAAAAGTACCAATGAGTGAAGGGTCGAATACTTTATTAGTATCATGAATAAAGTTCCACCCATTAAGATCATCAACTTTTCCATTTCGATCGGTGTCATATCCGTTTTGATATTCAGAAAAGTTACGATAGAGGTGGGCACGTAGTTTTTCATGGCCAATATCTATTTGGTTATCGCTGATGGCCACGACTGTAGAAGCATACGTACTACTTACGAGAATTAATGAAATTAAAGCTTTTATAAAGTGTTGTGTGTATTTATGCATGAGAAAATAAATAATTGATCTTATGCGTCTTTGCAATTGCATCGCATAAAACAATGCTTCGCGCAACGCCTAAGTAATTGAATATTAATTAGTCTTGAATTTTTATGATGGCATAGACAGGGTAGTGATCAGATGGATTATTCCAAATATCACCTCTTCTACGAGGAGGGCCAATAAGACGACCTGTCGAATTCTTATATTGATAGACAGCAGCATCCATTAAACGATGGCCAAATGACTCTTCCATGAAGATATAATCTAATTGAAGTTGGTGTGCGGCTTGTCCTACAAATTGATAAAACGTTGTTCGGTATTGTAGGGGAAGCTGACGCATAGAAAGTACATCTTTAAGATCAGTCTCTTTATAAATGACTTTAAATTCTTCATCTGTATTTTCATTTGAAGCATTACCATTAAAGTCACCACATAAAAGGATTGGAGTACTAGGATATTGCTTCTTCTCTTCTTTATAGACTTTTAATAATAATTCCAGTTCTGCTTGGCGCCTTCTTACTGACCTAAAGTCATGGCCAGTATCATCATCTCTTTGTGACTTTAGATGTACATTAAAGAGGCTAAGCAAATGCTCTCCCTTTTTACTATTTACACGCAAGTGGGAGAAGTCTCTACTTAGAAAGTAGTCATTGTCATCTTCATCGTGAAGTTGAAAGTCGATTTCTTTATTTGTATGGCTTAGATGTTCAAATTCAAATTCAAGGCCTTTTCTTACTAAGAAAGCATTTTCAATTCCGCGATCACTATTGCCTTGTTGATGGAATATTTCATAACTTTCGTTAAGATAAACTTCGTTAAAGTAGACCAGGCTTTCAACTTGGCCAACTTCTGTTAAGGCATAGATATCGGCATCTATTTCAGTAAAAACTTGTTTTAATTGATTTAAGTTTAGTTTTGATTTGAAGTAGTTTATATTTGGAGGGTTATCGAAAGCATCCCTAATAAAGAAGTTCTCAAGATTATAAATACAAATTTCAATTTGTTTCAATTAACAGCTCCAGCCGAAGATATAGCGATGATACTTTTTCTCTTTTGTATCATAGATCATTTTACAATAAGCCGATTGATATATTCCACTCTTATTGATCTTTTTAAACTTATCTACAAGTTCTTTTGAGCAACTCGTATTTAATATTTCTTTATTTGGGAACTTCTTTGTTGCTAAGGATATATACGTTGCTGTTGAGCCCTTATTTGGTGAAAGTTTCATCGCATAATCAACTTCACGAAACTCTTGTCTAAAGAAAAGATCGTCTCCATTTGTAAAAAATGGAATTGTTGATCGAGGAATAAAGTAAGTTTTATTACTACCTTCTTTAATCATTTGATTTAGTATCACCCCATGAAATGAAGTGATTTCATTAATATTTTTTGTAAAGCGAATCCCTTCATATATCTCTTGGCGCTCTACTAAGACTTTTCCAAATTTATCTTTTTCAGTCTTATGATGTATACAACGTGATTGATAAGTGATGACACTATCTTGTGAGACTGTTGTGGTCCAGAAAGTGAAGGGGAGTCCAAATTCCTTCACAAAAATTTTCTTTTCTTTCAAACTTCCATTTGTAAAGACTTCTTTGAATTTCTCTGAGGTCTTACCTGTCTCTTTTGAACATTTAGAATTCTCAGGACAGCCTTTTATAAGATGTTCAACCATATGTGGCTTAAAGTTTACTTCTTCAATTACTTGAACAGATGATTGAGTATTTTGCTGCTGTGTCATTGCAATACTTAGAGTCGCAAATATACAGGCGAAGCTATATTTGAATAGATGGGCCAATTTCATAATTAAATTGTACTTGGCAATGGAGTTGGGGTCAAAAAAAAAAGCCTGCATTTGCAGGCCTTTTTAAGGGGGGGTTATTGATTCATCCCACGGTTATTGCCGTCTAGGAGGAAATCAATCTGGGATTGTATTTCATATTTTTCAGTAGTCTGACCTCTTCTTATATCGCTGATTCTTGTGTCATTTGAATCATCGCTGTCACGACTTCCTTTTTGTTTAAGAAAGTTTTGTCTTTCTTGTTCATCAAACTTTACGATAACTTTTTGCTCATCTTCATCACTGTCGATTTCAGCAGAGTTAACTTTCGTTTGTAATGTTGTTTTTGTATCAATATCATCAAGTTTATCTTGCTTATTAACTGGATTACTAACACATTCAATCTTAGAGAATTCAAGAGCTCTAATATCTCCAACAAATGTCGATGGGAGACCTGAGGCTTGTCTAATTTCTAGATCTGCATTGAATTCAATTCTTTCTTTTCTTGATGTTTCAAATTCGTTTGTTACCGTTCCAGCTTCAATATTATCACCACTGTTATACCATTTCTTTTGGCCAATAGTGAAAGCTGCCGTTGCTGCATTACTATCAAATCTTGACTCTAATTGCTCTTGAACTGCAACAGGAGTTTCAACTTGTCCCATATGGTCTTTTTCAGCAATTTCTACAAGTGCAGTTTTGGCCTTTGCGTTCTTATCACTTAGCATGTTCTGACAGATTGCATTTGCATCAGACATCTTTTGTAGGTAAATATCCTTGTCTCCATTGTATGCTCTATACTTAAGTGAAGCACGGTAAGCAATAATAGGAGAGTTGTCATAGAAGTCTCTAAGGTCTTCTTTTGAGATTTCAATTGATTCACGATCTTTAATGAAATCCTGATGCTCTTTCTTTTCTTGATTATCTTTCTTTAATTCTCTTTGATAAGCTTCTTCAGCAACCTTGTACTTACCAAGATCACAACGCTCTTTGTATTTTTCGTATCTTTGACGATATTCTTCATCGAAGTCGCTGATCTTTTCAAAGTCCTTGCGTTCGAACTTTCTTTCAACGATTGTACAAATGCTTGCATACGATGACAGTGGAATTAGTCCCGTTAGGATAGCAATTTTAATCATAGTTGAGATGTTTTGCTTCTTCATAATAGCCTCTTGTTTTGTGTAAGTTAAGATACTATTAATAAAGCAATTGCTATGCCAAAAAGGATAAAGCCTAAGGTATTGAAAATTTGTTTTAATTGCTAAGAAGGCCGTCTAAATATTGAACACTGTGTGAAATTTAATCACAGTAGAAGTGGCGATTCCAGCGCTTACCAGAAATGAATTCTGTGTAGTTTGCTGACGTGGCCGTTAGATCATCCATCGAGTCTACAATTGTATTATAGCTTGTTAGTTGAGTGTCTTCTGTGAAGTACCCAGCTGCTGGTTGAGGGTAGAAGTTATCAAAAGCAGAACCATTGCTCACAGTACCTAATTGACAGAATCTTTCACCAATTTGTTGAATCTTTGATCTTACAGTCTCACTTGAGTGATCTGGATAACCAGTTTCAAGGTTATAATGTGTTTCGTCTGGAGTAAGAGACATATTCTCATTATCAGTCACAATACCTTCTGACGAAATAAAGAGGTTTAGATATAAGTTTAGGTCTGTTCCACTAGGGAGGCGACACTCGTAAGTATTATCACTATTTAATACTCCAAAACCTGAACAGCACATATTACTAGGATCGGTTACATTTGAACCTAATTTAGAACAGCATTTGAATTCATCCGCAGAGAAAATCTGTGGTAGTGAAATCGTTGAGCCATCTGTTTTGTAATAGACTTTAGACTCAACACCAGCTGGAGTTCCTGGAATAGCATCTGCTGTAAATGGATCTGGTCCAGCATCATTATATACACCTTCAATCAAGCGACCAACATTTGATGTCCCATCTGCCGGATTAGCTTTTTCATCGTTACAACGAATTGCTTCGTAAGCAACTTGAGGAACGCCAAGAAGTTCGTATTTCTCAAAGATATCTTCGTAATAGGCTTGATTTCCTGGAATCGTACCAAAGATCTCATCTTTCAAATCATATTCAAAAGAGAACCAACCTTTTTGGAAACCATTTAGCGTGGCCTGATTTCCTACGTAGAAGAATAAGTAGTTAAAGTTGTCCTGAATAATACAGTAACTAGGCTCTCCAGTATTTCCATCAGAGTCGATATCATTACTATCAGTAAAGAGAAGGTCGTTTGCTGCAGTACTCACAGAAGAACACGTTACTTCATCACCATAGTTTTCTGGTGCTGGAGCTGTTGCAGAAGGTGGCCCTCTTAGCATATCGCTACTAAAGTTAATATCTGAAAAGTCAGCAGCATCAGTATCGTCTGTATAGTGGAGTAGGACATTGCGAATAGAAGCTATATTCACATAGTCTGGAATATAAATTGCTAGATAAAGGTTGTCTGGTGCAAATCCATTATCACTACTTGGAGCACTAACAAGTGGAGCTTGAGGATTATTAAATCCTGACGGCTTTAAAATAACAGGAGGGTAAGGAGCATTGTAAGTGTCACTAACACCTAATTGCTCATACATACCATAAACTGTTTTTGCTGCTAGACTAATTTGTCCTTCGGCATCGACAGGGCTTAGGCTTATGCGTCCAGATAGGCCAGTTGCCGGTATTTCTGTTGGAGCTTGTGGCGTTTCTGAGTCATTTTGAATATTTGCTTGTACGGCACCTACAGGGTCTCCAGGACGTAGCCAGTCAAAAAGGTTCGTTGGAGAGTCTGGGTAAGTTCTATAGCCTCCAAGTGAGCTCATATATGAGTATTCCATTAGCCAATTATTTTGATTAGTTGGATCAAATCCTTTTTCCCATGATCTCATTGAGTAGTTTAGACAAGCTAACTTAGAAGGTGAAATATTTAGGCGATTACCAACTGTCCAATTATTTGTCCCATCTTCAAACTTTCTTATAAATCCACCACCACAACAATTTGCACGACCTGTTTCATTGATAACTTTTGTATCATTTGCTGAAGGTAGGCCAAAAGATGGAATGGATGGATTTGTCGAGTATGACTCAGCTGCCAAGTATCTTGAGTAGCGTCCGGTCTTATCATTATCTGAAATTGAATCTCTAAGTGGGTTTAAGGCCACGTTATCGACGTTGTAACCAGGTAAGTCTGAGCGTGCGCCAACTGCGGTATACATTGTAAAAGTCTTACTTACTTCACGACAGCATCGATTCTTAGACATGTCATAATTATAATAATTTGCTCCAAGAATCGTATTAAGAAGTGGCTCTTCTTGGCTTTGTCCACAAACAAGCTCTTCTTCCCAGAACTTCTGCTCGGCCATCGTTCCTCCAAAGCTTGAAGGGGATAGTCCTCTGGCGACATCTGCATGTAAACGGTTAGGTCCACAATCTAAGTCAGTATGACAAATTGCTCCTGCTCGTCTTAAACAGGCGTTAGCAGCAAGGGTTTCACTTTGTACATTTAATACGTAGCTTAAGTTTCCAGCTTCTATTGATTTGAATGTTGACTCAGTTGTCACAGGGTCAATAGAGGATGCACTACACATATTTTGTCTAACCGCTAGAGGGTTTCTTATTGGTGTCTCATCATTAAGATAATTACCATCTTCATCAAATACTGGACAGCTTCTAACTTTGCCTGTTTGGTATGCTGTTTCATCACAGGCAGCGATTTGAGAAATATAGTCTGTTCTATTATCGTTATCTTGTTTTTCGTGTCTTAGCTCAAATGCTTCAACACCTGTATTTCCTGTATCAGCTGATCTTCCTGGGATACAAAGCCCAACTTCTGAAGGTTCGTAGCTTCCAGTTGCAGCGTAAATTGATAAGTTTTGTGCAATTGCATTTTGTACTTCTTGTGGTAACTCGTCAGCTCGATTTGTATAAGATATCGGTCTACCAAGAATGCTTGCAGCTTGTCCAAATAGAATCGAAGTTGGCTCATTAGGGGAGCGAATAAGTTCTTTTGAAAAACTTGCTGAATCAAGGGCCGCACAATAGAAGTTAGGAGCACAAGTTAGTAGCTTTGACTGACTTGTCTTCTTCACATTTTCATTTGGATTAAGCTTACAAGGAGAACCTGCTCCGCGGTAAACACAGCGGTTATTTTGTCCGCCACTAATATTTCCTGCAAGTATTGCTGAAAGTGAAATGGCCTCACGACTGTAGTCATTTTTTTCAAAGGCATCAATATCAAATTTAGGCCAATTTGTTTTTACGTCTGTGATTTGTCCACATGCATATTCCCATCCTAGCTTTGCAACACAATCACTATCAGTGTTACAAGAGTGCATATACTGGCAACTCGCTCCAAAGTTTTGAGCAGCGCTATCTGGATCTAGAGAAAAGTCGTAGTCGTGATCAGCTGCTGTTTGACCACCAAGGTCTTCTACAACTGAGACTGTAAAATTACTGTTTTGAGTAAGGTCAGCAAATGGTGCGTTGATTGCTAAGAAGAGCTTATTTGTTGTCGATCTTACTCGTCTTCCTGCACCGACTGCAAACCAAGAAACACCATCAAAAGAACCAATTAGAGCTCCTTGATTAAAGCCATACCAATCTCTTTGGTAACCATTAACATACATTGCTGCTTGAGTCGTAAGACGGTTTCTTCTTTGAACTCCAGCATTTGAGTAGCTAATATGTGAGCTTGCAAGCATCGTTGGTGGAACCCAGCAGGCCCTTCCAAAAATAGTGTCTTCATAATTACCAAATGTTGTATTACTTCCAATAGCTGTACGATCTGTCGTGTAACCACGCCATGTTAATCCATATCCTTTAGAAGACTCAGGATGAGAACTTAAAACTTTTTGCCAAGCATCTTGTTGACAGTATGGGCATGGAGTTGAATATCCACTTGTAGCCGAAATGATATAAACTTGATCAACATCAACTTCAACAACCTTAGCTGGTTGAGCTTGTTGGAGATCAAGAGTCATCGGGCCAAGGACTGCATTCATTGAATAAGTTGTTTCAATTGGACCTGCTTTATTTGCATCATCAAGATAGAAGAAATAATCTCCTTCCTGATTTGTCCCTTCAGGAACTTCTGATAAATTATCGTAAGGCACTCCCGCTAAAGAGAAGAAGCGGTGAGGTGCACTTTTGGCCGATACTAAAACTGATAAGTTTTGAAATGGAGCATCGTCATTTTCGTTTACTGGAATATCACAAGTGATATTTAGGATATTACCATTAGCATCCTTGCCGGCCTTTAAACCGTAATCAATACAGCGGGCATCTAATTGCAGCTCTCCACCAGCATAAGTTGGCTCATGTGGACATCCACACTTTTCCCATATCTTTACTCTTACAGAGTCGAGATCTGGTGAACACTCAGCTGTTTCTCCTAATAAACACTTATAGTCTTTTATATCTGCTTGTAGCTGTTGATTTGCATTATCTAGTTCATCTTCCGTGTCAGTCTCATCATCTTCACTTGGATCAGTGTTGATTGGACACACATAGAAAAGGTTAGGGTAGCTCTTAAATGCATTTGGATTTTCTAGCATTTCATTTAATGCTGTTTGGTATTCAAGACTGTCTTCATCAATATTAGGTCTTGTTGCACCGTCGTTAACACATTGGCCGTTAAGACAGCAGTTATATCCTTGTAGCTGGCACGAAGAGTTTGTACAGCTATTTGTATCTGGATTAGTGGTTGTGTTTTTAACATCAATATTTAGGTTTAAGTTATCAATACCAATTGAGCCAAGAGTAGGTACACTATTTACTGTACCGTACACTGATTCATGAAATCTTAGGTTAAGAGCAGGGAAGCTAGAGTTACATGTAGGACATACATCATTTAAGCTATAAGCTGCTAAAGAACCTGATATTTTATTATTTAGATATGTAGTGTGAGTAGTTGAACCTGTATATCCAATAATTCCGTCTCCACAGAAGGCTTGACTATCAATTGCATTTGCAATTTCGATTCGCATACTTACTTCTTGTGATTTACTAGATTTAATAGGAATTGCCTTTAGGCGAACTTGAGGTTTTTTTACAACACTTCCTGAAACAACTTCCCCGGCACCATCGAAATCAGCAACAAGACAAAAAGCTGAATTTACTTTTTCTGAAGATACAATTGAATTATTAACAACACCACCGACCAGATAAATGGACTCAGTGTCTGTTGAGTTAATGGTAATTGGACCTTGGATATATTGATTCTTTGCATACCATGAGGCATCAGTTGGATTTTCGATAATATTATTCGTTGATTCTTGTTCTGAATCTTCACCATCGACAGAGAGTCGATTATTGGCCGCTTGCATACAAGAGGTTAGTAGCAAGATTGCGGCAAGGAATGTTATTAAAGGTGCACGTAATTTCATTAATTTTCACTTTCCTATCTCTTAACTTTTCGCCCTTTTACGCCGGTAACTTTATAATAACTTATTGATATTAAAAGAAAGGTAAGAAATACCTAATGATGGGTTAAGTGCTTAGAATTACTGGTTAGGTGAGTAGGTCAGTTAAATGTGCGAGTTTTTCAGTCGACAATTATTTGTGTGTTTTACCAGCCATAGCCGAAATCGATCTGTCCAACGGAGTTATTTGAGTAAAAAGGTCCACCCCAAAATCCGAACATATTGGCATCACTTAGATCTAGTTTTTCCATATACCAGTCATAGTATTGTTCTCGATAGGCTATTTGTTGTTCCTGATACATTCCAGTGTATATAGCACTCGGTAGTTGTGCTCTTAATTGTTGGGTAGCAATCATTGGTCCCATAAATTTATAAGATTGTTCAGCTGCATACATTGCAACTCCAGGCCAAAAGCTCTGTTGATGACGTCTAACGACAGAACGTTCTGAAATTGGATCCCAGTCAACATATTCATTATCATCAAGTTTAAAGCTATCTTTTGAAAGTGATAAGCTTTGTTGGTTACAACTTCTTACTTGTAAATATTGGCAAGCTTTCGGAAATTCATCAGGATCAGTTACATCACCATTTCTAACTTCATTTCCATTACAATTGATTTTATCTGATTGTGGACAATACTTTTCTAAGTAACGATTAGAAGTTTGGTAGTCATTTGTATCTTTAGCTCCATAATAATATCGAGAATAATCTTCAACAATAAGCTCTTCTTCTAAATTGTCACCAATAATAGACAAGGTCTTAATACTCTCATTAACCCCTTGAAGAGGTGGTAGACAACGGAATTCATGAATCTGTGGATCTTCACATATATTCTTATAACTTCTCGTCAGAATTGATTTTATAATCTCCAGGTCCTTCATTGGTTGGCTTATAAATAAATCACTAATGGCCTTTTCTGCCTTTGCTAATTCTTCTTCTTGTTTACTAATCAGCTCATCAAGAGAGGAGTCGTCAAGTTCGTCTTGAAGGCATTTAAATACCTTATCTGAAATTTCATTATTAGAGATAAGTCTATCTGTCGTAGAAACGCTTTGCGGACAAAGCTGACTTAGTTTACTAGCAACTTCACCGTTAAAGTCAGTTCTAGTACCTGTTGTCTTATTATAGGCTTCAGTTTCTGCTAGTCCCTTTTTTAGGATATCGTGAAGCTTATTCTTCGTTTCTTGTCGTCTACCATTAGCAAAAATTGTGACGTTTGAAACACTATTGCCACTTCCTATACTTTCGTTTGCTGAGTTAATAGCTCTTGCAAGTTTTCCTGTATCAATAGACTCATCACAATCTACGAGTTTACCTTTACACTTTTTTAATTCATTTAAAGCAGAAGAAATGTCATTGAATGATTGGTCTTCAATTGAGTTTGTAAAAAACTGAGTAGCAAAACTACTTTCTGGAGAACTAAATATATTCTTGTCTGAATTATGCTCTTTATTTAAATCATAGAGTTTTACAATTGTATTTTGATAATAGTTCTTTAGTTCATCGCTCTCACTTAGCAGTGAAAGTGTGTTATTTGGCTTACTGATGGATAGAGATGGACTTCCGTCTTCGGCCTTGTCTAATGAAACATTGTATTGATCGGTTTTAAGCGCATTTAAATGCTCTTTAAAGAAAGATGTTGCATCTTCTTGTGTCGCCACACCAGCATAAATCTTCTTCAAAATCTGACCATAATTATTAATGGTATTCTTGGCCATCTCTTCGTGGCCATCACCAAGTTTGAAGTTTTCAGTAAAGTCATTAAAGACTGAACATTCCTGTTTTACGTCCTCACTTGCATCATCACAAGCTGAGCGCATATAGGAGTAGAGGTTCTTACCGTCACCATTTTTAATATGGTTAAAGATTTTTACAAAAGGATTATCTTCCGTTGAGTTTTGAGCAATACTGTCGGCTTGCTTTTTTGCAAGTGCTGCTACTGTTGAATGGATAACTGCATACTTTGTTACGGCCTGTGTATGCTCCTCAAGAGCAAATAAGGCCTCTAGGGTATTGTCATCAAATAACTCGGCCACATCAAGGCTTTGAGATTCTTCTTTGAATTTAAGATATTCATCGCGAACGTTCTTAAGTGATCTTAGCGCAATGACTTGGGCCATTTGAGCGTCTCGAGCACCTTTTAAATCTGCTAAGGTTGGAGAGTTTGGCTTGTTTTCATCTGCCTTCATCCCATTTTGCTTGTCGTGAACCGACTTAATTTCCATTTCCAGTTCACTACAGTATTCAGCAAATACATTGAGAGAGAGGGAACTAAGTGATGTTCCAATAATTAAAGCTCGAATGAATTCTTTAAATGGTTTTCTCATCTGATTTCTAAAGTTTAAGTTTAAACTATTCTCCCTCAAAGAGACTTATCGTTATAAACATAAGAAAACTTTAGTAAGCCTAGAGAAATTAGAGACTTAGCCGTGACCACCGGCCATGAAGACTTGATTATGGTCGATCTTCTTGTGGCCATCTTTAATGGCATCGAAATATTCACGAGTTACGTTCATTGTTTCTTCAATATCTGGCGTCTGAAACATTGCATTTCTAAAGTGAGTTACATTTGGAAAACCAGCGGCCATCCATACGATATTCTTTCTAAGAGTTATCAGAACAGTTCTTTCTCGATCCGTGTACTCTTCAAGATAATCGCGGAATCTTTCAATAACCTCCAAGTAGTCACTAGGGGTAAATTGAATATCGTCGTCTTCTTTTAGAAAACTTTCTAAGAAGATGAATGGATTTCTAAGAGGCCCTCGGCCAAGCATTAGGGCCTGACAGCGAGTTGCCATAAGTCTCTTTTGTGTCATTTGCCAAGAGTGAAGATCCCCGTTTCCAATAATTGGTAGAGGAGAAGTCTGGGCAATAGTTTCTAGTAGATCCCAATTTGCAAGGCCCTTATAGGCCTGTGTACGCGTTCGCCCATGAATAGCAACAAATTCGACACCTTCTTCTTTTGCGATATGAATAACTTCTTGGGCATTGATAGAATCATCATCCCAACCAGTTCTAATTTTAATTGTTAGAGGAACTTCAATGGCCGACTTCATTTGATTGAAGTACTTACCAAGTTTAGAAGTATCTTTCATAAGAGCAGAGCCACCGCCTTTAGAAACAACCTTTCTAACTGGACACCCCATGTTAATATCGATGAACTTTGGCTCGCGCTCTTGTGCGACTTTGGCCGCTTCTGCCATGGCCGTGCCGTCTTCACCAAAGAGTTGAAGTCCGATATTCTTCTCTCTTGGATGGATTTCTAGCATTTTAACAGTCTTTTCATTCTTATAATTGATGCCGTGACATGAAACGAGCTCACTAACTGTTCCACCAGCACCCAGCTCTTCCATCAATAAACGATATGGAGCGGTACAAATACTACTCATTGGAGCAAGTAGAAGTGGTGAATCAAAAGAAATATCCCCAAGTTTGACTTTTGGGCGTCGTGACATCAAGGTGTCAATCTTAGCTTGAAGAGATGGTGAAAAAGTGCGATTATTGGCCATGCGATTATTTAGCAAGTAGCTAGAATTAGGTCAACATTTTTCGATAATTTGGAAATAATTACTGATGTTTTTTGAAAATCCAAGAGGATATATTGTGTTTGATTGTGATGGGACTCTCGTTTCATCAAAAGAGGCCGTCATTAGTGCTGTCGCGGAAGTTATGAGTATTATTCTTCAGCGTGACGTAAGTATTGAAGAGGCCCGTAAAAAGTATGGCCCTGATATGGTATATACTGCAAATCAATTTGGACTCGACCCAGTGGGAAGTGAAATTCAAAGAAATAAGCTTATGAGCACTTGGAAAGAAGTTACTTCTAAGCAAAGTAATGATTATAAGTTGTTTGCAGGAATGAAGAAGCTAATCTTGGATCTACTAAATCAAGAGTTTCAGCTCTACGTATGGACGGCACGTGATCGTAGGTCGACTCTTAGAATTTTAGATGATCAGGATGTGTTGCAGCACTTCTTGGAGCTTCGTTGTCTAGATGATACAACTCCTAAACCTCATCCACAGGGACTTATCGAAATGCTTGAAGACGCACCTAAAGATAAGATTATGCTAATAGGTGATAGTTTCTCAGATACACAAGGAGCCAAGAGCTTTGGTGTAAAGTCCATCGGTGCTCTTTGGGAGAGTGGGATTACAAAAGATGGATTTGGTGAGCACACTGCCGATTATTGGGCAACTCATCCAAGTGAATGTTTAGAAATAATTTTGAATAATATAAATAAATAGGGAATTAGAATGTTTGATAATTTAAGTGATAAGTTTTCAGAAGCGTTTAAGAATATTTCAGGTAAGGGAAAGATCTCTGAAAGTAATATTGAAGAAACATTAAAGCTTGTTAAGACAGCTCTTTTAGAAGCAGATGTTAATTTTAAAGTCGTAAAGAACTTCATTAATAACGTTAAAGAAGAAGCTCTTGGTGAGAAAGTTATCAAAGGTGTTAATCCAGAGGAACAATTTGTTAAGATCGTTCACGACGAACTTGCAAAGACAATGGGTGATAAGAACACTGAGCTTAATTATATAGAAGGTGGAATCACTCCTATTTTAGTCGTTGGTTTAAACGGTCAAGGTAAAACAACTTTTTCTGGGAAGCTTTCACTTTTCCTATCAAAGAAAGAGAAGAAGAACGTTCTTCTTGTTCCTGCCGATACATTTAGACCTGCTGCCAAAGATCAGCTAATTACTCTTGCAAAATCAATGAATATGGATTGGTTTGATTCAGACCTTTCAAAACACCCTAAAGATATCGCAGCTGATGCCATGGCATTTGCCAAAGAAAACGGTAAGGATATCGTTATTATCGATACGGCCGGACGTCTTCATGTTGATGAAGAATTAATGGGGCAAATTAAAGAAGTACGCCAAGGACTTGAAGGGCTAAATCCAGAAGTTCTAATGGTTGCAGATGCCATGACTGGGCAAGAAGCAGTAAATGTTGCAAAGAGCTTCCATGAAGCTGTAGGGCTTACTGGTGTTGTTCTTTCAAAAATGGACTCTGATGCTCGTGGTGGTGCCGCGCTTTCAATTAAGCACGTAACAGGAGTTCCAATTAAATTCATCTCAACTGGTGAGAAGATGAAAGACCTTGAACTCTTTCACCCGGACCGTCTTGCGGGACGAATCCTTGATATGGGTGATGTTCTAACGCTAGTTGAAAAAGCTGAAGCTGCTATTGATAAAGATGATGCTGAAGGCATGATGAAGCGTTTAGAGAAAGGGAAGTTTTCTGTAAATGATTTCATGAAACAAATGGATATGATGAAGAACTTAGGTTCAATGGCATCAATCATGAAAATGATCCCTGGTATGGGTGGCATGCTTAAGCAAGTAGGGGATCTGACTCCTGCTGAAAATGAAATGAAGAGAATGCGCGTTATCATCAACTCGATGACGAAGAAAGAGCGCGACAATTATAAGATCATGAAAGACTCTCACATCAAGCGAATTGCAAAAGGTTCAGGAAATACTGAAGCTCAGGTTCGTGACTTCATTGCTAAATTTAAGCAAATGGAGCAGATGATGGGTGGACTATCAAAGATGATGAAAGGTGGAGCGATGCCGGGGATGCCTGGTATGCCAGGAATGGACGGGATGCCTGGAATGCCTGGACTTGGTGGTAAGAAAAAGAAACCACGCAAGAAAGGCGGAAAATGGGGCGGTGGCTTCTTCTAAGCGCTCCGCAAAATTGGCCGCCCAAAGGCGGGCTATTGTTTGCGGCGCTAGCTCCCCAATCTTTAGCTAAAAATCTATTTCAACAAGCCGGGTTCAAGCCCGGCTTTGTTGTCTCTGGAGCAATGGGTAAGTTGTCGAATTGAGCAAGACGTCTGCTGCGCCTGACTTCGGTTATGTCCACGATGGACAGTATGTCCGCGAAGGCAGGAGCCGAGAGCGGACCGGCGTAGCAAACTACGCCTTCCCTTGTCTTGCGCTAGCATCCACAGCAAGCTTTAACGAATCAGTTACTTCAATTCAATTTCAGATTAAGTTTTTTACGGATTCGTCCATCGCAAAAAAAAAACGGCCACTTTGGGCCGCTTTCATATGGGAATTATTTTTGTGAGTAAGGAAACTCTAAAACTAGTGTTCTGTCGTGACACTGATCCCAAGAGTAGCTGTGGTAGAGAGAAAGTTTTGTTAACTTAAGCTCTTGTGCTCTTGTTTCTTTGTCTTCAGAGATTACCATTTTGTAACGGTAAGAAAATGCTTCGTATTCATCACAAGCACCTCTTGAAAGAACCTTTCCATCAAGTTCACCACCAAGTAGGTAGTTAACTTTTGAACCTGTATAAAGACGATCATTGATTTTAGCAACAAGCTCTCTTTTTTCACCGTTAATTACCGCGCTGATATATGCTTTTCTTTCGTAAATATCGGCATTGTTAAGAGTTAGATTCTCAACAGTGATTTCAGTTAGTGGTTGGTATGAACCGTCAGTCTTTGCTGAAACTGAGTCCGTTAGAACGTAAGTGTTAGCAATTACTGATGCTGTCATTAAAATTGCAATTAATGCCTTCATTTTTCTCTCCTAAATTGAATTATGAGTCTTTCTAGCAATGTTTATTGGTAGTGGAAAGTTAGGATTGTGTTAATGTGTAAGTTTTTCTTATTGAGTAGGGAAAATTGGAATCGCGGCAGGTTCAGGGGCCTGCCGCGAGTGTGTACTCTAAACTTTATTACTCTGTGCTGTAAGAAAGAGGAGAGATTTATTGTTCTTTTAAGTTATCTTTCGTGTTGGACATAAAGTATCAACTTATACAGACATAGCAAAGTTGAGATTGTGTTAAGATTTATAAGATATAGTAACCAATATCTAGAGTTAATGATCCATTCTCATGAAAGTCATCAATAATAATACTGTGATCTCCATCTCCTGACTTGGCGGCCGTATAAGTTGCATATAGTTCAACAAAGCCTTTGCCTTTGTTGTATCTTAAATAAGGAAGGTAGAGAACCATGCGATCGTCCCCAATCTTCTTCTTACCATCTCGATTATCAGTATACCATTCACTTCCAAAGCCTAGTCCCCAGTTGTCGTTAAAGTTATAATAGGCAAACGTTCCACACATTGTACGCCATGTATTCGTATTTGGGTCTCGTCCATTTCGATTATAGATCTGTGCATACGTATTTAATTCAAATGTGAAATTGTCTGTATTCTTTGAAAGAAAAAAATATCCACGATGATAACTATCATAGCCTCTATTACGATCCTCTCCATCAAAGATATAATTTCGATTTTGGAAGTGGAGGCTAAGCCCGTGTTTATCTTCAGTTAAAATATTATTGATGTAATAACGAAGAGAGGAATAAGCGTATTCGCCTTGGTAAGATTTCTGATTTTTTTGAGAGAAGGTATTTGAGTAAACAGGTACCCAGCGTATGTTTTGATTCTTGGCTATATCGTAGCGAAAGTAGACGAGGTGATCCATATAGATAGCGTCTCGATTACGTGCATTCATTTCTGTATAGGTTGAATTAAGATAGAGAATCTTGAAGTTTGAAAGATTAAAAAAAGATGCTTGTGGTTCATCTAATGTAATCTCATTAACCTGAGCATAGGTTAATTGAATAATCAGTGAAAAAATAAGTGTCGTTAATTTTTTCAAATTGCCTCCTGTAAGAAAAATAGCTAACTATCGGTCGTGCTATTATGAGGAGGTTTCGAATTTTAATCAAAATGAGGAATAGAATTATTGATAATGTTCAAAAGTTATCTTGTATTCGATGTAAACTTTCTCGACAATTATGAAGATTAAATTGGGCCAAACCGAAATCTGGCCCAAATATTATTAATTACACTTTGAAAATTTTGATTCAATTTCAATCTGAACATCACTCCAAGTTTTACCTTCGTGAAGTGCATAGCAGGCCTTGTTGATTGCCGCTAGGTTTTCTCCAAGGGCGAAGTCAAGAACATCAATGATTCCTTCAGCTTCAAGCTCACCATCTTCAATGTCATACTTCATAGGAACTTTCATTGTTTTTCCAGCAAGAGTCATATCCACATATAAGTAATTGCTATCGATTTTATTAACAACACCTGAGATTTTCATATCTTTAAAGAAGAATCTTTCAATCTTAGCATCACGTGATGCATCTTTTGTGTGAACAGAGTTTACATCGATTGTGAAACGAGCACCTTTAACTAGCTCTTTTATTGAACCTTGCTTCTTTTGAGTTTTAATTTCAAACTTTTTGAAGGCCCCACCAACACCGGCTTTTTTGGCCGTTTTATATGCCGTCCATTTTACTGCTGTATTTGAATTATTGTATTCATAACAGTTTGCAAACGTCATGCTAGAAAATAGTAATCCAGCAACTATGAATTTCATTGTCTTTCTCCTTTGAATTGTTTAAATCAAGTATATGAAACAATATGACTATCCGAAAGAATTTTATGTAACTTTACAAAATAATGACAATCTCCTTGGACAGATTGAAGTTAATAGAACTAACAAAGGTTTCAATGCTGAGATCGCGATAGTGTATAAAGAGACGAAAAAAATATTTAAGTATGTTGATCAAGTCTTTGGTGCCGAAGATGAAACAGAGGCCTGTGATATTGGAATGATGAAATTGTCTCGTTTTTTAAAGTCAATTAAGTAACGCCTTGTCTTCATGCGTCAGTCATAAATATGACACACGCATTCTCTTGTTTTATAAAATTTCAATACCTTTTCTATGCGTCATCGAGATGAAAAAGTTGGCACAGGCCTTGCTTATATATAAGCGTGTGTGTGTTGGAGCAGAAAAAAGGATTTTTTCACTCCGTCAAAATGTCTCTCTTTAAGAAGCCGGATCAATGATCCGGCTTTTTTGTTTGCAGCATTTGCCACGATGGCAAAATAATGCAAAAGCAACGCATGGCCGACCCGGATGGGAGGCCAGGTGAACCAACTTCGAAAACTAAATTATTTCTTTTTGCAATGATGATGCATTCCGCTTCTGATTCAACTTCTCACTGACATACTGATTTAATTTTAAAAAGAGAGGGTTTTATGCAATCTACACAAACTCCTTACGTAAGTACCACCCCAATAGCGACACTTCACGAAGTGAAGTAAGCGATCGTAAACTTCTTCATATAAGTGTTCTTTAGAAAAGCGAAAGTAATTCTTCTCGATTTTCAACGATGTCTTCAAGAGTGTACTTTTCTAAGTTCTGGATAAATAAAGATAAGGACTCATTCATTATGGACTTTAGTTTACAGTGAGGGGTGAGTCGACATGGTGACTTACTTCTGTCGCCAATAAAGCAGTCGACAATATTAAAGTCAGATTCAATTTCTTTAATCAATAGACCAATATTAATTTCTTTTGGTTCTTTTGCTAGTTTTATGCCGCCACTGGCCCCTTTGTAGCTTTCAATAAGGCCTAGGCGTGAGAGCTGGTGAATGATTTTTGCAAGATGGTTTCTTGAGATCATATACGTTTCTGATATCTCGCTAGAGGTACATAAGCGCTCGTGGTTTAGGCTTAAGAATATTAAAACTCTGAGGGAATAGTCAGTATATGAAGTTAATTTCATACTTCTTTATTAGCATATATCTATCTGAAATCTATTGTTTTTTATAAATATATATTAAAAATACATGTTTTTATTGCTAGCTTGTTCTTTGTGTTATAAATATGTATTTGAAATACATATTTAAGCAGAAAAGATTAGGAGTTGGTATGCTATCTACACAAACTATTGAAATTGTAAAATCAACAGCACCTGTATTAGAAGAGAATGGTGTATTGCTAACAAGGCATTTTTATCAAAAGATGTTTGAGAATAACCCAGAGGTCCTTCCCTATTTTAATCGTGCGCATCAGAACAGAGGTAGTCAGCAAGAAGCATTAGCAGGAGCAATCTGTGCGTATGCTAAAAATATTGATAATCTCGAGGCCCTTGGAGATGCAGTATCTTTAATTACAAATAAGCATGCAGCTTTAAAAGTTGAGCCAGAGCACTATCCAATTGTAGGAGTTAATCTTCTTGCATCAATTAAGGATGTGTTAGGAGATGCGGCCACTGATGAAATTATTAATGCATGGAAAGAAGCATATTTCTTTTTGGCCGATATTTTAATAGATGCTGAAAAAGCTATTTATAAAGAACAAGCTTATGAGGGTTTTAAGGAATTTAAGATTGAAAAGAAAGTTAAGGAGAGTGAGGTTATTACTTCATTTTATTTAAAGCCTGTTGATAATACAAAGCTTCCAGGCTTTGTGGCAGGCCAATATATCACAGTAAGAGTTCCATTTGATGGAATAACGACAATGAGAAATTACAGCTTATCAGATTATCCAACTAAAGATCTTCTTCGAATAAGTGTTAAAAAAGAAGAGGGAAACCCTGATGGATATGTGTCCAATTATTTACATTCCAAACTAAGTGTAGGGGATGTGTTAGAAGTTGCAGCTCCTGTAGGAAATTTCACTTACAAAAAGTCGAGTAAAGGAAGCGTTTTTATAGCAGGTGGAGTCGGTGTAACTCCTCTTTTAAGTATGACCAAAGCAGCACTTGAAAATGGTGAAAAAAGAATCGAATTCATTCATGCAAATAAAAACCGTTCAGTGCAAGCTTTCAAAACTGAATTAACTAATTTAAGTGAAAAACATGAGAATTTTGTACCCCGATTTTTTTATGAAAGTAGTAGTGAAAAACTGGCCGAAAATGAGTTTGAAGGGTTTATTACTAAGGACTTTCTTCAAAAGTGTAATTTTGATTTGGCTTCTAATTTCTATATTTGTGGCCCAAAGGCTTTTATGGCCACGATGAAAAAACATCTTATTGCGCTAGGTGTTAATTCAACTAATATTTATATCGAATTCTTTGGTCCACTAGAGTCACTTTAAGTTTTTAGGTACGCGGTTGCTAGGATGTTAAATGGAATTGCGTACCTAAAAGTGTTTGACTCATCAAACCTTTCTTTTTAGTATTTTCCATCACACAATTTGGGAATACATACAATGAAAGCAATCCTTATCCTCACTCTTGGGCTTATCGCCTTAGGTGCACAGGCCGATCAACTTGATATCAAACTTAAACGCTACACTGAGCGCTTCTTTTTAAAAGCTGTTAAAAAGCCACAAGGTAAGAAAGTAGAGCTTTATAACCTTGGTAAGGCACTTTTTAATGAGAAGGAGATCTCTGGGAATCGTAATATCTCTTGTGCCGACTGCCATATGCCTGAGTTTGGTAGTGGTGATAAATTACCTGTCGGGATCGGTGAAGGTGGAAAGTGGCAAGGTGATCAGCGCTTAATTGGTAAAGGCCATGTGATCCCTCGTAATTCTCAGCCTCTTTATAATCTCGGTGATGAGAATATGGAGCATATGTTTTGGGATGGACGAGTTCATTATCGTAAAGATTGGGATGTTTATACGACTCCTGTTGAAGCTCTTAATGGAGACTATCCAGAACGTTGGGATATTACTGAGAACCTAGGTAGCGCACTTGCTGCACAGGCATTATTTCCAATCACTTCGCATGAAGAAATGAGAGGCGTTAAGGGAAGTAATGATATTGCTAATGCTAAAGATGAAGAAGCAGTTTGGAAGATTGTCATGAAAAGACTTTTGAATATGCCAAAGTATCAAAAGCTTTTCAAAAAAGCTTATCCAGCGACTCCTCAATCAGAACTTAATATTGGTCATTATGCTCAGGCCATGGCCCATTTTGAAACACATGAATTTGCCGCCTACAATACGCCTTGGGATAATTACCTAAGAGGAGACAGAAGTGCACTTGATTTAAAGGCCAAGCGTGGAGCTGTCGTTTTTATGGAATCGGGAAGTTGTGTCTCTTGTCACGTGGGAACTCTTCTTGGTGGGAGAGGTTTTGCTGCTGTTGCTACACCACAAATCGGTCCCGGTAAGAACGATCCTCGTAAGAATGACGAGGGACGCTTTCTTGTGACTGGACGTGAATACGATCGCTATCGTTTTAGAATTCCACCTCTTAGAAATATTGCTCTAACAGCACCATATTTTCATTCAGGAGCTTATGGGACATTAGAAGATGTTGTGGACCATTATCGAGGTGGGCTAAAGTCTATTGATGATTATGATTCATCTTGGGTTCTTAATTCTTTTAAAAAGAACTTCAAAAAGAATCTCTTTGTAGAAACGAATCCTTATATGCTCTTTAAGAAGAAGGATGCGGCCCATCCGATTTTAAAAAATGGAGAAATACAGATCAATGACATGCAAAAAAGTGATTTAGTCTACTTTTTAAAGCATGCTCTTACTGATGGAGTTAAGCTTAAATAGTAAGTGCCTACAATATTTGTAGGCCAAAATCTGTAATTTCAGCAAAATTAACCTCTTTTTCATTATTTCCTTAAGGTCGTGTTAAAATATTTTTGACGTGTTAGTGCGTAGGGGAAGTTGATGAAGAGAGTTGCCATAATTATTTTCTTATTGGTCACAACAAAACTGATGGCCTTTGATCTTGGTGAAAAGAAAAATGAAGATATTTCTGATGTACAATTCGATGTTGTACGCTCATTTGATATTCTAGATCCAGATACTGGATATTCACATCGTATTGATGCTCCTAAACCAGGGAGTGATAAAAAGATAAAAGTCCGCGTTGTTGGCCAAAATAGTTGGGCCTATCGTATTAAACTAGAAATTGATGGCGTTGAACAAGATAAGGTTTATCAGGTGACAAAGAGATACCTAAAACAAGCTCTTGATATGGCCTCAGCATATAATTATCTTCGTTTAAATCGCACCATCGGTGAGGTTGGTAAACCTCCTGTCGCTCCATGTATTGATGGAGAGGCGCCAAGGCCTGTATTTGTAGATGAAATCTTTGAAGAACCTAAGAATATTGTCACAAGTAATGAGCAGTGGAAGCCTGGCTGTGAAGTTTTAGAAGATCGTAGCAAGCTTTCATCTGAAGATAGTGAACAACGATCAAAATTAGGTCAATGTATTCGCAGTATTCAAAATTCAATCACTCGCCAAGGTTCTCTAGGAGATCGTGGACAGATATTTAGAAATCTTTATCGCTATCTAAGGCCAGAGGAGCAGCACTTTGCTGCAATGGTTTTTACGGCCCAAGGTGAAGCAGGGATTCTCGCTCGTGATATTAATGGAGGCGATCGTCACCCAGAAGAGATGATGATGATTATGAAGGTTATTAATAACCGAGTTAGAAATGCGAATGACGATGCTGCAAGAAGAGGACGTGAGGGTGATAAGACAGCTCTTGATATTGCTTTAGATCCAATGCAGTTTTCAATGTATAACCAAGGTGAGGATAATTGGAGACAAATGACTTACCCTGGTCGTAATCAAGAGTTTGAGACAGCTATTGATGCCTATATGAAATTTGGTTCTGCAGACTTTAAGCCGAAGCCAGATGTTGATCATGTTTATCATTATCATGCCAATTGGATGCTTCCAACCGATGGCGCTTGGGGAGAAGGATTTCGTGCTAACCAAGATAATTGGGAGTTGAATGTGAAAGTAAATGATAATTTACTAAGGCAACCAAATCCAATGTACAATGAAAACAATGCAAGTGATCGTCGTAAGATTGCTCGAAGTTGGAAGAGGCAGCGCCATATATTTTATAAACCAATTGATACTGACGGGCAGATCGTTGACGGCGATGATTGGCACTGGACAGTTAAAACACCATTTAGGTCATAATGAAGAAAGTTATTTTAATATTGATATTCATTTTACAGGCTTTCACTTTTGCTGATGTTAGTGATTGGACAATTGTTAACGACAAAGGTGAATTCTGGCTTAAGAGCAAAACTTCAAAAAGTTTAAAGGCCGTTATTACAAAACGTACGGGTAAGAGCAAAGTCGTTGAGACTAAGTCTGTTGGCAAAAACTATGAATTGATTATTTATTATTCAGGTTCAGCTGGAACATTCCATATGGTTGATATCTTCT
This sequence comes from Halobacteriovorax vibrionivorans, assembly GCF_003346865.1. Taxonomy (NCBI): domain Bacteria; kingdom Pseudomonadati; phylum Bdellovibrionota; class Bacteriovoracia; order Bacteriovoracales; family Halobacteriovoraceae; genus Halobacteriovorax; species Halobacteriovorax vibrionivorans. The sequence continues at coordinate 660,784 of NZ_QDKL01000003.1, read as the reverse complement.
ATGCAATTATTTTTGATAAGAAGAAGAAGCAATTCATTGGAGACTTCCCTTGGAAGTATAAATCACAGCAAGGCAAGAAAGTTGTTAATCCCGAATGGAAGATCACTGAAGAGAGTATCAAGATTCGTGATGAGCAAACGGGACTAGATAAGACGATCAAATTAACTTCAAATTAAAAAATCATAAATAAGAGAAGCTAGACTTCTTGCATCCTTTGCAGACAATTCATCAAAGAGTGGATTGTATTCATAAATACCAAGAGTCTGTTTCTTGTCTTTTGTATATCGTTGGTACTGGTCTACTAGCATTCTTAGAAATTCAAATGGAATACCATCATGGTTTACTGCACTCACACTTTGCATATCACAACCAGCAATAGCGTCAGCATCGATACTAAAAACAATATCGCCATCGTGCTTTTCATAAACTTCATTTAAGAAAGATACGTCTCTAAAGAGATTCGATTTTTGTTTAAGGGTTTTCGTATCGATGACATCCATTTCTATGCCTTGGTAGTTTTGAGAAACATTAGCATATTCGTGGATACCAATTTGGAGCAGCTTTATTTTCTTTTCATTTGCCAATTGTCTAAAGGGAGTTCCTGAGTGATGGATTTCATCATCTCGTGTATCCAAGTGAGCATCGATATTAATGATTAATGGGTTGTTGAACTTCAGTCCTGAAACAAGAGGATAGATATGGTCGTGTCCTCCTCCTAAATGAATAATTTTCTGTGACTTTATTTTGCTGATCTCATTAATTGAGTTCTTTTGCATTTGGTTGAAGTCATCTTCACTTTGATCTGTAATATCAATTAAAGAAATATTTTTTATCTTCTGATGATTTGCGAATTTTTGTAATTGAGAGATTAGAACACGAGGGCCTAAAGCTGCTCCGCGGCGACCACCATTTCTTACGACCCCAAGATCATTTGCACTAATTAGAATTGAATTTTGTGAATCATTGGCCTCTTTAGACATCACATTCGCTATTGATTGTGATTTTCTTTTTGCCAAATTCTCATCTACCTCTTTCCACCCCATGTATCTTCCTTTAAACTACAACTATGCAAAAAAATTGGTATATTAATCAGTCCGGTAAAAATAAAGGACCATTTACAGCTCAAGATATTATCGACTTTTATGATAAAGGTCTAATTAAGTCTTATCAACTTTGTTGGCGCAAAGGGGCAAAGAATTGGAAACCTGTCTTTGCTGTAATTCAATTGGCCCGCCAAGAAGCTCAGTCTTATTATGAAACTCAGGTTCTAAAAGAAGATGGCCAACTTCCTGAGATACCAATAAATGACGTAAAGGCCTCAACTGAAACTCCCGATATTCCTGCCAGAGAGCCAGTGGAGTTAAAAGAAGTGCCAGAGGAAGAATCAGATTTAGCTGATATTGAAATTTTTCCTAGTAAATTTCCGATATACACAACAGTTATTGCCACTTTCTTTATAGCAGTGACACTCATTGCTAGTATTTACTTTGCAGCTGGCTCGACAAAGTTAAAGAAGGTTGAGGTCCAAAATATTTCGGTGACAACTCTAAATGAGATGAAAAGGCCTGTTAAAGATGGCGATGTACACCTCTTTGTTAATAAAGAGATGTCCACTATTTATGCTAGGCTTCCTTTTAAAAAACCAGTGAGTGTTGAATTAATTCTTCATCGCAAACCCGATCTTTTAGATGGATCTGAAATTTTGATTAAGGCCCATAATATTGGAGAGGGTGGGCTTATTGAATTTAAGGACCTTGTCTTTGAAGAGGGCCGTGAATTCATCCCTGGTTCATATAATGTAACGTTCATTTATGAATTCTTATCTGTTACAGACAATATTAAGAACAAATTGGGAATGGGAACTATTCGAGAAGTTCTAGAAAAGAAAGTTTTTCTTGTACCTGAGTCGAGGCAAGCTTACTTGGAGCAGATTGCAAAAATTGAAAAAAAGCGCAAAACAGCAAAGAGAAAGGCCATAAGTACAATTCGAGAAAAGCTTAGAACACTTGAGTCTCTAATTTCATCGATGTCCATTCATTATCGTCTGTCTTTGAGTCAGAAAAGTGGTTGGCTTGCTCATAAGGAATTTCAACAAAGATATGCTCGAAATATTGGGCCACTTCTACAAAGTATAGTTCTATCTAATTATGAACTTGATAAGACTAAATTAACGAGTACTGAGTTAAAGTTAGAAAATGAAATCCACAATCTTGGTAAGGATATTAGTGCGTGGAGTGCAAAGCTTGTGGAAAAGCTGTCACGTTATGGCTACCTTAATAAGCAGAAACGTCTTCATTTAAGAAAGTTCATGGATGATGATCGAGTGGTGCTTCAATCTGTTAAGAATGAGATTCAAAAACAGATTGAAAGCTTAATGTAGGTCATTTTAGGTCACTGTAGATCTTTACAGATATATTTTCCGCGCTCATTTTGCGTGACTTTTGCACTTGCATACTTCGGGTCGTGCTCAAAGATTACTGTTAGATCCTTTTCAATGATCATCTTTAAGAATTCCATCTTATCCACTGTTGTTTGACCTGGAGCGATATCATAGCCCATTACCCATGGTACATGGACGTGATTTGAAGTTGGGATCAGGTCTGCCAAGTAGATATACTCACTTGTATAAGGATGCACGAGGTGAGGTGTGTGTCCGTAAGAGCATTTAAATCTTAATGTATCATTTGATAGTTTGAGTATCTCACCCTCTTTTCCAGTAAGCCAGTGGACGCGTCCCGCTTTATCAAATTCCTCGATAATATCTTTAAAGTACTTCTTATGAAATGAGCCACTGTCCCTTAATGTTGGATTAAGGGCATATTGCCAATGTTCTCGATGTAGGTGGATCGTTACATTTGGCAGGACTGGCTTAAAGTTGTCGCCATCTTTATAAACCATTCCACCAACATGATCGAAGTGAAGATGCGAGATAACAAGGTCTGTTACATCTTCAGGTTTTATTCCTTTGTCTGCTAATGCCTTTACGAGAGGAGATTGTTCTTGGCGAACATCGAATTGTTGGTCGAACTTCTCTCCGTGGTAATCACCAATACCAGTATCTGTAATAATAATTCTGTCTTGGTCTTTAATGATCCAAAGCCTTAGATCGAGGTCGATGCGGTTGTATTCATCTGCAGGGTGAACCTTGTTCCATAATGGTTTTGGGATGATTCCAAACATGGCCCCGCCGTCGAGCCTAAATTTACCTGGGCTTATTAGTATGTTTTCCATGAGCTAATTGTGCGAAAAATCGGAAATTGCTACAAGACGTTAAGCGTTATTTTGTGAATAAGTCCATGAATTGCCCATTAATCAGTTGAATGACAAAAAACTTGGCAAAAATGACACGACTCACCTAGAAAGTTATAGAGATGACCACTATTATAAGCCAGTAAAATCATGAATATTTCATACACGAAAACTTAGGAGTTTTAATGAACGTACATGAGTACCAGGCCAAGGGTTTAATGAGAGACATGGGCCTGAAGGTTCTTAGAGGTGAAGTAGCAAAGACTGTTGATGAGGCTGTTGCTGCGGCAGAAAAATTAGGTGGAAATATTTGGGTAGTAAAAGCTCAAATTCACGCTGGTGGGCGTGGTAAAGCAGGTGGTGTAAAGCTTGCAAAGTCATTAGATGAAGTTCGCTTACACGCTGACGATATTCTAGGTAAGACTCTTGTAACTCACCAAACAGGTCCAGAAGGAAAGAAAGTTCACACTCTTTTCATCGAAGAAGGATGTGACATCGAGCACGAGTACTATGCTGGTGTTGTTCTAGACCGTGCAACTGGTAAAGTTACAATGATGGCCTCTGAAGAAGGTGGAGTTGAGATTGAGGAAGTTGCTCATAAGACTCCTGAAAAAATCATTAAAGTAGCAATTGACCCAGCAGCTGGATTCACTCCATTTGTTGCAAGAAAGCTAGCTTACGGAATTGGTCTAAAGACTAAGGAAGAAGTAAAGGAAGCAGGTCAATTCTTTAAAGGTCTTTACGATCTATATATGAAGTACGATTGCTCAATTGCAGAGATCAACCCATTAGTAAAAACTAAGCAAGGTGATATCTTAGCACTAGACGCAAAACTTAACTTTGATTCTAACGCTCTTTTCAGACACCCTGAAATTCAAGAGCTAAGAGATCCAACTGAAGAAAGTGAAAAAGAGTTAGCAGCAAGTGAATTTGGTGCAGCTTATATTGAGCTTGATGGAAATATTGGTTGTCTAGTAAACGGTGCAGGTCTTGCAATGGGTACAATGGACATCATTAAGCTTCACGGTGGTGAACCTGCTAACTTCCTAGATGTTGGTGGATCAGCGACAAAAGAAACTGTTCAGAAAGCTTTCTCTCTTATCCTTCAAGATGAGAATGTAAAAGCTATTCTAGTTAATATTTTTGGTGGAATTATGAAGTGTGACATCATCGCTGAAGGTGTTGTTGCAGCCGCTAAGGAACTTGATTTAACAGTACCATTAGTTGTTCGTCTTGAAGGGACAAACGTAGCTCTTGGTAAGAAAATTTTAAATGAATCAGATCTTGCAATTATTGCAGCTGAAGATTTAGCAGATGCAGCGAAGAAAGCTGTTGAAGCGACAAAAGGGGAGGCGTAATGGCCATTCTTATTAATCGTGATACAAAATTAATCACTGTTGGTTTTACAGGTAAGCAAGGAACTTTTCACTCACTACAATCAAGAGATTACGGAACTAACTTTGTTGGTGGTGTAACTCCAGGTAAAGGTGGAACAGTTCATGAAGGTTTCCCTGTTTTTAATACTATTAAAGAAGCAATGGATAAGACGGAAGCAAATGCGGCCATGATTATGGTTCCACCTCCGTTTGCAGCTGACTCAATCCTAGAAGCGATTGATGCTGAGATGCCACTTATTATTGCAATAACTGAAGGGATTCCTATCCTTGATATGGTAAAGGTTAAGGCCGCTCTTGAAGGTTCAAAATCAAGACTAATTGGTCCTAACTGTCCAGGTGTTATCACTCCAGGTGAGTGTAAGATCGGAATTATGCCAGGTCACATCCATATGCCAGGTCGTGTTGGTGTTATCTCTCGTTCAGGAACTCTTACTTATGAAGCTGTTTATCAGTTAACTCAAAGAGATATCGGACAATCAACTTGTGTTGGTATCGGTGGTGACCCAGTTAACGGAACAAACTTCATTGACGTACTAGAGCTATTTGAAAAAGATCCAGATACTGATGCTGTTATTATGATTGGTGAGATCGGTGGTTCTGCTGAAACAGATGCTGGTCGATGGATTCAAAAGAATATGAGTAAGCCAGTTGTATCATTTATCGCAGGTGCTTCAGCGCCTCCAGGTAAGAGAATGGGGCACGCAGGTGCAATCATCTCTGGCGGTGACGATACTGCAGAAGCTAAGTTTAGAATTCTTGAAGAATGTGGCGTAACAGTTTCACGTTCTCCAGCTGAACTTGGTGAAACAATGGAGAAGGTTTTAAAGAACCTTTAATTAAAAGAATTTAGGGAATTTTTCCGCAAGATAATTTTAAGGAGATTAAAATGGAAAGAACTTTTAGTATCATTAAGCCAAATGCACTACTTGATAACAACATTGGTAACATCATTAAGAGATTTGAAGAAGAAGGTCTAAGAATCGCTGCTCTTAAACTTGCTCACCTTTCAAAAGAGAAAGCTGAAGGTTTCTATATTGAGCACAAAGACAGACCATTCTTTGGTGAACTTGTTGCTTTCATGACTTCTGCACCAGTTGTTCTTATGTGCCTAGAAGGTGAAAATGCAGTTGAAAGAAATAGAGAAATCATGGGTGCGACTAACCCAGCTGAAGCTGCTGAAAACACTCTTAGAAAGCTATATGCTAAATCTATCGGTGAGAACGCTGTTCACGGTTCTGATTCTCTTGCTTCTGCTGAAAGAGAACTTGCTTATTTCTTCGAAAAAGATGAAATTTGCCCACGTTTCTAATTAGTTAACTAATTGAAATTACAGATATATTTATCGAATTAAGCCCCTCTTATTGAGGGGCTTTTTTTTGGCCCGCATTTCTACAACCTTCCGTCTAAAAATCATACCCCATGTGTAAATCTTACAAGCTGCATTGAGAGTCATGGCGCGTCGTAGTATAACTGAGTGAGAGAAATACCCATGGAGGTAGAAATGTTTAACATTGGTGATTACGCAGTTTGCCCAGGACACGGTGTTGGTCAGATTGTGGACATCGAAGAGCGCGAAGTAGGAGAGCACAAGCTTTCGTTCTACATCATTAAGGTTGTAGCAAACGGAATGACTGTCATGGTTCCTACCAATTCTAAAGATGGAATTAGAGTGCTTGTTGACGACAGCGAGATCAATGAAGTTTATCAACTTCTAAATGATCACGATGTAAAAGTTGATAACTCAACTTGGAATCGTCGTTATAGAGACTATATGGAAAAAGTGAAAACTGGTTCACTTTTAGAAATCGCAGATGTCCTAAGATCTTTATTCTTACTTAAGAATAAGAAGAATCTTTCATTTGGTGAGAAGAAAATGCTTGAGCAGTGTAGAGACTTAATTGTTCAAGAGATCTCAATCAAGAATGGTTCTGAGAAAACTGAAATAAAAAATCAAATTGAGAGCTGTTTTGAATAACAGCTTTAAGTTCGAAATTCTTTTTTGAACTTATTCTCTTGTGTTGTGTGTGTGAAATAAGCGTTTGTGGGGTAACTTGCAAACGCTTTATTTATTTTTGGCCTCACAATTGCTTAAGCCTTTAGGCAATCTAATAATTCATTTAATCTAATATCAAATTCTTGAACTTCCTTAGGAAGTAGACAATTTTCATATAGGCAAATTGTTTGCATTAATGAGCCTGTCAAAAATTCGTGTAGTAGTCGTCCCCAAAGCTTAGCATCAACTTTTGGTGAGATGCTACCTTCAGCTTGTCCTTCAACAATTAAGTCCTCTAATCGATTTCTTCCATTGAGGATGACCTTCTCTCCAAATGGTAGAACGACAGAATTAGTGGAAGATTGTTGATATAAGTAGAGGATGATTTTAGCTTCACTGGGCTTATCAATTAGCCAGGTCAGACTAGCTTGGCAGTGCTTGCGTATACGGCCAATACTATCATCAGTTGGTGTGATTAATTGATTTATTAATTCAGTACGTCTTTCAAGAATACTTTCCAAAACCCCAAGAAAGAGCTCGGTCTTATTCTTAAAATAATGAAAGACACCAGACTGGCTAATACCTAGAGTATCGGCAATTTTTTGAAATGAGGTCGCAGCGATGCCTTTTTCAGCGATCTGACCTATGGCAATATCAATGATCTTTGCCCTTTGTAGTTCACCTTTTTTCATTTTTTATCCCTAATTAAAAAATGATCAATTTAGTTAATAATGTAACATATTTATAGCTCAGATAATAATTGTTATCTTTTAATCTAATAGGATACAATCTCGATATGAGTGATAAGACCTTTAATTTACAGTCAAAATTTGAACCTTGTGGGGATCAACCAGAGGCCATCAAGACTATTGTGGAAAAACTCTCTTCTGGAGAAAAAGAGCAAACTCTATTGGGCGTTACCGGTTCTGGTAAAACATTTACCATGGCCAATGTGATTCAAAAGCTTGGAAAAAAGACCTTAATTTTGGCACATAATAAGACACTTGCGGCACAACTTTATGCCGAGTTTAGAGAATTCTTTCCCGATAATGCTGTGGAGTACTTTGTTTCGTATTACGATTACTATCAACCTGAAGCTTATGTTCCGGGAAGTGATACCTATATAGAAAAGGACTCATCTGTTAATGATGAGATCGACAAGCTTCGCCACTCTGCAACTCGCTCTCTCTTAGAAAGAGATGATGTCATCATAATCTCTTCGGTTAGTTGCATTTACGGTATTGGTTCTCCTGATGAGTATGCGAGTATGAGGGAGACTCTCTTTGTTGGTGATGAGAAAGACCGCGATGATTTTCTAAAGTCTTTAGTTGCTATTCAATACGAAAGAAATGATATCGACTTTGTTCGTGGGTGTTTTCGCGTAAGAGGGGATATTGTTGAAGTCTTTCCTGCTCATGAGGATTCGAATGTTGTTCGCATTGAATTCTTTGATGATGAAGTCGAAAGTATAACAATTGTTGACCCACTTAGGGGAACAAAACTTCATAACCTTAGTAAGGTTACAATTTATCCAAAATCTCACTATGTTGTTGGTGAGGAGAAAATGGATGGTGCTCTTGAGACTATTAAAGTTGAGCTAAGAGAGCGCCTACAAGAGTTAGAGAAACAAAATAAATTAGTTGAAAGGCAACGCCTTGAACAAAGAACACTACTTGATATTGAAATGCTTGAAGAGATGGGCTTTTGTTCTGGTATTGAGAATTATTCTCGTCATATGACGGGGAGTAAACCAGGTGATCCTCCACCAACACTTATTGATTTCTTTAAGAAAGACTTCTTAATGATTATTGATGAATCACATATAACTATTCCACAAGTCGGTGGGATGTATCGCGGAGATAGGGCCCGTAAAATGAATCTCGTCGATTACGGTTTTCGCCTACCTTCAGCATTAGATAATCGTCCTTTAAATTTTGAGGAGTTTAAAGGAAAGCTCGATGATGTCCTTTATGTTTCTGCTACCCCTGGTAATTACGAATTAGAGCGGACTCATGGAGAGTTTGTTGAGCAAATTATTAGGCCAACAGGACTTCTTGATCCGATTATTGAGGTTAGGGATGCAACTAATCAAGTTGATGACCTCTTAGTTGAGGTAAGGCGCATTATTGAAAAAGGCCAGCGAGTTCTTGTGACAACTCTTACAAAGAAGTTGGCAGAAGAGTTAACTAATTTCTACCATGGTAGTGGAATTAAGGTGAAATACCTTCATAGTGATATTGATACGATTGAAAGAGTAGAGATCATTCGCGATCTTCGCCTTGGTGAGTTTGATGTTCTTGTGGGAATCAATCTCCTAAGAGAAGGTCTTGATATTCCAGAGGTCTCATTAGTGGCCATTTTGGATGCTGATAAGGAAGGCTTCTTGAGATCTGAGCGCTCCCTTGTTCAGACAATTGGACGGGCCGCTAGAAATAGTGATGGTAAAGTTCTTATGTATGCTTATCAAACAACGAAGTCTATGGAGCGAGCAATCGGTGAGACGAAACGTCGTCGAGCTATTCAAATGCAATATAATGAAGATCACGGCATAACTCCGCAAACGATTCTTAAGGAAGTTTCAGGTGGAGTAATTGAAACTTTACGTGGTGGTAAAAAGAAGGGGAAAAAGAGCGGTCCTAAAGACGTTACCATGTCTCCTGATGAGATTAAAAAGCGTATTGCTGAGCTTAAAATTGAGATGAAAGAGGCCTCAAAAGACCTCCGCTTTGAAGATGCTGCTAAAATTCGTGATGAAATTAAGTTCTTAAACGAATCATTTCTAGTCTTTGGCTAACTTCATGACTAATAGGCATTTTCATTAAGAAGTTAAATAGACCCTTTCCAAATCCATGTCTAATAGCAAAGTCATCTGCTTCAATTTGCTTTGTCATTTCATTTGCATGTAATCTCATTGTGAAATGACGATAGTAGAGATGTCCTAATTCATGAAATATGATTGCATAGGCTTCTTCATTATCTGCTGTTAGAATTGCTTTTTTTAACTGTGGATAGACAAGTACAAATGTCTTATCTCCATGTGATGGAATAACGCTAGAGTGCATGCCCTGACTTTCTAAAAAGACAAGTTCCCCATAAGTGGCCAAGCTGTCTTTTTCTTCTTCACTCAATTGTGAAATGACGTCCTCAAAGAATCTTTTGATTCTTTGATTCTGATTAATCCAGTGATGGGCCGGGTCTGAGAAGTTGACCTTAAAGCTTGGGTTAGTCTCTTGATTCTTTGTAAATGTTTTCTTTAGTGTACTTATCATGAATATCTTTTCGTCAACATTGAAGTTGGCCCAAGAATTTAGCTTATTCTGAGTGAACTAGGTAAGCTTTGCCAATAAGGACCAACAAATTATTAAATAGTTACAATATATGTATGACAAAAACTAAATTTCTTAAGTTTTTTACTCTAGCTTTTGCATGTCTGATCTCATGGCATATGAACTCATATGCGCAACAGAGAATGGAAAAGTCTGAGGCTTTTTTAGTAACAGCTATGCCCAGTTATTATAAAGTTATCTCTCCGGTAAAAAAGAGGGGCTCTCGTGTTGCAGTTGTTATTAAAAATCGTACCCTCTCAACAATTAGAGGGAAGTTTGTCGATGACAATGATAAGAATCTAAAATTTGTCACGATTAAGCCAGACGCTGAAATGAGTATTGAGTTTGATTTTAATACAAAGAATAAATTCTACTTTGTTCCACTAGACCCTTCTTTTCAAAGAGTCGTGTTAAATATAGGAAAGTCCGCATATGAGATTCCTTCGCAAGAGTAACTCAAAGAAGACCATAATCATAATCTCTGATGTCCATCTTGGCGCAGGAGAGTATGTAAATGGTATTAGAAATTATCTCGAAGACTTTCACTATGATGAAGAGTTAGTTGATTTTCTCGAATACTTCAGCAGTGATGAGTATGCCAGTAAAGATGTCGAGTTGATTATTAACGGAGACTTTTTTGACCTTTTAGCAGTTCCTTATGTGCAAGTATTTGATGATGAGTTCTGGTCTGAGGAATCATCGAAGAAGAAATTACAGCTAATTCTAGATGCACATAAAGAGGTGATGCAGGCCCTTAACGACTTCTTAAAAGTAAAGAATAAAAAGGTTACATTTATTATTGGTAATCATGATGCGGAGTTAGTTTTTGATTCTTTAAAAGAGATGGTTCTCAATTGTTTTGATAAAGAAGTACGAGATCGCTTTGTCATAAGAGAGCTAAATGATGAATATCGTCCTACTGATCGTGTTGTACTAAGACATGGCCACGAGTACGAAATTGCTCATACTTTTGAAGAGGAAAGTTGCATTATAGAGGATAAGGACGGAAAGAAATACTTTAATCCGCCTTGGGGCTCTTACTATGTAACACGAGTGATAAATAAGTTTAAAGAAGAACGAGATCATGTAAATGCAGTTCGCCCAATTAATAAGTTTCTCATTAATGGACTCATTTATGATACTTTCTTTACTCTTCGATTCATGTTGGCCAATACCATTTACTTTATAATGGTTCGCTCAATCTATCTTTTTAAAATAAGTAATAACTTTGGTGATTGGTTAAAGCTTTTCATGAAAGAATTACACCTCTTTCAGGATTACGAAGAATTAACTTTTGAATATCTACAAGATGCAAAAGATACGGATGTATTGATTGTTGGCCATACACATGAGCCAATTTGTCGCACTTATACTAATGGTAAAACTTTCATAAATACTGGAACCTGGACTAGAATGTACAATCTAGACTTTGGTAAAGGTGGAGGGAATACCCAACTTACTTTTGCTAAAATTGAAGTCTTAGATCCAAAGAATAATAAAGATGAGCACTTGCCAAAAGTTCAAGCAAACTTGCATACGTGGGAAGGGCGAAATACATTGCCGTATGGTAGCTTCAATTAAAGGCTTAGTACGCTAGTGATGTGAGGCTTTATCTTGTCACTGTAGTTTGTATTGAGACCACCAACTCCCGCTTGAGCATCAACCATATATACAACGCTGCTTAGAGGTGATTTTTCTCCGTTAATTAATCCTGTGCTAAACTCTAGAATATGAGAAATAAATTCTAGGATTTCACTTTCAAGGCTAAGTCCAGCTTGAGAAATTTGTCCAGGCATTCCGCTACCATCATGTTTTTCATGATGGTGATCAATAATTGCCTTACACTCTTCTGATAATTGAACACCTGATTTTTCTATAAGCATACGAGATACTTTCACATGCTTATAATATTGTTCTCGTTGGTCGCTTGTTACTTCTTCAAAGCTCTCATGCATGATATTTGGAGAGATACTTGTAAGTCCAATATTTGCTAGAAAAGAAGCACAGATTAGATCGGCTTGCTTTTTATAGTCTTCAATTCCAAGTTTCTTTGCAAAGAAGAAGCTCAGTGCCACAATTCGATTTGTAAGATTGTCCTTATCAAGATGGGTCATGGCAAAGTGTCTTGCAAGAGAGATAGTATGAGATAAGTTTACAGGAAATGTTGATATCTCTTTTTGTGCCCTTAAGATAATTGGTAGGAAGTCGTCCTGATCGATTGCTTTTGTTAAGACACTGCGAAGAGGTAGTCTTGTTCTTGCTTCTTTTTGATTTGTTTCAACCGCTTTTTCATGCTCTTTTAAGATGTTGATCTTTTCACGAATTTGATTTGCCTCTTGTGGAGTATACTCACTTAATTCTCCAACTGTTGCAAGATAAGTCATTCGTTGTGAAAGCTTGATTGCGATTTTTCCTGTCTTGTTATCTTCAATATACTTTAATAGGTTATAACTATCTTGAGTTAAAGGTGTGTTTGCTTTTAAGTATTCTGTGTAGAGATTCTCTTTCTCTTTATAGACATAGAGAGTAAAAGGGAAGGTGCGAATGTCTTTAAGCGATTTAAGCTTTATATAGAAATAGGCAATCATGTTCGTCCTTTACCAAATATTCCTTTAAAGAGGCTTCCTACTGAGTTTTTTAAACTTGATGCAGCAGACTTATTAGATGAAGCTATCTTCGTTGTCATACGATCTTCACCACTTTTATAACTTCCTTTTAAGGCCTCAAGACAAATCTCTATCCTTTTAGGGGTATCTTCTGATTTTTCGATCTCTTCTCTTGTGGTGAAAAATACTGTGAAGTAACTATAATTTGTATTCTCAATAATAGGGCAGTGATAGTAAAGTGTTTCAGCTTGGAATGTGTCATCATTCCAACTTGGTTTTCTCTTTATTTTTAATATATTCTTCACTGCTTCAAAATTATCTGGCCCCTGTTCACTACCCATAATACATTCATTTTGCAGGTTATAAACAATGAGGGTTCCATCACAGAATTCATTAATATAATCTGAGGTCATCTGTTTTATCTCATCACCATCAATGAGCATATCTGTGGCACGAATGAGAAAGTCCATATCCTTTGGTTCAGGAATAATTATGGAGTTAAGGGCCTCTTCTAACTCTTTTTGATCTTTTGCTTCTTCAATGGCCGACTCGGAGTCAGCGGCTTGCTGATCTTCTTTTGTATTACTTGAGTATTGATTAACTTTTAGTTGATGATCTTGATTATTTGCATTGTTATTATTTGATGGCCTTTTGCTATAATCATAACCTGGAGCTTGATCCTGTTCTTGAAGTTTTTTTAATGCATTACTTAGGTCGTAATCAATTTCTTCTTCACTCTTTTGGTCATAGCCTTGGTCTTTTTCTTTGTTATTTTGCTCAGGGGCATCTGTTACTTTTATTTCTAATTTTTCTTTCGTTCCACCACTGTATTCTGGCTGTTTATCAAGGTTGCGATAATCGATAGTCTGTTCACCTAGATCACCCTTTTTCTCATATTGAATCGAGCCGCCTTCTGCTTGGTCTTCATCTTGATTATCATCCTCTCCATCATCAGACTTTTTCTTTTGCTTTTCATCTCTTTGAACAGGTTTTCTCTTCCCATGTTGTGCTAATGACTCAAAGAGGTCTTCATCTCTTTGCTTGGCATCTTTATTTTCAGCAAGATCTCTTTCAAGGCCCTTTTCGTTATCAATCATTTCATTGTCAGGACTGCCTTGACTTGGTCTTTTTGATGATGCTCCCTTCTTGTGTGCATCTAAAGAAGCAAATAGGTCTTCTTCATCATCATTTTCTTCATTTATATCGTCTACTTCTGGACCAATATCACCCTGATAATGACCACCAAGATCATTTTCTTTTCTTTTAGCTCCACTTTTTACGGCATCCAATGATGCAAAGAGGTCTTCTTCTTTGTCTTCTTCTTCAATCTCATCCATCGTTGGAGCAGTTTGGCCTTTATAATGTCCGCCCTGATCCTTTTGCTGTGTTTGCTTGCCTTTTGAGACTGAGTCTAGTGCAGCAAAGAGATCTTCTTCATCTTCTTCGTCTTCGATATCGTCTAGGCCACTTGAAGTTTGTCCCTTATAATGTCCACCTTGATCTTGATTGCTTGAGGAAGACTTTTTTGAGGCCGAATCAAGAGCTGCAAAGAGATCCTCTTCATCTTCTTCATTTATATCATCAATTCCATTAGTGGTATTACCTTTATAATGTCCACCTTGATCTTGATTGCTAGAGGAAGACTTTTTTGTCGCTGAATCAAGAGCTGCAAAGAGATCTTCTTCGTCCTCTTGATCTCTTGAATCTTTCATTGTAGGTGAGACATCTCCACGAAGAGCGCCACCTTTATCCTCTTCTTTATAAGAGCTTTTTCTAACACCTTCTAAGCTTTTAAAAAGATCCTCATCAAATTCATCATCATCTTCTGATGCCTCAGATTCTGATCCTAGCTTACCTTGAAGGTTACCACCTAATTGTTCGGCCTTATTTGTTGCATTCTTTTTATCTTGGTCTTGTCCATAAAGATCATCATCAAATTGAATATCATCTTTATTGGAATGCTGCTTTTCATTGTGAATTTCGCCCTCTAGCCTGCCTGCTGTTTTTGAATTAATGGCCTGCTCTGCGCTATATTCTTTTGAGTTCTTATATGGATCTTCTTGTGTCTCTTCCCATTCTGAACCAACATTTCTATCATCATCAAAAACATCTTTACCATCTTTGAGGTGATTGTTTTTGTTAACTTTACCTTTTAGGTGGCCAGCATCACCAAATTTTTGGGCATCGGCCTTATCTTCATATTGATCATCATCGCTAAATGTTTTCTTCTCTTCCTTAGAATGGTATTCCATTTCATCGCCATCATCTTGCTTCTTAAGGGAGCGCAGGATTAAGTTGATTTTATAAAGAAGAGTCTTAGGTGGAACAGGCTCTTGGATATACTCCGTAAGACCAATCTTTCTAAACTTATCAAGGGTCTTTGGTGGAATATTCTTACTATTAATAAGGAGTATCTTTACATTGTTCTTAAATATGAACCTTTTTAAAGGTTGAATACACTGAGCACATTTCTTCGGTTGGCAGGCGATCGTGAGGGATTGGCCAATAGTAGGGACGAGTTGATTATATTCCTCTGGATTTTCGACATCATAGATTTCAATACCGTCATTTTCGGCATTTTGCTCGATTGTCTCTTTAAGTGCCTGCACACTCTTAGTTAAAGGATGCAGAAAGATTAGTGGTTTTCCCTCTTCCATGGTCTCTATTATCGGCTATTTATGAATTTTATTTATGAACATATATGTAAAATATTTTAAATTATTTTTAATTTTTTCTAAAGCTTTAGTTTTTACCTCCGAGAAGCTTTGTGTTAGGTCAAATGACTTAATTGAAATTTAATAATTCACAAGAGCAGTATGCTCATTGTTCCAATGGTCGGGACAACCCTGAGTACGGGGAGTATGTAGATCACGGAGGTATCACAATGGGTATGCGTATTAACACAAATGTATCGTCTCTATCAGCTCAAAGAGCGTTAGGTCAATCGAATTCAACTCAACAAAAATCTTTAGAAAAGCTTTCATCTGGTACAAGAATTGTACGTTCAGCAGACGATGCTGCAGGTTTAGCAATTTCTGAGAAATTAAAGAGTCAGGTTAGATCTAGTAAGCAAGCTGAGAGAAACGCAAATGACGGTATTTCAATGATTCAGATTGCAGAAGGTGGTCTGAATGAAGTATCAAACATCTTAGTAAGACTAAGAGAACTATCTGTTCAATCAGCGTCGGACACAGTAGGTGACACTGAGAGACAATTTACTGATCTTGAGTATCAAAACCTTAAGCAAGAGATCCAAAGAATTTCTGAAGTTACTGAATTTAACGGAAAGAAACTTCTAACTGGAAACGGTGATAAGTATGATATCCAAATCGGTATTAATAATGATGATTTTCAAGATAGAATTCAGTTCGATACAAACGTACTAAGTTCTGGTCTTGAAGCTCTAGGTGTAGCTGATTTAGAAGTTGGTTCAAAAGAAGGTGCTCAAGCAGCTTTAGCAAATCTTGACTCTGCAATTGAAAATATCGCAGGACAAAGAGCAGAGCTAGGTGCTAAGCAGAACAGACTTAACTCTACAATCAACAACCTACAAATTAGTACTGAGAACTTAAGTGCAGCAAACTCACGTATCAGAGATACTGATTATGCAGCAGAAACAGCTAAGAAAGCAAAGAGTGACATCCTTGTTAACGCTGGTACTTCAGTTCTTGCTCAGTCTAATTCTCAAGGTGCTGCAGCTCTAAAACTAATTGGTTAATTAAACCAACCACAATAAATACTGCAAAAGGATAGCCCCGCGAATGCGGGGCATATTTATTTAATGAGCAAAATTTACTTGAGTAGGGTTATTAATCAAAATCTCTGGCCCGTATGCATCTAAGGCCTTTAAAACTTCATCAAATTGTTCTCGAATTATATCAATTGTTTCATTACAGAATTCATCATTTAGTTGATTTTGAAGTAGGGCCATATAATGGGCCGCTTTTTCACTACCAAGAGTAATGGAGTCATTGATTACATGATTAATTTTCATATTAATAATTTCTTTAAAATCTGACCATTGTTCAGGGTAGTCTTTTAAGTGAATTAGTTGGTCAGTGATATGCTTCATTCTTCCTTGTAGATTCTTTGCTAATAATAGCTTCATTTCAAGATCATTCATTTCTACTCCTTAGAAATAGGGTGCCATGCTCCTTTTGTTTCGCAAGTGCGAAACAAAAGGAGCATGGCACCTAATATACCGAATTAAAGCAGTTGAATTTAGATTTTTTGAGTAGGTGTGAAAAGATGAAATTAGTTACAGGACTTAACTTGAACGCCATTTTCTTTTAAGAGCTTTGTGAATTCACCGTCACCATCTGTTAATTGACCCTTAAATGATCCGTCATAGATTTTTCCAAGGCCACACATTGGAGATTTCGACTTTAATAAGGCCTGCGTGCATGAGTTTTCAAGTGCGATCTCTAGTGCCATTTGTGCTCCCTTCTCATAATTTAAGGTGACATCTTTTCCATCAATTGTGATGAGTTTACCGTCTACATTCTCAGCAGGTGGCCTAGGCGTAGGTAGTCCTCCTAGCTCTTCTGGACATACCGCAATGGCCTTGCCCTGAGCAACGAGTTCTGTAACATCTTGAATTTCCTTGTGCTCTCCATCGTAACGACATTTCTTGCCGGCCAAGCACGCACTAACAATAATCATATTTAACAAGAATAAGTTAATTTCGTCGAAAATGCCACGCTGAGTCGAGGATTCTTGAATAATTTACAATACTATATTTGATAAGAACTATTATGCTATTACGTAGTGTTAAATAAAGTTTTTGGAGAGAGACTTTGCTTAAGAACGCAACACTTGTATTGGCCTTTGTTTTTCTAGTGATCTCATGTGGAGCTCCTGAAGGCGAGAGTCAATCAAAACCAAATATTCAAAAACAAGAATCGAGGCTAGAGGCTTCGACGAAAGTTAATTTCACTTGCTTTGAAGATGGCCAGTGTTCGGACTCGTTCGTACTCTCTATTAATAGCGCATCTGACTTTCCTCTATATTGTACAGGGTATCTAGCAAATAAGAACCATATGATTGTACCAAGTCACTGTCTTGCAAAGGCAAGTTGTGAGCAGATTGCTGCAAAGACTATCTCTGGTGAGATCCTTAAGTGTAAGAGCATTGAAGATCACAATACGAAAATTGATAAGAAGAAAACATTTAACGGTGAATTCTCAGTTGTAGAGCTAACTCCTTCTTTAGAAGGTGAGCTGACACCAGTATCAGATAGTAAGATGAGAGACTTTCATTATTATCAGCTTTGGTATGTTAGAAAGAATCTTGGAAACTCAGGTTATCAGCTTCGACGTATGAGATACAATTGTCGTAAGACTACTGATAATGTCATTTTCCCTGGAAATAATTATGATTCTTCAGTTGTAGCAATGAAGAATTGTAACTTAAAGAATGAGGCCATGGGGGCAGCAGTTGTGGATACTCGCTCAGGTGAAGTTCTAGGACTGGTTCACGATGCTATTTCAGAAGATAAGACTTATCGTCGATTTATGCATGGTAGGCGTGGAACATCTTTGACCTTGGCAACTCCTATTAATTGTATTCTTAAGGAGTTCAATATGGAGACAAAGTCATATGATGACTCCCTAAAATATTGCAACCGTCCTGTTTACCGTCCTGGTACTGAAAACTTCTCAAAACAATTAAAATCTCTTTTCACTTTTTCTTCAACACGTTCAATTAAAAATGTATTTACTAGACTTACAAGTGATGAACTTACAGGTGAAGTGAAGCGAGAGTTCTTTGCAATGGAATATGAAGTATTACCTTATCGATATCCAAGAGTTAAGGTATGTCGTTTTAACCCATATTTAGATCGTAATTATGAAGTATATGGTGGTGATTATACTTTGGGTTGTTATGATGAAAAACTAAATGTTGTCTATAAAGAAACCCAAATGGAGAATTCATTTTCTATTTACGATGACTTTGGAAACCTTGCTATTAAAGTACATTATTAATAAAAAAAAAGAGCGCTTTAAGCGCTCTTTTTTATTTTAGATCTTAAAATATAGCATCAAGCCACATTTTTCCTTCACGAGTATTGCAATCAGACTCCCAAAGGTGCTTCACTTCAAGGTAGGCCTTGATTCCTTCTTCACCCATTTCACGTCCAATCCCTGACTGCTTGTAGCCACCAAATGGCATTCCTGGATTAAGTAGGTGATACTCATTAATCCACACAGTACCAGCTTCAATCTCTTTTGCTATCTTAAGTGCACGATCTTCATTCTTAGACCATACTGCTCCAGCAAGTCCGTAGATTGAGTTATTTGCCATGTTGATTGCATCATCTTCTGTTTTAAACTTTGTAATTCCAACAACTGGCCCAAAGATCTCTTCATGCCAGATTGTATTGTCTGGAGTGATCTCAAATGCCGTTGGTTTAATGTAGAAACCTTTATCAAGACCATTCTCTAGTTCTTGCTCTCCACCATAGATAAGCTTAGCACCTTCTTCTTTTGTTTTATTGATATAATTCATAACATTATCAAATTGCTTTTTACTTACAACTGGCCCAAGCCCCGTTGTTTTTTCTTGTGTTGGCCCTAGTGGAACCTGAGCAATTCTTTCTTTAAACTTTGTCATAAATTCATCATAGATCCCTTCTTGAACAAGAAGGCGAGTACCAGAAGTACATGCTTGACCTGAGTGATAGAGAAATGCGTAAAGTGCAGCATCCACTGCAATATCAAGATCAGCATCATCAAGGATGATATTTGGAGACTTCCCACCAAGCTCTAGTGTCGCATTTTTTACTTCATTAGCAGCTTGCTTTAGGATCTCTCTTCCAATCTCAGTTGAACCAGTAAAGGCAACTTTTGAGATATCTTTGTGATTTACTAAGAATGCGCCTTCTTTTGCTCCACCAGTCACGATATTAACAACACCTTTAGGAACACCTGCATCGATTAAAACCTCTGCAAGCATCATTGCTGTCATTGGCGTTTCAACAGCTGACTTTAAAACTGTTGTACAACCTGTCGCTAGAATCGGTCCGATTTTCCATGCGGCCATTTGTAGTGGAAGATTCCATGGGATAATTTGAGCACAAACACCAATTGGCTCAAAACGGCGAGTGTTCTTAGAGAATCCGGCACGAGTTGCTTTCTCATCAACTTCTTCAAATTTAAATCCTGCAGTAACCTTACTCATGATCTTAAAGAAGCTTGCACTATTATGGATATCTGCAGCGGCTTTTCTAAAAGTTGAACCACTATCTTTAATTTCTGCAGCGATGAAATCACGCTTTCTTTCTTTGATAAGTTCTGAAACTTTAAGAAGGATCTCTGAACGTTTTACCTGATCCATATCGCGCCATTCTTTGCTGTAGAATGCTGTTTTTGCTGATTGTACAGCTTCTTCTAAGTCCTGAGTGGAAGGGATATGTACCTTTGATACAAGCTCCCCATTTGATGGGTCTATTGAGTCCACCATTTCACCAGTTGAAGAAGGTCTAATTTCACCATTGATATATAATTTTACTTCATCCATACTTTTCTCCTATTTACAGTTTTCTACGCTTAGTGAGACTCCTTGACCGACACCAACACACATTGAAGCCAGTCCTTGTTTAAGACTCGCATTATCTTTCATGATATGAGTTAGTGTTGTTACAATTCTTGCCCCAGAACATCCAAGAGGATGGCCTAGTGAGATTGCTCCACCACGTAAGTTTATTTTTGATTCATCAAGGCCAAGCTCTCTAATACAACCAAGTGATTGAGATGCGAATGCCTCATTTAATTCCACAACATCAAAGTCTGAAACTTTCTTGCCAAACTTATCCATTAGCCTCTTTGTCGCTTCAACTGGGCCTAGTCCCATGATATTTGGGTGAATTCCTCGAACACCGGCCCCTGTTAATTTAACAAGTGGTGTAAGATTATGTCTTCTTAAGAAGTCTTCACTTACTAGTGCAACACAAGCAGCGCCATCATTCATCATTGAAGAGTTTCCGGCCGTTACACTTCCATCTTTTTTAAAGACAGCACGAAGGCCAGAGAGAGCTTCCATCGTTGTTGATGGCCTTGGTCCCTCATCTTTAGATACTGTTAATGTTTCTTTTCTAAGCGCAATTTCAACTGGTAGAACTTCATCGTTAAAGTCTCCATTCTCCCATGCCTTACAAGCTTTTTGATGTGAGGCAAGAGCGAAGGCATCTTGATCTTCTCGAGAGATTCCAAGTTTTGCTACAACTTCTTCTGCTGTTTGACCCATTCCAAGAAGTGGAAACATCTCTTCCATTTTCTTATTTGGAAAACGCCAACCAAAAGTCGTATCAAACATTTTTGAGTCTCTACCAAATGGTGTTGATCCTTTTGAAATAACTAAAGGTGCACGAGTCATACTCTCAGCTCCACCAATTAGGAGGCAATCGGCCATTCCAAGATTAATTCGTGACCAACCGTCAATAATTGCATCTAGTGAAGATGCACATAGGCGGTTTAATGTTACACCTGGTACTTCGTAGGGAAGTCCTGCCAGAAGTGCTGACATTCGTGCTACATTTCGATTATCTTCACCTGCCTGATTTGCACAGCCGACTATGACATCATCAATTTCTTTCATATCAAAGTCGAAATTTTGTGAAAAATCTTTGAAAAGATTGGCCAGCATATCATCGACTCTTAAGTGAGATAAGCTTCCTCCAAGTTTTCCAATAGGGGTACGTTTTGCATAAACGATATATGCATCTTTATATTGTATTGTCATAAATTCATCCTAAGTAAGCGGGAAGGTCGATATCTAGCATCACCAGTAACTTCCCTTAGTTCTTCAAGAAGCATGATTACTTTTTCTACTCCAATCTTTTCACACCATTCAAAAGGTCCATGAGGATAATTAACTCCATAGCACATGGCCTTATCGATATCTGCTTGAGTTGCTAGATTCTCTTCTTTAGCAAAGAAGGCCTCATTGATTATCTGTGAAATAACACGTGGGTAAGTAAATCCAATTCCTACATGATTGACGATTTCAAGATCATATCCCAAGTCTTTGAAGACTTTAAAAGTTGTCTCTTCATACTCATTATCTTTTTGATAAAGTTCAAAGCATTTTTTTGGAGAATAGAATGCTGAAGCAACAGCTCCTACAACATTCTCATATTGTGTTATGAGGTATTCACCCCAATTTATTGTTAAGTCTGAAATAATTGGGCCATCATAAACATTATCTAAATGTTCGTAGAGGTCCATTTTAGAGTTTCGATCAAAACAAGTTAGATCAATGATTAAAGATGTCTCATCAAAGTCAACGCCATCGAGGGTGTTGATATTGAATGGATCAACAGTGATAGAAGGGTAGTCACATCCGTGAACACTTTTAAGAAGAGGGTGATTGTCACTTATTAATATAGTTACCTTATTCATAACGATAAAATCCTTCTTTTACTTTGCGTCCAATACGTCCACTATCAACCATTTCTCTTTGAATCTTATGTGGTCTAAAACGAGGTTCATAGTAATATGATGCCCAAACAGATTGGGTAACATCATAGTTTACATCAATTCCTATTAGATCCATTAATTCAAATGGTCCCATTCTAAAGCCACCCACATTCTTCATTACGCGATCAATCTCTTCTACTTGATCCTTGTCGTAATTCTCTAGACGGTGAAATGATTCACCGTAAAAGTTTCGGGCCACACGATTAACAATAAAACCAGGTGAGTCTTTGCAAAGGGCCGGTTTCTTTCCGTATCTTTCAAACCAATCATAAAGTCCGTGAGCAATATCTTTCTTACTCCAAGGAGTTTCAATTATTTCTACTAGCTTCATAATCGTAGCTGGATTGAAGAAGTGTAGTCCTAAGAAGTTTTCTCTTCTTGTCTTTGATAAGTCCTTGGCCATCTTAGTTATTGGAATTGAAGAAGTATTAGAAGCAAAGATAGTGCTTTCTTTCATGATCTCATCAAGTCGGTTAAAGACTTGGCATTTGATATTTAAGTTTTCAACGATGGCCTCAATCACAAGATCGTGATCTATTTGGTGTTCCATCATATCTACGATTCTAAGGTTCTTTTTAAAGGCCTTAATCTCATCCGCATCAAATTTTGCTTTGGAATGTAGTTTATCCCATGAGCTATGAATTAGATCGCCGCTTGCTTGGGCCATTTCTAAATGTTGGTCGACCAGTTCAACTCTTACACCGTGTTGACAGAACCATTGAGCGATTCCTCGCCCCATGGTTCCTGCACCAATAACTAAAACACTATTGATATTCATATAAGCTTATTGCCTTTGAGGCTGTTCTTCTTCCTTATACTCAGGAAGAACTAGACCAGCTTCTTTACATAATTTTTCTACTTCATCGACAAAAACGTCGCGAACAACAGCATTTGTTCTCTTTTTAAGACCTAACTTAACGTAGAGATCATTTGAGCGTCCCTTAGTTGAACCAAATACATTCATAACTCTTGGCCACCATACGTTTAATCTTTCTTGAAGGAATTCTTTGTTATCACCTTCAGCTAGAATCTTGATCCACTTGTCACCGTGTGCAAGGTGCATGATCTCTTCTTTATAGATTCCTTCAATTCCTTTTTTCCACGGTAGGTAGCTTGAATCAAGAGTATCTTCTAGTTGGTGACCTGCAGCTCTATCCATTAAGAAGTTAAATAGAATAAAGTCTTCCCAGTAATTAATACCGTAGTAGAAGATATTAACTCGGTAATCTTTTTTCATTCTTTGAAAACCTATCTGAGCTAGATCTTCTTCCATTTTAAAACCTAGTTCTGATTCTTGAATGTGAGTATCAACATCTTCACCTAGACCTTTAAGTAGACGGTAGCAAACTGAAGCGTGTCTCATTTCATCTTTTACAATTTGAGCAACAACAACCTTTTCTTGCATTGTTGGAGCTTTTTCAATCCATGGTGCATAACCAAGAGCACCTGAATACTCAGAATCATGTTGCATCCAAAGTAGATTTCTTAATGCTTTCTTATATAGGGGAGGAAGTTCATCACCCTTATCAAATTTCTTTCCATTTTTAATGTCTTCAAAAAGTTGAAGTTCTTCTTGAGTGTATTCTCTTGCTGCCATATGGCCTCCTTATTATTAATTCGTCTTTTTATTTACCTAAAAATTTTGCTTGTCTCTTTTCAAAGAAGGCATTTAATCCTTCTTTATAATCTTCACTATTTCCTAGAAATCTTTGATAAGAAGTTTCTCGATCCATTGATTCTTGAAATGTTGAGTCTGTGGCCACTTTAATATTCTCTTTAATCGCTTTTAGCGATAAAGGGGCCATGGCATTAATTTGATCGGCCCACTTCTTAGCATCTTCAAATGCTTCTTCACTAACCTTATTGATTAGACCAGCTCTCTCCATTTCTTCTGAAAGTAGTGGTTGATTGAAGAGGAAGAATTCCATGGCCTTCTTTTGACCTAAAGCTCTTGTAAATGTGAACGTTGATCCTGCATCTGGACAAAGACCTAGTTTTGAAAATCCAGAGACAAATTTGATACCTGGTTTTGCAATAACAAGATCACAAGCTAAGGCCACAGATACACCCGCACCAGCAACAACACCTTCAATTGCTGCAATAACGAGTTTTTTAGAGTTAGAAATTGCATTTACAAGTGGATTCCATTCTGTTTCTAAGGTAACACCTAAATCAACAGGCTTTTCTCCTGCTTGAACAGTTCGATCATTTAAGTCTTGTCCTGTACAGAAGCCTTTTCCTTTCGATGCTAGAATGAGACATCCAACCTCATCGTCTCTATTTAGAGTTCTTATGGCCTGAATGATTTCTAACTTTGCTTCCTTAGAGAGAGCGCCATAAACTTCTTCACGATCAATAGTGATAATTCCAGTAAATGACTTCTTTTCTACTATAATGTTTTTATATTCACTCATGATTAATTACCTTTATATTCTGGGTCGCGTTTTTCTAAGAATGCTCGCATACCTTCTTTTTGATCACTACTTGAAAAAGTAAGATAGAAGTTACGACGTTCAAAGTCGACACCGTCACTTAGGCTCATTTCAAAGGCCTTGTTAACAGACTCTTTAATAAGCTTAATTGCAACAGGGGCCTTGTTTGCGATATTCTTTGCTGTCTCATATGTTTCTTGCATTAGTGTCGTACTAGGTACAACTTTGGCAACGAGTCCCCAGTCAAGTGCTTGCTTGGCCTCAATCATCTCTCCAGTCATTGCAAGCATCATGGCCTTTGATTTTCCAATGGCGCGAGTAAGGCGTTGAGTTCCACCAGCTCCTGGAGTTGTTCCAATCTTAATTTCTGGTTGGCCAAACTTTGCGCTGTCACCGGCAATGATAAAGTCACAATGCATGGCCAATTCACATCCACCACCAAGGGCGTAACCATTTACGGCCGCAATAATTGGCTTTGTAATTTGAGCAAGTTGTTGCCATGAGCGGAAGCGATTATTATTGATTTGATCAATTGGTGTTGCTTCAACCATTTGTGCAATGTCTGCTCCAGCAGCAAAAGCTCGATCGTTACCTGTTAGAATAATGACTCTGACTTCAGGGTTGTCATCCAGTTCAAAAAGCTTGTCTACTAACTCTCGCATTAAGTCTGTAGAGAGGGCATTTAGAACTTTTGGGCGATTAAGTTTCACAAGGGCAATATGCTTGTGATCGTTATATGGAAATTCACATAAAATATTACTCATTGAGTTTTCCTTAATTAAAGTGAGATCACTTCTTCTTTAGCAAAGTGAACAGAAACAATTTCCTTTGCGAAATTGAATAAGTCTTTTCCACAGGCCATATTCTCTTCTGAGCTCATTCCTGTTTTAAAATCATCTTTATTTTCAAATACCAATTCTGCAATAACATGAAGGTCACTTGCTCCACGTGGTGTACCTGTAATGCGATTGAGACGGATTTCTTTGAGGCTTGGAACTTTCTTAACTAGGGGAGTATGAACTTCTGAGTAGTGCTTTTCCCAAGCATCAATATCATTTGGTATTTTATAAATAGCGATTAACTTATACATAAGCGTCCTTTCTTCATGAGTGTCAAAATTTTAGTTAAATAAAGCAATATTGTAGGAATAGAAGACCCTTTTTGAATAGGCTTGTTGAGTCATTTCTTGACGTGTTTTCAATGATTTAGACAGTAGAATAATTAGATATTAGGATAAACTAATATCAGAGATGAGATTTTTATAACGCACGGTGAAATTTGTTCAAAATAACCCTTTGCGTTGCTGATTTAGTTTATATTCTTCACAGTTAATAAATTATGAAACAAATGATTATGCCTTAGGGCGGAGTAAAATATGAAAAACTTAATGAGAGCAATATTCGCAATTTTACTTGTTAAAGCAGCACTAGCAACTTGTGTTGCACCTAGAGATCTACAAGTATATGTAGTTGAGTCATTCCTTCCATTTCACAACACTCACGTTGTTGTTAGTATGGATCGTGAAGATTTAATTATTTCAAAAGATGTTGTTTGTACTAATTTTGAATTTGATTGTGCAGACAAGTCTGATTACGAAGTTTTAGAAAGCTTTGTTCAGGAACTAATCCAGATTCGTAAGGTTGCTTATGAGTCTTGGCAAGATATAACAGTAGACAAGAAATGCTTTGTTCCTACATCTGTAAGAAAGCAAAGCATTTCAGATTGTCTTAAAAGAATTTAATTATTTCTTAGTCCAGGTATCCTCTTGCGATTTGATCCCTTTCAATAGCATCAAAGAGGGCCTGGAAGTTTCCTTCACCAAAACCATTGTGATTCTTTCTTTGAATAAATTCAAAAAATAGTGGGCCAACATAAGTTTGAGTAAAGTTTTGGATGAGGTAGCCTTCCTCATCACCATCTACAAGTAATTGACGATCTTCAAGCTCGCTTAGATCTTCAGTTACAGTGAAGTTTCTTTTTGGAATATCTTCATAGTATGTATGAGGAATATCTAGGAACTTAATATCTCTTTGTCTTAAATCTTTTACTGTTGAAAGAATATCACCACAAGTTAGAGCAATGTGTTGAACACCTGCTCCTTTATGTAGATCGAGGAACTCTTGAATTTGGTCTTTTCCACCAGCTTCTTTTGGCTCGTTAATTGGTATAATTACTTCACCTTTAGGTAGTTGGACAACTTCTGAGTTAAGCCCTGTTTTTGATCCTTTGATGTCAAAATAACGTGTTACCTTAAATCCATAAACACGGTCATAGAACTCAACCCATTTCTTCATTTCACCCTTTGGAACATTATTTGTTAGGTGATCAATTCTGGCCACTCTTGAAGCAAGAGGTTGGGCCTTTGGGTCTTCTTCTAGTTTTTTGAAGTCTGGACGAAAGTAAGCTTTTGGTCTTTCTATAAATTCATTGGCGACATCTCCGAAGCCTTTGATTCTGGCACTCTTATAAACACCGTGTTCACTTTCTGTTGTGATTACTTCTTGTAGGGATTCAGCACCACGCTCAAGTGCTGTCTTGTATGCATATTCACAATCTTCAACTAAGAAAGAAATTGTCGAAACACCTTCACCATGAGCATTTAAATACTCTCTTGCGTGTCCAGATTCGTTTGCTGTTAAAAGGAATCGAACTTGGCCTTGAGAGAACAGCTCCTTTTTTTCTTCTTGGTTTTCATATGTTTTAGAAAAACCAAAAGTATAGAATAGGTCCTTAGTCTTAGTTTCTAGTGAGTCACATGTGAACTCGAGGTGATCAATTGCTAAAACCCCTAATGGATTTTCTGGAGAGATTTTTGAACTCATAAAACTTTCCTTGCTGTATAATTTAATATTGTTGATTCTCTTAATATGGAGCAGATAGTAACGACTTTTCCCATATGGTGCAAGATGCATTATGATAGGCCTATGAAACATCGATTTTGGTTCTTCTTTTTTGCAATAAGTCTTTTGGTGCATGCTGTTATTTTCTTCACAAATCTACGTGAAGGTAGAAAGCAGATGCAGCGAGAGCGTATGGGGATTGATATTCAGATTAAGGCCCACTCAATAAAAAAAGAAGAGTTTAAGGAACCTGTAGAAAAAGATAAACAAAATCAAAAGAAAATTGTCGAAGAAAAGTTATATAAGAAATCTCAAAAGAGACAACAAGAAGTGGTTACAGCTAAGACTTTTGATAATCAAATTCTACAATTTGTTGCTCCTTTATACCCTCGAAGTGCAAGACGTATTGGCGCAAGTGGCATTGTAGAGGTCCTGATAAAGGTTAATCCAAGTGGGAAGGTCGAGTCAGTAGAGCTTGTTAAAGGTGCCAGTTATGACGCATTTAATACTGCTGTTTTAAAAGTGGCATCTAACTGGAAGTTTAAGCCTCAGAAACTTACCACGACATTTAAGAAGAAGATTGTGTTTACAATCGATTAAAAATTATAAAAAGTGACGCGCTGGTACGTCAAAAAACACGATTAAATCACTATACTCATTTCTCAATTAAATTTAGAGGACATATGGCAGAATATCGAATTCTTAACGGGAATGAATTAATCATTCAAGGTGCACTTGAAGCAGGCTTTAACCTATATACTGGTTATCCAGGATCACCTTTAGCAGATTACTTTAATATCTTATATAAGAAGAAAAATGAGATGCATGAAAAAGGCATTCGTGTAGTTATTGCAAACTCTGAAGCAAATGCAGCGGCCATGGCAAGTGGTGTAAAGCAAGCAGGTCGAGACTGTTTAGTTGCAATGAAGTCGATGGGGCTACATGTGGCAAGTGATGCTCTTAGTGTTGGTAACTTTGCTAATCCTGCTAGACCAGAAATAATAGATGGCCGTGAAATTTATCCGGCAACTGTCATTTGTGTTGGTGATGACCCATGGTCAATGTCAACTTCAACAGCTGCTGATTCAAGATATTTATTTAAGCATCTACATATGTCATTTCTTGAACCTTCAAATCCAACAGAGTTGAAGGATTGGATCGCCAAAGCAAAAGAGATCTCATCAAAAACGAGTCTCTATCAAGGACTTCTATTAAGCACTTTCTTAGCTGAAGGTGGAGGACGAGTTGAGTGTTTTGAGGAAGCAAAGATTGATGGTGAGTTAATTGACGTTGATCCTTCAACATTTGATCTACAAAAAAACGTTATGGTTCCACCAAACTCTCTATTTGCAGATATTTCTATGATCAAAGAACGCTTTCCAAAAGTGAAAGAAGTTCTAAAAGAAATGAAACTTGATGCAAGGTTTGGAAATGAGAATTCAAAAATTGGATTTATCTCAAGCGGTGTTATTTTTGAAACCTTAAAGCAGTGCTTAGAAGAAGGGGATTATCTAGAACACTTCTCTTTATATAAAGTCGCTTCTTCTTTTCCTCTTGTGGATGATTTATTAATTCCTTATTTAAAAGGATTAAAAAAACTTGTTGTGGTGGAAGAAAAACGAGGATTCTTAGAAGGTGAAGTACGATCGCTTTGTCAAAAACACGGTATTGAAATTGAGATCGTAGGTAAGGAGTTTGGGGAAAATGAGGGCTTTCCTGCTTATGGAGGTTTAAGTTTTGAAATCATCAGTGAGAAACTAGAGGCCCTTAAGGACTTTCTTGAAATTGGGCAATGTAAAAGCCTAGCATTTGAAGAACGTAACTTTGGTGAAATCTTACCGAAGAGACTTCCTACTTTTTGTCCAGGATGTCCTCATAGAGAAACTCTCTCATTATTAAAAGACTTACGTCGTTGGCTAAAGGCTCAAGATATTGATCTCATTACTCACGGTGATGTAGGTTGTTATTCTTTATCATTTCTACCTCCGTTTGGAGAAATGCATAATCTTTCGGCCATGGGACAAGGTGGCGCCCTCGGTGCTGGTATGGACTTATTTACTAAGAATCCATCAGTAGTCCTTATGGGAGATTCGACTTTCTTCCATTCTGGGATAACAGATATTTCAAATTCAGTACAAGCTGATCACGATATAACTTATATACTTCTTGATAATGACAATACAGCAATGACAGGGCACCAGATGACCCCTGCATCACAAATTAATGTAGAAGGTAGCAAGAGACCTAAACAAGATATGCTTAATATTGTTCAAAATTTAGGAGTAAAGACTGCTAAAGAAGTTCATCCAAGTGATCGTTATTTTTATAAGAATCTCATGCGAGATTTTGTGACACAAAAAGGTGTTAAGGTCATTATTTCTAATAAAGAGTGTTCTCTTACATATCAGGCCAAGGTTAGGGCCAGTGAAAGAAATACGATGAAAAATAGTGGAGTATTAAAAGAGAAGACTTTCTATCAAATTAATACTTCTGCATGTGAAGATTGTCGTGTTTGTATTGAAGAAACAGGATGTCCTGGCCTGACACAAGTATTTGATGCCTATGGGACAAAGATGGGAATTGACCCTACAATTTGCGTAGCAGATAGCTATTGTACTAAGTTTAAGGTCTGTCCAAGTTTTGAGAAAGTAACAGTTAAAAACTTTCATCCTACAAAGTATCGTCCAAGTGACTTTTCACATTTAGATTTTGATTTAAAAGATGTTGAGACAAAGAAAACTTTTGACGATATTGCTCAAGGTGATACTTGGCGTATGGTCGTCACAGGAGTCGGTGGATCAGGAATTACAACCATATCTAAAATTATTGCAAACGCAAGTATTAAGATGGCAGGCCGTGACGATCTGGACTTCAAGTTTATGGATCAAAAGGGTCTTGCTCAAAGAAATGGGAATGTGACGGGTCATATGTCGATATGTCATAAAACAAAGTCAATGGGGGCCGTAACTCCTCGAGGAGCTTCTGATGTACTTTTAAGTCCAGACCTACTTGATGGAATTGGACAATTAGGCTTCCTTCATAGTGAAAACGGTGTTGCTGTTTTTGATGACTCTTATCAAGTTCCACTCTCTATTATGTTAGATAAAGGACTATCTGAAGAAAGTCTTACAAAACAAAAACTTATTGAGAAAGTTAAGTCTCGTAATGATGAGAGAATCATTATGGTTCCACTTAAGAAGTGGTGTAATCTATTCTTTGGAAAAGCTGTCTATGCTTCAAGTATGATTTTAGGTTACGCTTATCAATTGGGACTTGTTCCTTTTAGTGACCAAGACTTATTGGACGCTCTTGGAAACTCAATTAAGAAAAGTGAAGTCGATAATAATATTGCAGCTTTTAGACTTGGACAAGAAATGGCATCTCTAGGTGTCGAAGAGTTTGAAAGAAAGCATAATGATTTAAAAGTTAAAGAAGAGACAACTCTGAATTTAGCTATTGAGTCTTTAAAAGATTCTCTTCTTCCATGGCATAATACAAATTATTTTATTTCTAAGTTTAAAGAAAACTTAGATAAAGCAATTGTTGATATTCCTTGGATGAAAAAAAGACATCTAATACAAATTCTACATGATCAATTTATTTATAATAGAGGAAAGGATACAACGGAATTTATATCAGGAGCTCGTGCCATCAGCACTATTGTAAGTGAAGAGAACCGTGTCTTAGCAACTCAAGTTCTAGCAAAAACATATTTTGTAAAAGATGAAGTTATGGTAGCTCACTTAATGCTTTCTCCTTTCTTAAAACAAATGGAGGACAAAACTTATGGTGCACTTGGTACAGGTATTGTAAAACAACGAATTAATCGTCCTTCATTTGATATTTTAAATAAGAAAATTGAATTTGATATCTCACCAAAAAATTGGCAATTAAAATTAATGCGACACTTTAGGGTGCTTAGAACTCTTCTTCCATCATGGCATCATAAGGAAAGAGCAATAGCTAAAACAACTCGTGACTTCTTATTTAATGGCCTACAAAAGGTCGATAATGAGTATCATGCTTTAAAGTTACTTGATAATATTAAAGGTTATCGAGATGTACGTTATGAAAAAGCGCAAAATGCATTTAATGAATTGGGAATAAATTGAAACAGTCAGTATCAGCTATATTTATTTGTGGTGAAAAAGTTCTCTTCATGAAGAGACAAAATTATCTAAGGGCCTTTCCTGGGTATACCTCTTTTCCTGGTGGTAAAGTTGATAAAGAAGATATTTTAGAAGGCGGGGATAATTATCTTGAATACGCTCTAAAAAGAGAAATCAAAGAAGAGTTAAATATTGACCTAGATGATCTCCAATTATCTGGGCATATTATTGATATCGCAAAATATTCACTGGCCGTAACACCTGACTTTAATCCACATCGCTTTGAAAATTATTATTTTAAGATCTTTATAAAAGATGAAGCCCATCTTGAGGATATTAAATTTGAATTCGATCAAGGTGAAATTGCATATACGAAATGGTTTAATTGCCACGAAGCTTTTGAATCATACAAGCAAGGGCAAATGCTTGTTGTCCCTCCAATGATTACAATTTTAGAAGACTTAGATCGAGATATAGCAAGCCTTGATTTTTTAGATGCAAATCTAAAATATGATTCAAAAAAGTGTGTTCCTATGATTGAGCCTCTCTTTGGTTTACGTCAATATATGCCACTTTCTAATACATTTCCTCCAGCAAATCGCACAAATTGTTTTGTTCTTGGTGATGACGGGCACAAGAAAATTATCATCGATCCTTCTCCTAAAAATAGTGATGAATATGAAAAACTTCTTAACTCTATTGGTGAACATGACATTTCAGAAGTCTTTCTAACTCATCATCATCCTGATCATCATGAATACAGCAGAAGACTGGCAAAAGAGCTCGGTATTTCATTTTCAATGTCTAAAGGAACTTATGATCATCTATTAGAAGACTTCGATAAAGATTACTTCAACGAGTTTGATGTTAAGTTTTATCAAGATGGTGATATCGTTGTTAAGTCTTGTGGGGTGGATGTGAAGTTGATTACAACTGGTGGTCATGCTTTTGGGCAAAGTTCTCTATACCGAGTCGATGGTGCTTGGATGATCGTTTCAGACCTTATCCAAACTGTTGGTACCGTAACAATTGGTGGTAAGGGCTCTTGTATGAGAGAGTATTTTCAATCCTTACAAAATGTTATCGATATAGATCCTCAAGTTATTATGCCTTCTCATGGTATTTGTCTTGGTGGAACTCTTAAGATAAAGAAGACACTAGAGCATCGTTTAGAAAGAGAAGAGCAAGTAAGGAAATGTGTTAGTGAAGGCAAGGAAATCGAAGAGATTTTTAAGGAAATCTACCCTGATTTACCAGAGCGTCTTAAGTCATATGCCATGGCAACAATTACTTCTCATCTGGAAAAGCTAAGGGACTTTGGCCCTGGAATTTGTTAATTGTGTCTATTTATTGGCAGAAAATAATGTCCAAATTTTGATGACTATTTCTTAGACTGATTATCGAAACTCAATAATTTTAGCGTGTTATTGGGTATAAAAAAATTATCTTTAAGATAATGGCCTGAATTCATTTATTCCACCTCAATTTCAAGTGAAAATAATAGTAGGGAGAAACTTACTGTAGTGATCAGTTACTCAAGAAATCTTAATAAATAACCGATAAATTAAGAAGAGTTATATTGTGAGGAAGGAAATGAGAGCTTTAAATTCAATATTGATTTTGATCTTTGCCACTCAGACAACATTTGCGAATGATATTCGTTTAGATTCGTCTCAAGTCGTGCAAGCATCTCCGGCCAGTCTTGATGGTGCTGCGGGGAATAATTCACTAGAAGCTAGCGCCTCTCGAGCTCAGCAGGGGATGATTGAATATAAAGCTCAAGAGTACAATGCTATGAGTGAATTTGATAAGCCAGATAACTCAATTCTTTCTATAACTGAATTTAGTGATTCAGAATCAGTTGACCAGTACTTAATGAGTCCTGCATATAATACTGATTTTTCTTATAGTAGAGATATAAACCTAGAATATAGTAATGAACCTAAAATAAATATCTATAGTCCAAAGTTTGATTTTAATTATCGATTCGATGACGATTCATCGCAGCCGTGTGGTTCTTTAGATGGATTTTCTTCTAATGAAAGTATATTTAAGAGTTTTCTAAGCTGGGGACGTGACTACCAAGTCTTTTCGTCTGTATGTAAGGATTATCTTGAAGAATTTGATTCTTCAGAGGGCCTAACAACTAAATTAAATTCTCAAAGCTATTGTGGCTGTGTCGGTGACTTAGCATCAGAAGAAAGTCACGCAGATTTATCAGATGATGATGTTTTAAATGATTTTCAAAAAAGCTTTTATCAAAATATTATTGCTAATCGAGTAACTGACTTCCTTCAGACATTAAGAAAGAATGCGCACCGATATCAGGATTTAGATAAAGCTGAAGATCTATACAATTTTGAAGCAGGTGACTTTGGATGTACTGAAGATGATATTGATACGATGGCCAAAGAGCTTAATCAGTGTTTTGAGGGGCCTGCAGCAGATCTAATTGATGAGAAGAATGGATTAAAAGATGAAATCTTAATCTTCAGTAGTAAAGCTAATAATAGAATTTCCCAAATCTTTAATAAAGCAAATGAAGAAATTAAAGACTTTAGAGATGATTCTGTTGACCAGAACTCTAGTAACAAAGGGGACGATGATGAGCGTATTAAGCGTGAAGCTCAAAAGTTCTCTGATTTAATTATTGTAGGTTTTGCTAAAAATAATGATGGTACAGGAAGATTTCCTGATGAGTATTTAAGTCAAGTAAGAGACTTCTTAAATAGGAGTCCTCTTTTAAGGCAAGGGTTCCAAGCTCACAAGCAGCGTTATGTGGATATGTATAATATCAAAAAGCGCACAGATCTGAGAAGTCAAGGGATTGCTATGTCTCCTGTTGAAAAAACTGTTTTTGATATAACTGATCAACAAGAAAAGAGTTTCGCTGGTATGTTTGCTCTACTTTTATTCGATAAAACGATGATGAGTTTGGGGAACAGACCTGAGTTTAAGAACAATACAAATTATAAAAATGACATCATTGAAGGCATCACTCAAGGAAACCCTGAAACATTTGCAAGTATAAGAACTTCGATGGCAGATTATTTAGCGTCTAGTTATGAGGAAAATATGGGCTCTTGTTCTCAAAAGATACAAAAGCTAAAAGAGTCTTGTGATCCTGCTAATGCAAAGCAAGTAATGACAAATGTTAGTGCTCAAGAGTTTATCGATGCAAATAGTGAATTAGATAATGATTCAAGTGTTAAAAATTCTAAACTATATTGTGAAGTACTAAATCGTGATTTAATTGATACGAAAGTAGCAAACTCTAGAGCTGGAGAGATTGAAACATTAACACCACAGCAAGTTTATGCTGAAGTTAAAGAATCTGAAAAACAAAAAGTTTTCTCAGATAGCCCAGACTCTACAGATACTGCTTCTGGAACTGAAACAATTGTTAATACAACAGGACGTGGAGATCAGATACTTGATAATAGTGGACCAGAAATCGATGATGCTGTTGCAACTTCAACGAGCACTCAAACCACTACTGAAGAAGACTACAATTTCTCTGAAGCAGCGAACTTATTAGATAATATGAACTCGTCTAATAATATTCCAGATTCAAACGTGATTGATGGTAATACAATGCAAGCAATTGTATCAAACCCAAATACATCAGTTGAAGAGATTGAGTCAGTTAAAGATCGTATTGAAAGAGAAGCACAAAATATTGAAGAAGAGCTAGAAAAGAGTGAAGAGTCAGTATCTGCTGCTCAAGTTGATGAAAATAACGCTCTTAAAAAAGAGTTAGATGCCCTTAGGGCACAGATCTCTGAGCTAAACTCTGCAATTGCAAGTCGTGATAAGAAATCAGAAGAAGAAAATGAAGATAGTCTAAACGAAGAAGAAAAAGTTGTAGAAAAACCTCAGCCTACTTCAAATAACTTTGCTGGTTTTGGATCGGGGAATAATGTACGTAGAGACAATGCTTTTGCTCCACAACAAGCGAGCCGTGCCACAACTGGTAGTGCCGCTGTTCCAACTGCTCCGGCAGCGACATCATCATCTTCATTCTCTTCGGCCGGACAAGGACTTTCTGCAATAAATAAATTAGGTGCAACTGGAGGCCTAGGATTATCTGGAAACTCTGGATCTTCTAGAGCTGTTAGCGGTACTGTTTCTAATTCAAATATAGCTAAAAGCGATCAAAGACTTGTTGCAGAGGCAATTTCAAATGGAAGCACTAGCGTTGTTCTAACAGATGGACGCGTATACTATATTGGTCAAGATGAAGAAGGAAACGTTATTCTATCTGAGACAGCCGAAGAGGTGATGGCCGGTGTAATGGGGCCAGAACAAGAGGGTCCACAATTACCAAAGCCTAAGGCTGAAGATGGGCCTAAGCGAGAAATTGCATCAGAAAAAGATGAGACAGCAGCACAAGAAGAAAGTATTTATTCTAAATTTTTAGATGCTGCAGAAATATCAGAGTAGTAAAAACTTAATATATTTATAATATATATTGGCCATCTTAGGATGGCCTTTTTTTATATTTATTTTAAACATATTCCACACTTTATTGGCGCAAAGAGTTTTTATTCATTAAATGCCATTTATTTTTTATTTCATCTTTGTAAATCAAATTTTAGGTACTTATGTATTAAAGAAGTTTTCTCTGTAAACTATATATGTAGCTATAGTCGTTCTTTGAGATAATAAAATCCTCGAGATGACCTCTATCAATAGATTTTGGTCACTTTAGGAATCAGTTGAACTATCCGATGGATAAAACAGATCAAGTATCTAGGAATAAAATGAAATTTAAAACGACTATTATTACTCTATTCTTTTTTCATCAATCAGTTTACTCAGCTTCCTCTAGTTTATTTGCTTTAACAACACAAGGGGGAAGTCTTAATAGTCGTGACCTTCAACAGCAGATTGAACATTATCAAAATGTATTTGATCACTCGAGAAGATCTCAATCAATAGACTATAATAATCCTACCAGCAATATGAGTGAACTCCCTCCGTCAGTATTATCAAAGTCAATATTTTCAAATAGTGGCGACTGTTTTGGAAGTGTTGTTCCACAACAGACACCATTGAATGTTGTGACTGACTTAGAAGATGATCTCAAAGATCGAGCCTATGCCTGTCGTTATGATCTGTATAGTTTTGATACTGAAAAACCAAACGAAAAAAAGATTAATGTCGATCAATATTGTCGCTGTGTCGATAAAGTCGCAGCAACTTCACCTGAGAAGTTTGTTATACCTGATAATTCTTTTGAAGCCTTTAAAAGTAAGTCCTATAACAGTATTATGGCAAATAGAGTTTATGACCTTTTTAATTTAATAGAGTCCAATGCCTTTAGTTTTAATAAATACAAGGAACAATATCATATCAATAATGGAGCTTCTCCAGACTTTTCTTGTACAGAATCAGATATTGATAAAATAAGTGAAAAAATTAAGGGATGCTTTAATGCAGATGTTAAAAATGCCTTAGATGAAAAATTTGAATTATCATTTAGTGCAAAAGGTTCTAGAGACGGTGATGGCAATCTAAAAGATGCAAAGACTCGCTTAACACATATTTTTGATAATGCTACTGACAGAGTAAATGAGTTTTACGGTAGTGATAATAGGAGAGTATCAGATTCTTCACAAATTATTGATCTTGTGTATAACGAATTTAATAAAGAAAGTCATGGCGTTGATAAATTTAGCGATGAGTATCTTGGAAGAGTTAAAAAGTTTATTGAATCAAACGAACTATTTCGACACGAATATTATGGCCATCGTCAAAAGGCGATTGCTGAAGCGGATGAAGATAATCGTATTCGCTATTACCAAACAAGAGGTAACGAAGGTACACTGAATTATAAAGAACGTATTTTTTCGACAAAAGATGAAAATGATTTCATCATAAGTTATTTAACAACTCTAAATATTAATTTCCTTAAAAATGTAGTGAATAATTTCGATGATCTTGAAGAGGTTTCAAATTTTCTAAATGACCTTGATAAGTCAGAAGACTTGACTGTAAAAAGAAAGGCCAACTCAATTTTTTGGAAAACAATTCATAACTCTAATAAAGAACTTGTTGATGAGTGTAAAGATAGAATTGAAGCACTAGAATATGCCTGTAACCCAGCTAATACAGATGAGGTTATGGAAGGTATTACGGCCGTGGAATTTTCTAAGTCCAATGAAAACTTTGGTGGGCAAGATATCTTTTCTGCTAAGTATTATTGTGGTTCAGTCGGAACAGCAATTGATACAAAAGTTGCTTCTAGTTATGGAAAAGTCTATCGTTCAACTGCCGATACAAGTACAATTTTTAACGATATAAAAACATCTTATTCAAATGAAATTGCAAGCTTTAGTGAATCTGGAACAAAGAATAAATCGTCATTAGTTGACTCTTCATTTACAACAAATAAACAACCTATTTCTGAAGAAATAACAGATAATACTTTTGATCAAAGTGCTGAGTATTTATCTAAAAACTTGGAACAAAGAGAAAACTTACCAAATCAAATGGATGGGCAAAATCTAGCATCATCTATAGTTCAAAATAATTCTATTAAATCGTCTCGTGATGAAACTTACTCCGACAATAAAGATGAGATTAGTGATGTTATAATTGATCAGGATGAGAAAATCACGAGTGATTCTACTGATAAATTAAGGGATACCGAAAATAGTCTAAGAAAGCAGATTTCTGAATTACAAAATCAAGTCGCTGAATTTACAAAAAATGTTAATAATAGTGAAAAATCGCAACGTGATAAACCTTCGAATACAAAGAAAGCTGCTACTGCCTCAAGTGAATTAGAGAATCCATTTAATAGAAGCTCTAATAATATTAGTAGAAGCAGTGGAGCAATAACTCCTTCTGTATCTAATATTGCCCCAGGTCCTCCAGCCACTGCTTCTAGTAGGTCAGCTTCTTCTGGTAGTTTCTCATCTTCAACCTCATCTGGAACTGCATCTATCGTTAATAATGGAGGAATGAAGCTCGTAGCAAACTCAAATAATACCCAAACAATTAAACTCGATGATAATGTCATCAATTCTCAAGATAGAAAGTTAGTAAAAGAAGCGCTTCAAAGCGGAAGTAATATCGTTGTATTGGCAAATGGCGTTACTTATTTCATTGAGCATGATGAAAACGGAAATGTAATCCTGTCTGAGTCTTCTGAAGAACTGGAGGCCATAGCATTTAGTTCATTTGTTGGCCCGCGTCTTCCAATGCAAGCTAATGAGATCAAGCAAGTGGCCGGTCGCAGTATTGCGTCTGAAGTTATTGAAAAAACAGATGAGGATAGTATTTATATGAAGTTTCTTAACGCTGCTGAGGCCATAGAGTAATATTAAAGACCTTCCTTACATCTTCTTGAATTTTGTGATGCATCATAACGTGCCTTGCCTTGTCAAAATCTATGATAAATAGATAAAATTGCTCAGTTTTATTACAAATATTAGAGGCAATTTTCTATGACTAATTCGCAAGATACGATTTCGATTCATTCGAAAGTCGATCGCACTAGTGACGACTTTAAAGAAAACTTCAAATTTCATTTTTCAAATGTTGAAGAACTTAGACAAAGAGTAAATAAAGCTCATCAAGGTGGAGGAGAGAAGTCTGTTTCACGTCACCATTCACGAGGAAAACTTTTACCACGTGAACGTATTGATAAGATCCTCGATGCAGGATCTCCATTTATTGAACTTTCATCATTAGCAGCTAATGGGATGTACGGTATGGATATTCCAAGCGCCGGTATTGTAACTGGTATTGGAAAAGTTCATGGTGTTTGGTGCATGTTTGTTGCAAATGATGCAACTGTTAAGGGTGGAACATATTTTCCAATGACTGTGAAAAAGCACTTAAGAGCACAAGAAGTTGCACGTGAAAACCGCCTACCATGTATTTATCTTGTGGATTCTGGTGGAGCATTCTTACCGATGCAAGATGAAGTTTTTCCTGACAAGGAACATTTTGGAAGAATTTTTTATAATCAGGCACAAATGTCTGCTCAAGGTATTCCACAAATTGCTGTGGTTCTAGGATCATGTACTGCTGGTGGAGCTTATGTACCTGCAATGGCAGATGAATCAATTATTGTAAAAGATAATGGAACGATCTTCTTAGGAGGACCTCCACTTGTAAAGGCCGCAACAGGTGAGGAAGTAGACGCTCAGACTCTTGGTGGGGCCAAGGTTCACACAAGTGACTCTGGTGTTGCTGATCACTTTGCAGAAGATGAAGAGGACGCATTAGCGATTACTCGCTCAATTGTTGAAAATACAAATTTCATTCAAAATGAAGATGACTTTAATTTTGAAATGCCAAAATATGATGCTGAAGATATCTATGGAATTCTACCTAGAGATACGAAGAAGCCATTTGATATTCGTGAAATCATTGCTTGTATTGTTGATGGATCACGCTTTCATGAATTTAAAGAAAAGTACGGGCCAACACTAGTGTGTGGTTTTGCTAAGATCTGTGGTGAAAGAGTAGGAATTGTTGCTAATAACGGAATTCTTTTTTCTGAATCAGCAATCAAAGGCTCTCACTTTATCCAACTTTGTGGGCAAAGAAATATTCCACTAGTATTCCTGCAAAATATTACAGGGTTTATGGTCGGTTCTAAATATGAAGCAGAAGGGATTGCAAAGCATGGCGCTAAGATGGTTACAGCTGTTTCTACTGTAAACGTACCAAAGTTCACTGTTGTTATTGGTGGATCATTTGGTGCTGGAAATTACGGTATGTGTGGACGCGCTTATTCTCCACGTTTTATGTGGATGTGGCCAAATGCACGAATTTCTGTAATGGGTGGAGAGCAAGCTGCTGGAGTTCTTGCAACAGTTCGACAAGATGGCCTTAAAGCAAAAGGTCAGGCTCCAATGACGCCTGAACAAGAAGCTCAGTTTAAACAACCAATCTTAGACAAATATGAAGAAGAGGGAAGTGCTTATTATTCAACAGCTCGACTTTGGGATGATGGTGTAATTGAGCCACATAAGACACGAGATATCTTAGGTGCTGCTATTAAAGCAAGTAAACAAGCACCAATAGAAGAGACTAAGTTTGGTGTCTTTAGAATGTAATGAGAATTGAGAAGGAGTTTATATGAGTGGATATATTAAGGAATTAAAAACGAGTGGCGAAGAGGCCGGTGTATGTTACATCACTTTAAATCGCCCAGAAGTACATAATGCTTTTAACGATGAGATGATTGCTGCTCTAACAGAAGAGTTTCTTGGACTTGAAAATGATGACTCTGTAAGAGTTGTTGTTCTAACAGGTGAAGGGAAGTCTTTTTGTGCGGGTGCTGATCTAAATTGGATGAAGCGTATGAAAGATTATTCAATGGAAGAAAATATTGCTGACTCTAAGAAATTAGCAGGACTTTTTCATGCGATTAATAATCTTTCAAAACCAGTTATTGGAAAAGTTAATGGAGCCGCCCTTGGAGGTGGTGTTGGACTTGTTGCTTGTTGTGACTTTGTTATTGCAAGTGAGAGTGCAAAATTTGGTTTAACAGAAGTTAATCTTGGACTTGTTCCTGCTGTTATCTCTCCATTTGTTATTGCAAAAATTGGAGAGTCAAATGCTCGCCATCTTTTCTTAACTGGTGAGAGATTTGACGGGAAACGCGCTCTTGAGATTGGTCTTGTTCATCAAGTTTCACTTGATCGTTACTACGATGCCGATATTGTACATATGGCAAAACAACTTATTAAAGTTGCTCCCAAAGCTCAAAGAGAAGCAAAAAAGCTTATTTTTGGTGTTAAAGAGAGACTTGGAAATACTGAAGAAGTTACTGACTACACTTGTAATGTTATTGCAAAACAAAGAATTTCTGATGAAGGTCAGGAAGGGATGAGTGCATTACTAGAAAAAAGAAAACCAAACTGGAAATAGAATAATATGAAAGAAATAAATAAAGTTCTTATTGCTAACCGAGCTGAAATTGCATTACGAGTAATTAAGACTTGTCGCAATCTCGGGATTAAAACTGTCACGCTTTATACTTTTGAAGAAAGAAACCTTCCTCAAAGAGAATTTGCTGATGAATCTTATTATTTAGAAGGAAACCTTCTAAGTGAAACTTACCTAAATATGGATAAGATTATTCAAATCGCAAAAGATAGCGGCTGTGATGCAATTCACCCTGGTTATGGTTTCCTATCTGAGAACGCAGAATTCAGTCAAAAAGTAACAGATGCAGGTCTTATCTTTATTGGCCCTACACCCGAGCACATTATTCTTATGGGTGATAAGAAAGGCTCAAAAGATAAGATGATCGAAATTGGTGTTCCTGTTATCCCTGGATATAATGGCGAAAACCAGGATCCTGAACTATTGAAGTCACAAGCTGATAAGATGGGTTATCCTGTCCTTATTAAAGCTTCTGCTGGTGGTGGTGGAAAGGGAATGAGAATTGTGGAAAGTTCTCAAGACTTTTTAGCTGAGCTTGAAAGTTGTAAGCGTGAAGCTTTAAGCTCTTTTGGTTCTGATATCGTTCTTATTGAAAAATTCATCACTAGCCCACGACATATTGAAATACAAGTTGTTAGTGATACTCACGGTAATCACTTCCATTTCTTTGAAAGAGAATGTTCAATTCAAAGACGTCATCAGAAAATTATTGAAGAAACACCTTCACTTGCTTTAGGTGATGAACTACGTAAGGCCATGACAGACGCTGCGATTAAAATTACGAAATCGATTAATTATCACGGTGCTGGAACAATTGAGCTTATTTTAGATGGAAACGAATTTTACTTCTTAGAGATGAATACTCGTCTTCAAGTAGAACATCCGGTAACAGAAATGGTAACGGGGTTTGATCTAGTTGACTTACAACTAATTGCAGCTAGTGGTAAAGCATTTGATTTCACTCAGGATGATATTAGACAAATTGGTCATGCGATAGAGTGTCGTATCTACGCTGAAGATCCTGACAATGACTTTATGCCTGCTATTGGCCGTCTCGAATACATAGGTGATGCTATCGACGGTGTACGTCTTGATACAGGTTACAAGAATGGAAATTCTATCACAGTAAATTTTGATCCTATGATTGCTAAAGTTATTACTTGGGGTGCAGATCGTGATGAAGCGATTGGGACAATGATAGCTGGATTAAACCATCTACCTTTTGAAGGTTTAACTACTAATAATGACTATCTTGTACGTATTCTTAAGCATGATGCATTCTTAAAGGGTGACACATATACACACTTTGTTAAAACATACGAAGAAGACTTGGCCCCTGCTGAAGTTTATGCTGAAGAAATTGCCGCTACATTAGCGCATGACTTCTTAAGAGATAATATCCTTTTCGATTCTTTTAGAATGAGCGGTGAGGCTTTAGAAACTCGCCATTATATCGTTGATGGTAATGAGCTAACTGCTACTTTTAAATTTTCTGGCGTAAGCTCACTCATCGTACGCTTCTTCGATTTTACTTTTGCAGTTGATATTGAAGAAGATGCACTATGGGTTAATGATGTTCCATTTCATATTTTAACTCAAAAGAATGCATATATTGTTAATAGTAAGCGAGTTGAAGCAAAAAGGCTTGTTGCTAAACGCTCTGGTGCCGCTACTGGTGAAGCCGGTGATATGAGCTCTCCAATGCCTGGGAAAGTATTGAAAGTACTCGTTGAGGCAGGGCAGTCTGTTTCAGTTGGCGATGCACTGATTGTAATGGAAGCAATGAAAATGGAACATACTGTAAAAGCATCTCGTGACGGAAAAGTCGATGCAATATTAGTTAATGAAGGTCAGACGATTGATGGAGGAGTCGAGTTAGTCGAACTGGCATAATTGGATAATTTATGAGTAATTTTAGTAAAGAGATTAAAATTGTTGAAGTTGGTCCTCGTGATGGCCTACAAAATGAAAAAAGTTTTGTAGAAACCGAAGATAAACTAGAGTTTATTCGTCTTCTAAGTGAGACGGGACTTAAGACTATTGAAATTACAAGCTTTGTTCGTCCGGATAAAATTCCTCAAATG
Source organism: Halobacteriovorax vibrionivorans (assembly GCF_003346865.1). NCBI lineage: Bacteria > Pseudomonadati > Bdellovibrionota > Bacteriovoracia > Bacteriovoracales > Halobacteriovoraceae > Halobacteriovorax > Halobacteriovorax vibrionivorans. The sequence goes on along the minus strand of NZ_QDKL01000003.1, from coordinate 617,360 downwards.
AAAGACGCTGCAGATCTTTATCCTAAAGTATTAGAACTAACAAAGGGCAAGGGGATCTCAACTCCTTGTTTAGTTCCTAATTTAAAAGGTCTCGAGGTCGCTAAGTCTTTAGGTGTAAAAGAGATTAGTATGTTCACTGCAACTTCTAATACTTTTAATCAAAAAAATATAAATGCGACAATTGAAGAAGCACACGCTCGTCAAGTCCAAGTCGCTCGTGAAGCTAGTGATGCTGGAATGAAATTACGTGGCTATCTTTCAACAGTTTTTGGTTGTCCTTATGAAAAAGATATTGAGGATGATGCCATTATTGATGGGATAAAGAGATTACTTGATTTAGGTTGTTATGAGATTTCTTTAGGTGACACTATTGGTGTTGCAAACCCAGTACAGGTTAGACGAATTACTAAAATGATTGCAAATGAGTTTGATCTTAATCAGATGGCCATGCATTTTCACGATACAGAAGGTATGGCCTTAGCAAATATCTATGCTTCTCTGGAAGAGGGAGTTACTGTCTTTGATTCATCTGCTGCAGGTCTTGGTGGTTGTCCTTATGCAAAAGGTGCCAGCGGAAATGTTGCAACAGATGATGTGGTTAATCTTTTAAATAAATTAGGATGTGATACTGGTATTGATATGGATAAGCTTCATGCTGCAAGTGAATTTATCACATCAAAGATTGGACATCAGGCTCCATCGAAGTTTTTTCAAGCATATAAAGGAAGAAAGTAATGGCAATTTACGGATACGAGTTTGAGCAATTAAAAGTTGAAAAAAACGGCCATGTATTATGGCTTAGTTTAGATAATCCTAAAATGGCAAATGCCATTACAAATAAAATGATCGCATCTCTTACTGAAGTCTTAGAATATGCTGATACTGATAGTGAAGTTAGAGTTATTGTTATAAGTGGAGAAGGAGATAACTTCTGTGCTGGCGGGGATATTAAAGCGATGCAGGCCCGAAAAGGTATGTTTGCAGGGGAGCCATTCGAGTTAAGAAACCGTTACTCTAAAGGAATTCAAAATATTCCTCGTACAATCGAAAAATTACAAACACCAGTTATTGCAATGGTTCACGGAGGTGCTATCGGTGCAGGTTGTGATTTAGTTGCAATGTGTGATCTTGCTATCGCTAGTGATGATGCAAAATTTGGTGAAACATTCTGTAAGCTTTCTCTTGTTCCCGGAGATGGTGGACCTTATTTTTTAACTCGAAAAGTTGGTTATACTAAGGCAATGGAGATGTATCTCACAGGTCGTATTTATACTGCTAAAGAGTCGATGCATATGGGTCTTATCAATAATATTGTAACGGGTGAGGATCTAAAACTTGCTGTTTCTGCTACTGCAAATGAAATTGCGGCCAATGCTCCTGTTGCTGTACAATTAACTAAGACAGCTATGAAGCGTGCTAGTCGTGATGATCTAGAAAGTCATTTAAATCTTATGAGTGCATATCAAGGAATAGCTCAAAGAACTAATGATCACTTTGAAGGGCTAAGTGCTCTTAAAGAAAAACGTAACCCGGACTTTAAAGGTAACTAAGATTAAATTCTTAATTTTTTTAATATTTTTTGTTTCCTGCTCACATACTCTTTATACTGGAGATGGTGAGCGTCTATTACATATTTCAAAGCATGCCAATCGAGAAGTCATTATTCTAAAAGGTGATCACACTAACGATAATATGTTTTATGGAACCTTACCTAAGGTACATCACGTAAAAATGGGAAATGATTTCTTTAGAAGACGTAGTGAATATGTTTCGAGAGTAGAGATAACTGAAATCGAAACAACATGGTATCAGTGGGTCAAGTTTTTAAGTCTAGGTTTATTTTCACGCAAGGATGTAAAAGTTAGGGCCGTGACAGATATTGGGGAGAATGAGTATGAAGTTTATTAATCTTCTCTTTATTTCACTCTTAATTACTTCTTGCGCAAGTGGTGTGAAGTTAAATAGTCAGTTCTGTGCTTCAAGAAATGGTGTATGGGCAAAAAAAGATGATGTCCTTGACTACAAAGCATCCAAGAAGGTTGTTGGCTTCGGTATAGAAGAGAGACGAATAAGAGATATTCTTTCTCAAAGAAGTTATGACTGTCGTAAAGTAAGCCGTATGCGTGTAAGAATCGATCAGGATTTCTTCGATGCTCTTTTAAGCCTTATACCTGGTTATTCTTCAAACACAGTTACAATTGAATTTAATCTAGAAGATTCATAAGCCCTGAAAAGAAGTCCTTCTTATATTTATCAACTTCTTCTTGGCTTTCAAGGTGACCAAAATTTTGGCGATCTTGTTCCTGATAAAATCTCTTGGCATCATCAGTTACAATAAAGCGAGAGCGATGTCTTGGAAGCATATTCCCGTATATCTTTCTCTCTTTACACACTGTCATGATGAGCTTTTCTTGTGCTCGTGTAATTCCAACATAACAAAGTCTGCGCTCTTCAGCGTCACCTTCGTTATTAATAATTGTTCTCTTATGTGGAAGAAGTTCCTCTTCAACTCCAATCATATAGACTTGTTTAAACTCAAGTCCTTTAGATGAATGTAGCGTCATAAGAGTTACTTCATTCTTTCTAACATCGTCATCTTCTTCATCGTCATCTCTTGAATCTTGAGAGTCTTGTAGCATTAGTTTTTCTAAGAATTTAGATAGAGTTGCAGACTCTTTAAAGTTTTCAGTAAAACGAGCAGCTGATTCTATAAAGAAGTGAATATCATCTTTTCTTCGACTAGCCTGTTTTGCTTGATCATAGCACTTATCGATGTATTCAAAGTATTTTAGGTCTTCAATTAAGTTTGTTATGGCCTCACTAAGTGAATACTTATCAAAGTAATTCTTTGTGTTCTCAATTAGCTTAACAAAGTTTTTTATCTTTTCTTCACGACTTCCTGCAAGTTCTGGCGATTTCTTCATCGCAGAAAATAAGTCAATTTCATGGGCCTCACTTTCTTCAAGAAATTTCTCAAGTGTTCTTATACCGATTCCTCGACTTGGAACATTTAGTACCCGTCTTAATGCCATTTGGTCGGCCGGATTACGGATTACCTGAAGGTAGGCCATGATATCTTTTACTTCTTTCTTCTCGTAGAATTTTTGACCACCAATAATTGTATAAGGAACTTGTGATAGTCTTAGTTGTTCTTCAATTGGTGCTGCTTGTGTATTTGATCGATATAAAATTGCAATATCACCTAAATGTCCACCTTTTGACTGGTGGGAGACAATATCTTCAACAACGATTTCTGCTTCGTGATCAGTATCCGCTAATTCCCAAAGAATTGGCTTCATGTCACTTGGCTTATCTGACCACAGTGTTTTATCACGACGATCTTTATTCTCTTTAATAACTGAGTTTGCTAATTTCAAAATAGGTGAGACTGAGCGATAGTTTTGCTCAAGTTTTACAACTTTAGCTCGTGAGTAGTCTCTTTCAAAACCAATAATATTAGAAATATCGGCACCTCTAAATGAATAGATGGCCTGGTCATCGTCACCAACCACACAGAGATTATCATGGGCACATGTTAGATGACGAATAAGTCTAAATTGTAATGGATTAGTGTCTTGGTATTCATCGACCATGATATAGCGAAATTGTTCTGAATATTCGCGGGCCAACTCTGGGTTTTCATCAAAGAGTCTAACTGTAAGTAGTAGAATGTCATCAAAGTCGATTGCATTATAGAATTTCAATTTATCTTGATAGAATTCATACATGAAGTTAACTGCATGATCGTATGGATCTTCACCGTCAAAAAACGGTGAGTCTGCAAAGTCTTCTGGTTTTATCCCTTCATTTTTTAGTTTACCAATCTTAGATGCAATGATCTCTTTTTTAAATGCACCTTTATTATCGTGATAAAGCCTAAGGCCTTCTCGTATAATACTTAATTGATCTGTTTGATCATAGATTGAAAAGTTCTTATGATAACCAAGATGAGTAATCTCTTTTTTTAGAATCTTAAGCCCTAGAGAGTGAAATGTTGCAAGGGTCATTCCTCTTGATTTTTGTTTACCAAGTAGGGTAATAACGCGCTCTTTCATTTCTTTTGCGGCCTTATTTGTAAATGATACGGCAAGGATACTTTTTCCAGGAATATGAAGGTTGTCGACCATGTGCGCAATTCGGTAGGTAAGAGTTCTTGTCTTACCACTACCTGCACCCGCTAAAATTAGCACTGGGCCATCGATAGTCTCAGCTGCTTCGCGTTGTTTGTCGTTTAATCCTGCCAATGAAATCATATCCTATAATGTGCCCTCCTAGAGCTGATTAGGCAATCTATTTTGACCTCAAGTAAGAGAATTTTTATGCACTGCTTGTTTATAAATTTATAAGTATTTAAAGTCGCAATGCATCTTGCTAAAACCGAGTTAAATGGTCAAAATTTCAAGTTATGAACACAACACTTATAAAAATTATTTTATTGAATTTGGTAATTCTCTTTAGCTCAGTCCATGCCGATGAGCTTCCATCTAAGAGTGATATTCACGGCCTCATTGGTTTACAAACTGCTGTAAAGTCTCAAGGCTCTCGAGGCACTTGTACAATGTTTACGGCCATTGGAATGGTGGAGCACTTGTTGATACGTAAACAAGGATTTTTACCCGTTGAGTTAGATCTGTCCGAGCAATGGATGGAGTATATTATTATGAAAGATAAGCTCACTGAAGGCTCTTCAACTTCGAAGAATATGAGGGCCATCTTAGATATGGGTGTTGTTTATGAAAAGACATGGCCTTACTCTCGTAAAAAATGGCCATCTCTTGATGAAGACTTCCCACAAATTAATATTGCAAAGAAAACATGCGGGCACCTTGTTGTTCTTCCTAAGTATTTAAAGTCTTGTTTACTTGGTCAAAGAGATCCAAGACTTTTTACAATGTCTGATTATGATATTGCACAAATTGACCCTGACTTTATTCCAATTAGAAAGGAATCAATTTATCTAAGAGATACTTTAGTAAGTAACTTATTTAAGAGAAAAAAATCATATAAATCAAGAGACCTCAATAAAATTAAGCAATGGTTAAATGACGGGAAGTCCGTTATTATGGGTACTAAATTATATTACGGTTCTTGGAATTCTAAGAAGACAATTACTCACGAAATTCAAGAGCGTGATAAGTCTAAATGGTATGCAGGTATTGTTGGATACCCTGAGATTGGGACTCGAGATCGTCGAATTTCTTCTGTCAAAGGAGGAGGCCATTCTATGATCCTTGTTGGTTACGATGATGATGTTATTGTAGAGACAAAGATGCAAATGGAAGATGGTTCTTGGAAAGAGTTTGAATATAAGGGAGTTTATTATTTTAAAAACTCTTGGGGCGTAAAAGGCTTTGGGAAAAAATTTAAACTCGATGGAGTAAGCTATCCAGGATACGGAATGATTACTCAAAAGTATGCACATGAATTTGGAAGATTTTTCTATATCGATTAAATAATTTAAGGAGTTGGCCATGGCCGTAAAGAAAAAAGTAGCTAAGAAAAAAGCAACTAAGAAAAAAGTAGCTAAGAAAAAAGTAGCTAAGAAAAAAGCAACTAAGAAAAAAGTAGCTAAGAAAAAAGCAACTAAGAAGAAAGTAGCTAAGAAAAAAACAACTAAGAAAAAAGTAGCTAAGAAAAAAGCAACTAAGAAAAAAGTAGCGAAGAAGAAAGTAGCGAAGAAAAAAGCAACTAAGAAAAAAGTAGCTAAGAAAAAAGCAACTAAGAAGAAAGTAGCGAAGAAAGCAACTAAGAAGAAAGCAACTAAGAAGAAAGCAACTAAGAAGAAAGCAACTAAGAAGAAAGTAGCAAAGAAAGCAACTAAGAAGAAAGTAGCAAAGAAAGCAACTAAGAAGAAAGTAGCAAAGAAAGCAGCTAAGAAGAAAGTAGTAAAATTACCAAATAAGAATACGGCCCTTTTTGATTCTCTACTTGAGCTAATTCGTGTTACTTCTACAGTCCTACCAGACGACGTGCAGAAAGTTGTTCTTGAGGCCCTTCATAGAGAAGAAAAGAACACAACTGCTGAGTATGCAATGAATATCATTCAAGCAAATATTAAAATGGCAAAGATGAAGTCTCAGCCTCTATGTCAGGATACTGGAACAATTGTTTTTAAAGTTTCTCATCCTAAAGACTTTGATCAAGCAGCTTTTCGTAAAATCTGCGAGAAGGCCGTTTTAAAAGCAACTGAAATTGGATACCTAAGACAGAATTCTGTTAATTCTCTTACTGGAAAGAATGACTGTATGAATGTCGGTGGTGGCCATCCTGTCATTAAGTTTGAACAACATAAGTCAAAATCACTAAATGTAAAACTAATGCTTAAGGGTGGAGGATGTGAAAACGTCGGTGCACAATATTCACTTCCTAATACAGAGCTAAATGCTGGACGTGATCTTGATGGTGTAAGAAAGGCGATTCTTGATTGTGTACAAAAGGCACAAGGAAAGGGATGTGGACCAGGTGTTCTAGGTGTTTGTATTGGTGGTGATCGTGGAACAGGTCATGTCGCTGCTAAAGATCAATTCTTAAGAAAGCTTGATGATACAAATGAAAACCCAGAGCTTGCTGCTCTTGAGAAAGATATCGTTGAAACAGCAAATAAATTAGGTATTGGACCAATGGGATTTGGTGGAAAGACAACTCTTCTTGGATGTAAGGTAACAGATCTAAACCGTCTACCAGCATCATTCTTTGTTTCAGTTTCATATATGTGCTGGGCATTTAGAAGACAAGGTGTTGCTCTAAAATCAAATAACGAAATTAAGAACTGGTTATACTAAGAGGTCGAAATGAAAAGACTAGATTATCCTTTTACAAAAGAACAAATAAGAGAACTAAAAGTTGGTGACATGGTTCTTATTTCAGGAAAAATGTTTACTGGACGTGATGCTGTACATAAGCGTTTACATGAGGGCACAGAACCTCCTGTTGATTTAAATAATCAAATTATTTATCACTGTGGTCCAGTCGTTCTTGAAAAAGATGATGGTACATATGAAGTAAAAGCAGCAGGGCCTACGACTTCAATTCGTGAAGAGCCATATCAATGGGAAGTTATGAGAGATCATGGAATCCTAGGAGTTATCGGTAAAGGTGGAATGGGTCAAAAGACACTTGATGGTTGTAGAGAATATGGCTGTGTATATTTCCACGGTATTGGTGGTGCAGCTCAGGTTCTAGCTGAAAAGATTAAATCAGTGGATAATGTTTATTGGCGTGATCTTGGTTCACCAGAAGCTATCTGGGAATTAACTGTTGAGGAGTTTCCTGTTGTCGTAACAATGGATGCTCATGGAAACTCTCTCCATGAAAAAGTAGAAGCTGATAGCGCTCAAGCATTAAAAGGACTGCTTTAAATATAATCGAGTACTGAGGAAGAAGAAGTGAGTAATATTTTATACACGCCAAGCAACGTAAGAATTCAGTCATCAAATATGATGGAGTTCATTAAGTATATTAATAAGTCTCAAGGCCTTGATTGCCAGTCTTATCATTCTCTCCATAAGTACTCGGTTGATAATCCAAATAGTTTTTGGAAAGAACTCGTAAAATTCTATGATGTTGATTTCAGCGGAGAATTAGAGCCTGTATGTACTGATCTAAGTTTTGATACTTATGGTTGGTTTCCAAATATGAAGCTTAACTTCGCAAAGAATATGCTCAAGAAAGGCCGTGATGTAAATATTGCTCTAAGCAGTGTTCGAGAATCTGGTAAAACAATTAAAACGACATTTGAGCAATTGCGAAAAGATGTTTCAGGATTACAAAAAGTCATAAAAGATCATATTTCTAAAGGCGATGTTCTTGCTTGTTATATGCCAAATATCACTGAAACTGCGACATCAATGTTAGCGACAACAGCTCTTGGTGGAGTATTTACTTCGACTTCAAGTGACTTTGGTATCGAAGGTGTTATTGATCGTTTTGGCCAATCAAAACCGAAGGTCCTTGTTACTGTTAACGGATACGAATATGGTGGAAAATACTTTGATCTAACAGATAAGATAAATGCTGTTGTTTCAAAGATTGATAGTATTGAAAAAGTTATTGTCGTTGATTTCAAGGGCGAGGGGATGGATGTTTCATCAATTCATAAGGCCGTCTCTTGGAGTGATATTGTAAAGCCAAGTGAAGATGAAATCGAATTTATAGAGTGTGATTTTAAAGATCCTCTTTATATCATGTATTCATCGGGGACAACTGGAAAGCCGAAGTGTATTGTTCACTCAATTGGAGGAACATTACTTAACCATATTAAAGAATTAGGCTTACATACAAATCTAAAAGAAGATTCGACAATAATGTATTTCACTACTTGTGGTTGGATGATGTGGAATTGGTTGATCTCTTCACTTTATTTTGGAGCAACTACAGTTCTTTATGAAGGATCACCTGCATATCCAACTTTCGGTGACTTTATTTCCTTAATTGAAAAAGAACAAATTAATATATTTGGAACAAGTCCTAAGTTTTTAAAGGCCCTTGAAGATTCAGGTATCGATCTTTCTAAATATGACTTTTCATCTTTAGAAACAATGCTCTCAACAGGTGCACCGCTACTACCTGAGCAATTTGACTATGTTTATAATAAATTTAAAAAAGATATCCAGCTTTCAAGTATATCTGGTGGAACAGATATTATTGGTTGCTTCTTCTTAGGAAATCCTATTCTTCCAGTTCATCGAGGAGAGTTACAATGTGCAGGCCTTGGAATGGATGTCACTTGTTTTGATTCTCGTGGAAAAGAGGTAAAAGGTGAGGAAGGGGAACTCGTTTGTCTTCAAAGCTTTCCATCTCGACCAATTTATTTCTTAAATGATGATAACGGCGAAAGAATCCACAAAGCCTATTTTGCAGAGTTTAAAGGCGTTTGGCATCATGGTGACTTTATTAAAATCACTGAAACAGGTGGTGCACAAGTTTTAGGGCGATCTGATGCTACTCTTAATCCTGGTGGTGTTCGAATTGGTACCGCAGAAATTTATCGCCAAACTGAAACAATTGACTTCATCGAAGATTCAGTTTGTGTCGGAAAGAATATTGATGGGGATGTCGAAGTATGGCTCTTTGTTGTCACAAAAGATGGCCATGAACTTTCAAAAGAAGATATCAAACTAATTCGCTCGCGTATTCGTGAGAACACAACACCAAGGCATATGCCTAAGAAGGTGATTGCAGTGAAGGGCATCCCATACACACGCTCAGGTAAAAAAATGGAAATGGCCGTAAGTCGTTTAATAAACGGACGCAAGCTCGATAATGTTCAAGCGGTATCAAATCCAGAAAGTCTAGATTATTTTAAAAGCCTCTAAAGACCGACAGATACAGTCGGTCTGGCCGATCTAAGCCAAATTAAAAAATTATAAGTAATCCCTAAAGTCAGTAACTTAGAAGCCGATTAGCTGACAAAGGATTACTTATGAATAAATTCATTTTACCATTTTTAACATTTCTTTTTGCCTTTCATAGCAGTGCTTTTGTGGGCGTAAGAGCAATTCAAGGTGCAGATGTTGACTGTCTAACTGAGTCAGTTCCACCTATTCTCGATCGTAAAAATGAACTTAATTTTAGAATGATTGCTGATGTAAAATCTTATGGCACAAATACATCTTATCCAAATTATCCGGATAATATTGCTGATATTATGTATCCAAGTCGTAGGGCAGTCTGTGATGCTTATCGTACGCCAAATAAACTTTTACCTTCATATAAAAAAATTATGCAACATATTGATGAAACATACAAAGAAGGAAATCATAGAGACTTCTTTTTTAAATATATGTTGTCTATGGATTGCTGGGCATTTAGTAAAAACTTTTTTGATCATGTAAGTAGTGGTGGTGATTACTCATACTATCTAGGTTCTATGATGAAGTCTACATATGGGGGCGTTGATCCTAATGCATATATTCGAATTACTAGAGAAGGTAAGTCATTTGAAGGACCCATGTTCTATGTCTTTGAACATCTAGAAAAAAATTATAAAAATTCGAAAAATGCGAAAGAGTACTCAGCTGTAATGAGAAGATTAAGATCTGGTGAACGATTTAACTTAGTCCCAGTGAAGTCTATAAGAGAGATTAAAAGGTCTGAACCAAATATGCCAATAAACCTTAATTAAGGATATGATGAAGATATTAATTACGTTCCTAATGATTCTGGTATCACAATTAGCAACAGCTGAATGTCGCCAAGGGATTGTTTCGATTTTCACAGGTGGAGATAGCTTTGCTGATATTGCGGAACGTATGGGAACTGGTTTTCATTCTAAGGTTGGAAAGACTTGTGTTGAGAGTATCGGCTCTGATGTAAATATAGACTCTTACTGTGAATGTGTCTCTGCAAATGATAAAGCAGATTATAGTCAAAGTCGTAAGATTTTTCGTCAAAGAAATGGAAAACACCTCAAGGGGAGTATTTTCATGATGGCAAGAAATTTAGTTAAGGCCGTTGATCAGGATTTAGAATTAAACTGTAAGCTCCATAAGACTCTTAATTCACATTGTAGTGAACAAATGATTAATGAGATGTTTCCTGAATATGTAGGTAAAGACTTTGCAAGTGAATTAGGTATTGATTTTCATGAAATTTTTAGTTCAAGTGTTGATAATACAAATAATACTATAAGCAAGTTTAGAACAAATTCTTGTCAGTCTCTAATTAAGAATGATGTTGAAAGCTTGAGTATGGAGCAGTCTGACTTAGATAACTTCTGTGTTGATTTTAATCAGAAGGTTAAGAGCTTTTGCTCAGGTGAATCGATAACTTCTACAGAAAAAGACGATTTTGAATTTGAACTACCATTTTTAGAAAATGTAGATAGTTATAATTACTATTGTAAGATAAAAGATCGACCTAAGAGACAAGACTTATCATTAAATATATTTAGCACTCTTTCAGCCGCCTATAAGAATAATAACGAGGAAGCTAATCCTAGGTGTGAAAAGATATGTAAAGATAAAGCTCCTTATTCAATTCATGGCTGTAATGTTGATAAGGAAAAAGCCTTAAGTGAATTTGTAAAGGAAGGATGTACTTCAAAAGAAAATCAAAATTTACCAAATTGTTTATTTTTAAAAGAGGCAATTGGAAACCAACTAATCAAAGATATTAAATCGGGATCTATGAGTGAAGAAGATATCTCTTATTTAGAAGAGTATCTACATAAAGATGATTTCGATGATATTAAGTCTATGGTTGGACATGCAAAGAATGAGACGGCATCACTTAATAAAGGTTCTCTTGTTTCTCAATTCTTTGAGAGTAAAGATGGGGAATCTTTCGATATTGGTGGGACAGATAACGAAAATATCGCACAGGAAGCTGTTGAGAACAAAGGTAACTCAGTTGCCCAAGGAGATTCTAAAATTATCTCTTCAAATGATTCAAATATTAATAATGTTGTTACAAATGCCCCTGCTCAGCAAACTCAACAGGGGCCAGTTCAACAAAGTAACTTAAACACAAATAATGGAAGATTAACGATGGGATCACGTGGACGTGGTCGCAGAAAAGTTTCAGCTAGAACTAAGCAGATGGTTGAGACGATTAAGACATTACGTGAAGCAGGTAGTTCTTTAAAAGATGCGATTGCAGCGCAAGATCGTCGTATGAAGAAAGAGCGAGAGGAGCTTGCAAGAGCTAATCGTGAAAATTATCAGCGTTATGATGCTGAGACTTTAGAGCCAATTAGAAGATCTCCTTCAAGTGATGATCGTAGAAGAAGTAATGATAGACAGATTGCAAACGTGGGGAGCCCAACTTCTGGAAGTGGTGGCAGTAATGGGATGAGCTCTGGAGCTGGTGGTTCTGGTGGTACAGGAAACTCAACTTTCTTGCCTCCTGAAAAGAAGGCCACTGTAGTTGATATCACAGGACGTTCTGCTCCAGAGTTAGATTTAAATAATCTACAAAGCTCAGGTGCAACATTACCAGCATCAATAACAAATCATCCTGATGCATCTGAAATTTCTAAGATGTTTAATGGACTTGAATATAAAAAAGATAGTGGGCGAGGGCCTGCAAGTAAGGATGATGAAATAAAGAAGATAAAAGTTGATTGGTCTGCAAAAAGTATCGATCTTGGATCTCTTCTTATTAATGCTAAGGATATTAAGCCAGGTGAAGAGTTTATTTTATACAAAGGCGATATGGACCAATATGTTCGCCTTGTTCCTTCATATACTTTCCGTAGAGGAAAGAAGGTCTTTATAGGTTATCGTATTGATAATCGTAGTAGCGAAAATGCCGATCTAGCATCTAGTATCTTTGCTAAGAAATTTCTTATTTTATAATTCTTCAGATGGTAGATCATCCGACGGAGGTAGATCATCATCAGAGTCTGTTGGAGGCACATCATTAACTGGTGCTTCTGTTAGACGCTTATAAATTACAATGAGGCGATCCTTTTGCGCATTAAAGAATAGCACAAGGTAGAATTCGTCTGATTGATCATCTCTAAGAGACTCTAGGTTTCCTGATTGTTTAAGAGAATCAGCTTTAGTTGAAGAATAGAAGTCTTCAATTTTCTTTGTGTCTTCATATGAAAAACGACTTGAACCAACATGTTCTGTTGCAAGAGTGTCCATAATGACATTGATTTTTTCGTCTTTTAGTGAAAGTTGTAATCTTCCTTCTCCTTCAAAAGGCAGGGCCGCTTGAAGTTTTTCTTTTAGTTCTTTTGTGAAGTCAGCGTATGAACATTTATTGGAAACGAATACTAGCTCATTTTCAGGCTTACTCTCAAGACCAATTAACTTATCTTGACTAAGCTCGAGGCAGACTTGGTTATCATCTTGCCCATTATCACCAATTGTAGTGTCATCTTGAGCTGGATTTGCAATGATTGCGAATGAAATAAATAATGTTAAAAGTGACTTGATCATAATTAACAGTTCCCTAATATTTATTGTTGTGCTTGATATTCCCACATTTGTGAACATCAGGCAAGGAAATGCTAGGAATTAAGAGGTTTTTACCTGGTCTAACTAGTTGATTTTCTTAGCGCCAGAGTATTTAAGTCGCACAGTGTCGCTCATCCACTTGCCGGCCACTTCTTCGGCCATGAAATCGTCACAATGTAGGGCAGGGTTTCCGCGAGCAAATTTCACTTTTCCACTGTAGAAATTGAGGCACGTTTCACCATAGAAATTTAAGTATTCTGGGAAGTTTTCTGCAAAGCGTTTGATGATGATTTTAGATTTTTCAGCGACTTTTCCATTTTTGCGCTCAAAAATCTCACCACTAAGAGGATATTGCTTTTTAAGATTATCAAATATTTTCATTCTCTTTTTATAGTTGGCTGAAAGCATCTCTATCTGGTTCCAGGCCATATTCATGATTGGCCCCGGTTTAGGTGAAGTTAAAAGATACGTCATGAGATATGTGTCTGAAGTAATATCATCAATCTTTTCAAATGCACGAAACGTTAGGTATATGATTTCACTTGTATAATCTGCTTTGTCTAAAAGAGCATGGATATCTTCTTTTGAGAAACCATTGAGGCAATCAGGATTAAAGATATCTTTGGACTTTTTTACAATTGTATCCTTGGTATCTTCTCTTCCAATTTCATCAACAAGGATTTTGACTAAAGCTTTCTGGCCTTGCTCTTCTTTACAGTAGTAAATTGAATCATTACTTTTTAAAGGAGCTTTAACTAGGTTGTCATAATTTGATTTAATCGAGTTATTAAGGTTTTTATAAATATCGAAATCAATATCTGGATATCTGGCCGAGTGTGAAATGTATCGATCGAGATCCTTAATACAGTTATTGCACTTCTTAAAATAGAGTCTTGCAAATTTAGAATAGGCCAATGTGTAAAATGCGTAGGCTTTTAAATTTTTATTTTCTATATACTTAGTTAAAAGATTGAAATTTTCACGAGTGACTTGTTCTTTCTTTATAAATTCATCAGCTTGGGCCGTGGCCATCTCTCGTGTCATCTTCTTCCACTCAAAATCTCTTTTGGATGGACGTACATCGAGGTGATGCTTCATATATTCATTATATGACTTCTCACTATAGAGGACACGTAAGTCCGCTAGTGTATAAGTCAGTGCAAGCGCTTGCAATGACAGAAGTGATAGAATGAAGCAAAAGCTTTGGCGCATTAAAGAATTTCCTCAATTAAAGATAAAAGTTGTTCTTTCTTAAACGGTTTTCTCATAAAGTGAACTTTTTGAGAGATATCGTCGCTATCTAACTCTTCGTCACCTGAGATAATTATATACTCAAGTTTTCCCGCTTTTGGGCCACTTTCAAAACGTCTTACGACTTCAGGGCCATTGATGACGGGCATATTCTTGTCTGCAATAACGATTTTAAGGTCATCGCTAATATTATGAAAATATTGCTCTACGTCGTGCTCTCCGCTTAGGGCCTTCGTCTCATGACCACCTGCGCTCAATGTCATGGCAAATAGGTCAGCAATATTCTCATCGTCATCAATAAAAACAATTTTTTCTTTCATAGTCTTATCTTCGCAAAGTTAGACTATTATCAAAAGTAATATTTAGTTATTTTTGTGCTCTGTGACACTACGTAAATATGTTTTTTTAATATCTACTTTGTTTTATTATACCCTTTGGAAGTTAAATGACAAAATAAATCGGCTATCTTGATTCTAAGAGAAAGGATCAAGTTGCCAAATTTTTATAATTTTTAAGGGAGTTAATGTGAAGCTACCTGTTATTAAACAGATCAATTTAGATGAGAATTTTAGACTCGATTTTTATGAACATTTCTCATCACTTATTCTCGATGAAGAGAATAATCTAAAAGAAGAAGTAAAAAAAGAATTAGTCTTTTGGACTTCTTTTGATAGTTCATTCAAATTTCAAATTGCTCTAGAAGGAACACAATTTCTTTTAGGTGTTGATAATAAAGATAAGGTTCTAAGACTTTGTAATGTTAAGATGGCAAATGAAATTTTTCTTCTTGATAATTTCAACGGAGAAAAGAATAAAGCCTATAAAGCATTTAAGAATCATGTAACGAAGGTTATGAAGGTTAGAATTGGGGACTTCCCTGGTGTTAGTCGTATCATTACAAAACGTTATAACTTAGATACACACGCCCAAATTGATACTGAAGAAGTTTCAAAAATGACTGAGACGATTACTAAAAAGCTTTTAGTATATATCAATGGATATTCTCCTGTCTTTTTTGAAAAAATCTCTGACTTTGCTTTAGGTCTTACGGCCAATTATGCTCTTCTAAGAATTCACTTACTTAAGTTCTTGGCAATTCTTCCTTCTCTTGATCACGATGATGAAGGAACAGAAGTTAAGAGGACTTTAAAAGAAGCGTTAAGACGTCTTATTGTCGATTCTAAGAAAGCTGAAGAACTTGGCCTAAAAGGGGATAGACAACCTCTTCCTTCTCAATTAGTTCTTCTTTTCTACTTTACTTTATTAATTGTAAAAGTCTTTCCAGCAAAACCACTTGCTGCCATTGTTCGTTTTAAAGTTCGATTTATGGCAAGAAGATTTATTGCAGGTGAGACAATTGAAACAGCCCAAAAGAATTTCTCGACGATCTTTAAGTCTGGTCGTGATGTAACCCTGGATCAGTTAGGTGAGTTAGTTGTATCAGAAGAAGAAGCTGATAATTATATGAATGAAGTTCTAAAACTAGTTAATGGTTTTAGTATGCATATCTCTCCAGGTCGTAGAAATAAGGCCGGAATTCTTCGTGCCCACGTATCGATTAAAGTTTCAGCTCTTTGTTCTGACTTTAGGCCAGAAGCTTTTAATTATACATATAGTTTAGTTGCTCCAAGACTTATCAAGATCTTAAAAGCAGGGATGGAGCAACAGGTTTTTATCAATATCGATGCCGAACACTATCACTACCGCGATATAGTTTTTGAGGTTTATAAAAAGGCGCTTCTTGATACTCCTGAGTTAAAAGATTATGCAGATACTGGTATTGTTGTTCAAGCCTACCTTCGTGACTGCTACGAGCATCTACAAGACATTATTGATCTAGCAAAACAGCGTGGACATAATATGCCAATACGTCTTGTAAAAGGTGCTTATTGGGATGCTGAAACAGTTGAGGCCGAAGCTCATGCTCACAACGCTCCTGAATTTTTAAATAAAGAAGAAACAGATATTAACTTTAGACAAATGATCGATGAGACATTTAAGGCCTTTCCACATATTAAATTATGTCTTGCCTCTCACAACTTCTCTGATCACGCTTTTGCAAGTGCTCTTAGAGAGACTAAATATAGTGATATCGATGAAATCGAACACCAGTGTCTACATATGACATATGAGGCCTTGTCTACGGCCATGGCCAAAATGGGATGGGCAGTCAGAAATTATGTACCTATCGGTTCATTAATTGTTGGTATGGCATATCTCGTTCGTCGTATTATGGAGAACTCATCTCAAGTTGGTGTTCTGACAATTATGAGAAGTCATAAGAAGAATGCAAAACTTATGGCACCAAATGATATTTATGCTAAACATCATGAGGAAGGGCTTCTAAATCTTGACTCAACAATCACAAATATCTTTGGTGATTTTTCTAATTGTCCACCACTGAAAACTTATCTCGAAAAAGAATTGAAGTACTTTAGAAGAGACTTTGAAAAGTTTGAATTAGGTAAAGATTATGAAAGTGATTTCAAACTAAGTGGTGAAGTTGAAAATGTACTTTCTCCTTCAGATGGAAAATCTGTCGTAGGTAAAATTACTTTTGCTACACTTGATGATGCGCAAAAAGCGTTAGATACAGTTGATAAATCATTCTATGATGGAGAGTGGTCGAGTTACTCTTGGCAGAAACGTGCCAGTATTATGGCCCATGCTGCTGAGATTATGTATATGCGCAGAAATTACTATTCTGCACTTATTATGCATGAGTCAGGTAAGGCCATTAGTGAGGCACTTGCAGATGTCGATGAAGCAATTGATTTTTTAAATTATTATATTCGCCGTTTACAAGAAGTTGGCCCAAGTCGAGACATCGATGCTCGAGGCCCATTTGCTATTATCGCACCTTGGAATTTTCCAATGGCCATCCCATGTGGAATGACTGCATCAGCACTTCTAACAGGCTCAAGTGTTATCTTAAAGCCTGCAGAACAAACTCCACTGATTACATGTGAGCTAGTTAATCTATTCCATGAAGTAGGTGTTCCAAAAGATGCTCTTATTCATCTTCCTGGTGTTGGTGAGACTGTTGGACAAAAGCTTGTTGAAGATGAGCGTATTGCAGGTGTTATCTTTACTGGTTCAAAACCAGTAGGGGTTCATATCGCAAAAGTTTGTAGCCAACGTTTATATCATAATCGCGAAACGCAAAAGACTTATCCAGTTAAAGTCATCACTGAGATGGGTGGA